>JAKAZI010000059.1 GCA_021809495.1 Actinomycetes bacterium | reverse complement strand
AGCGACCGTCTCCTCCAGTTGCTGCCGGTCGGCCAGACCTTGGTCACGACCGCGATGCCGCTACCGAGCAAGATGAAACCGGCATCGATCATCGACCTGTCGACGGGACGCGAATGAGAAGGAAAAACGAAGAACCAGCCGCACTGGGCGACATCTTGAACGTGGTGGCGGGACGACTGAAACGGGTCGACATGCGTCAAATCGACCAGGTTCGATCGATCTGGGACGAGAGCGTCGACGAACCACTTCGTGGGCGTTGCCAGCCGTTGTTCATTAAGGACGGCGTGCTGGTCGTGGAGGTTCCGTCGGGCGCGTTCGCCGAGCGGATCACCCAGGACGCCCCCAGGATCCTCGTCGCCTTCGCGTCGCTCGGTGACGACGCACCACACTCGATTCGTCCAACGATTGCTTCGTAATCGGGCCACTCGGGCCTCGCGGCCAGGGCAGGACGTGACACCCAGTCGGGTAGGATGAACAGGTCGAACTGTGGTGGTCGGCTGCGCTGTGGCGCGCCAAATTTTCACGACCGAGAGGAATGTTTCGTGACCGGAAAATCCAGGGGTTCAGCCAGTTACGGGGCGAGTGACATCACCGTCCTGGAGGGGTTGGAACCAGTTCGGGTTCGCCCTGGCATGTACATCGGCTCGACCGGCCCCGCGGGCCTGCACCACCTCATCTGGGAGGTGGTGGACAACGCGGTCGACGAGGCGATGGCCGGCTACTGCACGAGGATTGACGTCACACTCCTCGCCAACGGCAGTTGTCGCGTCGTGGACGACGGTCGCGGCATCCCCACGGACAATCACCCGCAGTACCCAGGAAAGTCCGCGGCTGAGGTCGTGCTCACGGTCTTGCACGCCGGAGGGAAGTTCGGCGGCAGTGGCTACAAGGTCTCCGGTGGTCTTCACGGCGTTGGCGTCTCGGTGGTGAACGCACTCTCCTCGCAGCTCACGCTCGAAATCGACCGGGACGGTAACCACCACCAGCTGGAGTTCCGCGACGGGGGAAAACCCCAGGGCTCACTGCAGGTCACGGGGCTCGCGCCGAACGGCCGTACCGGCACGACGGTCACCTTCGTTCCCGACCCGACGATCTTCGACGAGGTGGAGTTCCGGGCCCAGACGGTCACCGAACGGCTTCAGATCATGGCGTTCTTGAACCGAGGACTCGAGATACGCTTCGCGGACCAGCGGGCTGGTCGGGCGGCCAAGGAGGTGTTCAAGTACTCCGGGGGAATCGTCGACTACGTCCGGCACCTCAACAACTCCAAGGAGTCGCTCTTTCGCAAGGTCGGCTACTACGAGCAGTCGGAGGATGGTCAAGAGGTCGAGGTCGCGTTCCAGTGGAACACCGGCTACTACGAGAGCATTCACTCGTTCGCCAACGGCATCGCCACGATCGAGGGCGGCATGCACGAGGAAGGTTTTCGCAAGGCGATCACCAACGTCATCAACCGCTACGCGCGCAAGCGCAACCTCCTGAAGGAGAAAGAGGAGAACCTCAAGGGCGAGGACATCCGCGAAGGTCTCACCGCGATCGTCTCGGTTCGCCTCGCCGAACCACAGTTCGAAGGTCAGACGAAGGGAAAGCTCGGCAACGTGAGCATCCGGTCCCTCGTCGAGCGCGCCACCAACGAGAAGCTCGCCGACTGGCTCGAGGAGAATCCTCGCGAGGGCGGTCAGATCGTGGCGAAGGCCATCCAGGCCTCGCGCTCTCGCATGGCCGCCCAGCACGCGCGGGACTTGACCAGGCGAAAGAGCGCACTGGACGGCGCCGGCTTGCCGGGCAAGCTCGTCGACTGTTCGTCGCGTGATCCGCGTGAGTGCGAACTCTTCATCGTCGAAGGCAACTCGGCGGGTGGATCGGCGAAGGACGCCCGAGACCCACGGACCCAGGCGATCCTGCCGATCCGCGGCAAGATCCTCAACGTCGAGAAGGCACGCTCGGACAAAATCCTCAAGAACACCGAGATCCAGGCGCTCATCGCCGCAATCGGTGCGGGCGTCGAGGCGGACTTCGACGTCAGCAAAGTCCGTTACGACAAGATCATCCTGCTCGCCGACGCTGACGTCGACGGAAGTCACATCCGCACACTGCTACTCACGTTCTTCTTTCGACAGATGACCGAGTTGGTGAACAACGGCCACGTGTACGTCGCCCAACCGCCACTGTTCTCGACGCTCGTGGGCAAGGAGAAGGTGTACCTGCGCGACGACCTGGCCAAGGCCCGGTTCCTCGAGGAACACCCGGACCACCGCAACGAGTTCCAGCGCCTGAAGGGACTCGGCGAGATGGACTACGACGAGTTGCGCGATACCACGATGGACCCCACGAAGCGCGCCCTGCTCCAGATAACCGTGGAGCAGGCCGCACTCGCCGACGAGGTCTGCTCAATCCTGATGGGCGACGACGTCCCCCAGCGTCGACACTTCATCCAGACCAACGCAAAAGACGTTCGATTCCTAGACATCTAGGACCGGAGGACCATGGCACGCAAGAAGAACAACTCGGCGAACACGCCGGACGAAGGGGCCGACGTCGTCGTCGGCTACGTCGAGCCGATTGAGATCAACCTCGAGATGGAACGCTCGTTCCTCGAATACTCGATGTCGGTCATCGTGTCGCGAGCCCTGCCCGACGCGCGTGACGGACTCAAGCCCGTGCACCGGCGCATCCTGTACTCGATGTTCGACCAGGGACTGCGTCCGGACCGTCCGCACACGAAGTGCGCGAAGGTCGTGGGCGAGGTCATGGGCACGTATCACCCCCACGGCGACAGCGCGATCTACGACGCGTTGGTGCGCATGGTCCAGGACTTCTCGATGCGCCACCCGTTGATCAGCGGACACGGCAACTTCGGCGGAACCGGTCCGGACGAGGGGGCGGCCGCCATGCGCTACACGGAGTGCCGACTGGCCCCGCTGGCGCTGGAACTCCTCGACTCGATCGACGAGGAGACGGTCGACTTCGAGCCCAACTACGACAACACCAATCAGCAGCCGACCGTGCTGCCGAGCCGATTCCCGAACCTGCTCGTGAACGGCTCGCAGGGGATCGCCGTCGGGATGGCGACCAAGATCCCTCCGCACAACCTCGGCGAGGTGATCGACGCGACGCTGTACCTGCTCGCGAACCCCGGGGCGACCCCCGACGACCTGATGCGATTCGTGAAGGGTCCGGATTTCCCGACCGGCGCGCAGATCCTCGGACGACAGGGCATCCTGGACGCCTATCGAACGGGACGCGGCTCGATCAAGGTGCGCGCGGTGGCCGAAGTCGAAGAGCACCGCGGCGACACCCGCATCGTCGTGACCGAGTTCCCCTACGAGGTCTCGGTCGAGTCGGTCGAGGAGAAGATCTACGACCTGGTGAAGTCGGGCGACCTCGAGGGAGTCGCCGCAGTGCAAAACGACTCCGCGGGTCGTCAGGCCCGACTCGTGATCCGTTTGAAGCGCGACGCGAACGCCAACGTCGTGCTGAACAAGCTCTACAAGAACACGACCCTGCAGACCACGTTCGCGGTCAACATGCTGGCCCTCGTCGACGGAGTGCCGCGCACGCTCAACGTGGCTCAGGCGCTGACGCACTACATCGCCCACCAGGTCGAAGTGGTTACCCGACGCACCCAGTTCCGACTGCGCAAGGCGCAGGCCCGCGCGCACATCATCGAAGGACTGCTTCGCGCGATCGACATGCTCGATCTCGTCATCGCCACGATCCGCGGATCCGACGACCGACCCGCCGCGCGCGTCGCGCTGATGGCCGAGCCCTTCTCGTTCTCCGAGGAGCAGGCGAACCACATCTTGGACATGACCCTCGGGCGACTCACCCGACTCGGTCGAACCGAACTCGAAGAGGAGATGGCGCGACTCCGCGCGGCCATCGCCGAGCTCGAGTCGATCCTCGCCAGCGACACGAAACTGCGGGCCGTGATCACGGACGAAATGACCGTGATCAAGAACAAGTACGCGACCGAGCGACTCACGCAGATCGTGAACGACCCGGGCGAACTCGGCGTCGAGGATCTCATTGACGACGAGGACATCGTGATCACGATGACCCGCGCCGGCTACGTGAAGTCGGTGTCCGCCGACGCGTTCCGCACGCAGGGACGAGGCGGGCGAGGGGTGCAGGGAGCGAAGCTGCGAGACGAGGACTTCGTCGACCAGATCGTGCACACCACGACGCACGCGCACCTGTTGCTGTTCTCGAACCGCGGACGAGTCTTTCGACTTCGGGGCCACGAGATCCCGATGAAGGAGCGCACGGCGAAGGGCACCGCGGTGGTGAACCTGCTCAACCTGCAGCCCAACGAATCGATTCAGGCGATCGTCGCGACCAACGACTTCCCCAAGGACGAGTTCCTCGTCTTCGCGACCTCGAACGGCACGGTCAAGAAGACGTCGTTCTCCGAATACGACAAATCTCGTCGCGAGGGCTGGATCGCGATCAAACTGCGCGACGGTGACGAAGTGGTGCGCGTGGTCGCTACCCGCGGCGAGGACGACCTCATGATGGTGACCTTCCGTGGCATGGCGATCCGATTCAACGAAGGGGAAGTGCGCGAGATGGGCCGTGACGCGACGGGCGTCCGGGGCATCCGCCTGAAGGGCGACGACCGGGCGATTTCGCTCGACGTCGTTCGTGACGACGCCGACCTCTTCTTGGTGACCGACACCGGCTTCGGCAAGCGGGTCAAGACCGACCGTTTCAACGTCCAGGGCCGCGGTGGCCAGGGCGTGCGAGCCATCCGACTCACGGCGGCGCGGGGCTTCGTGGTCGCGTCCCTGATGGTCGAGCTCTCCGACGAGGTGCTCCTCGCGTCGAGTGGTGGCGTGCTGATTCGCACCCCCGTGCGTGAGGTGTCTTCGCAGGGCCGCGACGCGACGGGCGTGCGGGTCATGAACCTCGACGAGGGGCACACCGTGGCGACCGCGGCCGTGGTGCCGTCCGAGGAGTAGTCAGCGACGCGCCCAGGCGCGGGTGAGTGCGTCGAGGATGGCGTCCTCGCCCTGGGCGCCCGAGACGAGGAAGGCGCGGTCGATCACGAAGGCCGGCACACCGCTGATGCCGATCTCGTGAGCGACCCGTTCGTCGGCGCGCACGGCGTCGGCGAACTCGTCGCCGGTCCAGAGCGACGCGGAGCCGACGACGCCCACCTCGCTCGCGAGCTGGTCGAGGGTCGACGGGTCGCTCACCACGAGCCCCTCGCTGAAGTAGGCGGCGTGGAGGCGACGGGCCATCGGCGCACCCAGTCCCTGTGACGCGCCGAGCGCGATCAGGCGATGGGCGTCAAAGGTGTTGGTGGGTCGCGCCCGGTCCAGGGCCCACGTGAGACCCAGCGCGGCGGCTTGTTGACTGAGCCGAGCGTGGAGTTCGCGCGAGCGCTCGAGGGGCATCGAGTATTTGTCGGCGAGCAGTTCGTCGAGGTTGAGCGGGCTCGGAGTGGCGTTCGGGTCCAGTTCGAAGGCGTGGTGCACGACCGTCACGGCGTCGCGGTGCTCGAAACGCGCGAGCGCGAGGTCCAACTGACGCGATCCGAGGTAGCAGAACGGGCAGACGACGTCGCTCCAGAGGTCGACGATCAAGGGTTCGGCCATGACGCCATCGTGGCACACCTCTGCGGGTCGGGCACAATGGAGGGGTGGAATCGCACACCCCGAGCCAAGAGCCGCGCCGTCGGCGCACCCCGGCCCGGGTCGAGACGTCGCTCGTTCACGCCGATTCGCGGGTCGGTACCGATCGTCGCCTGACCCGGTCCCGGTAGGGTCGATACCTTGCTTATTGTTCGGGACCTCACCATCGAGATCGGCGCGCGCCGGATCGTCGAGCCAGCGTCGTTCACCATCGGTGACGGCGAGAAGGTCGGCGTAGTCGGACGAAACGGCGTCGGCAAGTCAACGCTGCTCGCCGTACTGCGCGGTGAGACGCCCGAGCACTTGCGCATCGGCGGCGGCGTCACCCATCAGGGGGCCCTGAGCCACCTGCCCCAAGAGCCCATCCCCGGGGGACTCGGCGTAGAGCCGATCGGACTCTCGCACGTGCTGTCCGCGCGCGGGCTCGACCAGTTGGACGCCGACATGCAGCACGCGCGCCACGAACTGGCGGCGAACCCGACCGACGACACGATCGAACGATTCACGACGCTCGAGGCCGACTTCGGCGAGCGCGGCGGCTACGAGGCCGAGTCCGAGGTGGCGCGGCTGGCGGCGGGGCTCGGACTCGACGAATCCCTGCTCCTCGAGGATCTCAGCTCGCTGTCGGGCGGTCAGCGTCGGCGGGTCGACCTCATGCGCGTGCTCTACGAGCAGCCCGACATCATGGTGCTGGACGAGCCGACGAACCACCTCGACATGGCGGCCAAGCGATGGCTGTTCGACGAGTTGGAGCGTTTCCGCGGAACCGTCGTCGTGATCAGTCACGACCTACCCCTGCTCGACCGGGCGATCAGCAGGGTCCTGGCGTTGCGCGACGGCCAGTTGCGCGAATACCGCGGCAACTACTCCTCGTACCTGGCCCAGGACGAGTCACGGCGACTGGCCGAGGAGAAGCTCGCGGTGGCCCAGGACGCGGAGATCAGTCGACTGAAGACCCTGGCGGACTCGATGCGGGGACAGACCGAGGCGCGCGCGCGCAAGGCGAAGGTCCTCGACCGACGCGTGGGCAAACTCGAGGTCGGGCGCGTCGAGGTCACCAAGAAGGAGCGGACCGTCAAGTTCCGTCTGCCCGAACCCCCGCGCAGTGGCGACGTGCCGATGACCGTGGACCACGTCGCCGTGCGCTACGGCGACCTCGACGTGCTGCGCGACGCCTCGTTCATCACCCGTCGCGGCGACCGCATCCTGATCGTTGGTCGAAACGGTGCGGGCAAGTCGTCGCTCCTGCGCTGTCTCGCGGGGACGCAACGGCCCCAGGGCGGCGCGGTCAAGTTTGGGGCGAACGTCGAGGTGGGCTACTTCGCCCAGGAGCACGAGCAGCTGGACTTCACCAAGACCGTGCTCGCGCACCTCGCCGACGCCACCGTGGAGACCGAGGTCCAGCGGCGGGCGCTATTGGGCGCCTTCGGTCTGAAGGGCTCGGCCGCACACCAACTGCCCGGGACGTTGTCGGGTGGAGAGCGGGCGAAACTCGCCCTCGCGATCCTCGCGGCGTCACGGGCGAACTTGCTGCTGCTCGACGAACCGACGAACAACCTCGACCCCGCGAGTGTCGACGCGCTCGGCGAGATGTTGCGTTCGTGGCGCGGCACCATCGTCGCGGTGAGCCACGAGCGGTCCTTCGTGGAGAAGCTCGAACCCACCCACGCGGTGCTGTTGCCCGAGGAGTACTTCGACCTCTGGCGAGACGACTACTTCGATCTCATCGAACGTCGCTGAGTCAGCCGGCCGTAGCGGTCAGTGGAGCCGACAGCACCGCGAGTGACTGACCGGCCCACGCGCGAACGCCGCTGTGACCGCGGTAGACGAAGGTCGGCAAGAGCCACACGGTGTGGTCGGCCAGCGTGTAGAGCGACCACGAGAGCTCGACCGAGGTGGCCGTTGTGGGCCGCGCACTCGACAGCGT
>JAKAZI010000058.1:5984-7672 GCA_021809495.1 Actinomycetes bacterium | reverse complement strand
CTTCAGTTGACTACGGGGTTGCACCGGTGCTGATGACGGTGCTCCCCCCGACAATGTCCATCGGCTGCGCTCGGAGAATGCTCACTTAGAAGCCGACGGACCTGGGTTCGATTCCCAGCACCTCCACCATGCCTGTTCGGCTTTTAGACCGGACGCCTGGTGCGCAAGGCGAGAGGCGTAACCTCTCGCGGCAAACCCGGGTCCGACACCGTGCGGGCGCTGCCCGTCCGGCTCGTTGGGTGTCCGGCTGGTCGGTTGGATGCGCACCACAGGTAGCGAGAGTTGCGCACCACCAACCGGTCTTAAAGCCGAACTGACTCCACGAATTGAGATCTCGCTCGAGTTCGATCCCGCCACGCCGGTGACTCCAGTCGAGTCGCTGGCGTCCCTGTAGCGAGGGACGCAGTGCGCAGGCGCGCCACCATCGCCGAATGCAGGAAGCGTGTCGGCGACGTACTCGATCGCGAAACGCGAGTGACCGGACGTAGTTGACAACGAGCATCGACTCTCGCCCGCTATCTTCAACACTGTGCCAGCTGTCCACGCTGGCGTTCTCGCATTGCGGCATTGCTCAGGTTCGCGAGGCGAGTCCAGACCGGATCGCGAAGTAGTCTGACGTGTCGTGACCGTCAGCGAGTGCCGCTCCCTTTCTCGCCCCTCGGCGCTGCTGTTTGACCTCGACGGAACCCTGGTTGATTCCGCGGACGGAATCCTCTGGTCATTTGAGGCCACCCTCCACGACCTTGGCCGAGACGTGAATCGGTCTCGACTTCGCGAGTTCATCGGACCACCCCTCGATTATTCATTCACGCAGATGGGTTTTGGCGCCGACGAAATGGACGACGTACTCGCTCGGTACCGTGTCCACTACGAACGCGAGGGAGTCCAGCGCTGCCAGATCTACGACGGCATTGAGACGCTCCTGGAGTTCCTCGCGGCGCAACAGATTCCGCTAGCGGTGGCTACCGCCAAACGAGTCGACTTCGCCAACCAGATCTTGACGGCGCTATCCATCGCGCACTACTTTCCCGTCGTGGCTGGCGCATCCCTCGACGGGAGACTTACGGCTAAAGACGTCATCGTCGGCGAGGCAATCGCGCGACTTGACGCTTCGACGGACAATGGTTGGTTAGTGGGTGACCGCCGTTTCGACGTGGCCGCGGCCCACCGATGCGGCCTTGTGAGCGTGGGCGTGACCTGGGGGTACGGTAGCGCAGCCGAACTCCAGCACGCGGGTGCATCCGTGCTCGTGGATCGACCCCACCAGTTAGTTGAACTCGTCGCGGGGTCATCGGTCGTGCAGAGCTGATCCGCCGGCCGCCTCGGCGCGGTGGGCCCTTCGCCCGTGGCGGCTTCACGGGGCTGCGAAGACACCCGAACCCGTTTCACTGCGCGTCAGCGCGCCGCGCGCCAACGATTGTGACGCGCGACATCACGGACATCTCAACTATCGGTTTTTTGCGTACCGCTCACGCTCGCCGCGGCGTTCGAGCCGCGGCGGCACCGATTCACCGATTCAACGCCTCGGCGAACGCGGTGGGATCGTCAACGGTGATAGCGAAGCGACGGCCCCGCGTCAGATCAAGGCGGAGCGCATCCCCGCCACGGGTGACGACCGCGGCCCGACGAAGCAACCGCAGGCTGCCGCGGTACCCCCATCCGCCGGTTCGAAGTACCGACAGGGTTGT
>JAKAZI010000058.1:0-5884 GCA_021809495.1 Actinomycetes bacterium | reverse complement strand
TCGGCGGACTGGAATCGCACGGTGATCACGCGGGTCATCCCCGCGATGCGCTCCACGTCGACGGCGCGACGATGCTCGGTCGGAAGAAGATCAACGACCGGGCAGCGCCCCACGACGGCTAACAGCGCGCGGGTGACTGGCTCTCGCCAATACGCGCCGAGCGGACCAACGCCAGCAACCGAAGCGTGCAAGGTGAGTCGGTAGTCGGCGATCAGGTCATCACCGGCCGTGACGCCATACAAGGCGGACGGCACGAGAATTCGGCGGCGTTGGGCCCGGTTCAACGTTGCCGGGTCGAGGTGGACCCAGACGACGCCGTTGTAGCGCCGCCAGGCCGCGAGGAGCGGAGCGTCGCCGGCGACGAGTCGCGCGAACGAATCACCCGCGCGTTCAAGGAGCGGGCCGCGCAAGCCGGTCAGACGTTCCACGCCTGCTCGGTCCGCGCTCGCCACCGCGAGTGACGAGAGCAACGCGCCGCGAGACTCGGCGAGCACGTCGTCGAAGACTCCCACTCTCGAAGCCAACCGGCCACCGACCATCTTGCCCTCCGACGGAGGTAACAGGACGAACGGGAGCCGTGGCACGGCCCCTTACGGTACCCGCTCTAGGCGGCGTTCATTGCTTCGGGCGTCAGTCCCATCGTGCGAACGAAGTTGCGAACCTTGACCACTTGGTCCTCGGTGAGGTCCCGGGTTCGAGTCGATCCGAATGAGATCGTCTCCCCATCCACCGTCACCGCCCAATTTCCCCGGTGCGTTTCGTGTACGACTCCGAAACGAGCGAGCAGCGAACAAACGTCGTGCCACTGAATATTGTGATTCAACGGGTGCGTGAACAACTTTTGCAGTGTCACACGGTGGTGGTGGTCCAACTTGCTCAGCATTACTGACCCCCTTCGACGCCCGATGGCCGGACTTCAACTTCATGGTCGCGCACCTAGGGGGCGATGTCAAGTAGCGCGATGAGTTCGACGTGCTCGGTCATGGGGAAAAGGTCGAGGATCTCCATATGGGATACCGAAAAACCTCCGAATAAGAAGACTTTAAGATCTCGGGCGAACGTGGCCGCGTCACACGACACGTAGACAACGCGCCGCGGTCGTCGCTCGGCGATGGCCGCGGCCACACCCTTGGACAGCCCCGCGCGCGGCGGGTCAACGACAACGACGTCGGTCGGACCGACGAGGTTACGAACCAGCTCGGGGGTGACCATCGATTGGCGAACGCGCAGTCCACGGTGGCCAGCGGCGTTCTCGCGTGCGTCACGAACGGCGTGCGGCGACGACTCGACCGCGACGACCCGCCCCGTGGGACCAACGGCCGCGGCCAAGGGCACCGCGAACAGTCCCACGCCACTGTAGAGATCGACGACGCGATCACCACGTTCGGTACCCGACAGTGACATGACCCGCTCGAGGAGCATGGACGGCGCATCGACGTGCGACTGCCAGAACGACTGGGGTGAAACGTTGTAGTACGCGTCGCCGACCGCGACGCGCGAAATCGGCGCCGGATCGATTCGATGGCCCTGCAGAGAACAGACCTCCAACCGGACAGTTCGCGCGCTGCGTCGCTTGACCACGGCGAACGGTGGCCCGTCACCGATGGCCCGTAATTCAACCTCGTCGGCTCGACTCCACCTCGTCGAAAACGCCTCCTCGACGCGCTGGTCGACCAGCCAGCACGGATCGACCGCGACCAGCGAATGTGACCGGCTCGCTCGCAAGGCGAGGCGGCCTTCCTCGTCAACCGCGCAGCGCAGCCGGGTGCGGCTACCGTGCGCCGGCGAGGGGGCGTGAACCAACGGTGGCGAAATGTCGATACCGGTTATTCGACCGAGTTGCTCGGCGACGATCGCTTCCTTCCACGACGCCTGACCAGCGCTCGACGCGTGTTGGAGATCGCAGCCGCCACACCGACCGGCGCCCGAGAAACGGCACGGCGCCACGACACGGTCGATACTCGGCTCAAGGACCCGCCGAACCGCCGCACGCGCGAAGGAAGACGTGCGTTCAGCGATGGAAACCGCGACGAGCTCGCCCGGAAGACTGTCGCGCACGAAGACCACGAGACCATCGCTGAGTCGACCGACTCCCCCACCCGTAGCGGGTCGTTCGATGCGAACTAGCTCTTCGCCGGCGGGGTTGGACACCGGCGTATCCTACCGAGACCGCGGCAACGACGACCGTGACCCGGCCGCATCGAGCGCCGCGCCGAGGCGCGAGCCTCAATGAGGCACGTCGGGCGACGCCGTCGTGTCGGAGATCCCCGCGTGTGCGATGACGACCTCGACGAGTTCCCGGGCCCGTTCGCGGGCCCGAGGTTCCTCACGGGCCGTCTGATCGATGAGCTCAGTCGGGTCGTAGCCCAAGGCGCGGGCATCATCACCCGCCGCCTCGAACCAGTCACGCAGCTGGGCAGCGTCAATTTCGGGATGAAACTGCACGCCCACGTGTCGACCGATGGCGAATGCCTGAACGCAACTTTTTGACTCGGCCCACGTCGTGGCGACGGCTGGCAACCGGCACACGTCAAAGTGGTACTCGAACCACGGTCCGGGTCCAACCGGTGAGCCGGCCGTGGGCTGCACGGTCTGCCAACCGAGTTCGGGGAGACTGCCGGGCTCGACGACGCCACCGAAGTACCGACAAAGAGCCTGCGCCCCGAAACAGATGCCCAGCACCGCTATGCCGCGGCGGTCCGCTTGGCCGACGAGCGCCAACTCGCGGGCGAACCAGGCCCGTTCGACGGCTGCGTCGTACACCGCCGAACTCGACCCAAGGATCACCACGAGGTCAACGTCGTCAAGCGTGGGCGTCGGACTCGCCTCGTTGAAGAGGATTACCTCCAGTTCGAAGCCGCGCGCCTCCAGGGCCTCACCGACGAGACCGGGCCGGTCTTCTCGATGGTGACGCAGGACCAGGGCACGATGCGCCTTCAGCACGTCTCGCTCACGCTGAGGCCGCCGTTACGATGGCGACCATCCGAGTGAGGCGGCGATCTCCTTGCACGTCGGACAGATCGGGTATTTCTGCGGGTCGCGACCCGGCACCCAAACTTTCCCGCACAAGGCCTGGACGGGGGTCGCGTTGATCATTCCCTCGACCACGGAATTGCCAATCGGAACGTACTCGCCGCCGTGGGGCGTGTAGCCCTCCAATACCAGGTGAGCGAACCGGTCGTGGTCGCCGTCATCGGTGACCGGCTTGGTCGTTTCGCGGATCTCGGTCTCGGCATTACTCACGGCTACCTATGTTACCGACCGTCATCGCTATCCTCATAACGTCATGCCGCGACGCCGACGACGACCTTCCACCCGACCGCTCGGCCGCGTCGCGTCCCATTTCACGCGCGACGGAACGCCTAAACAGCCCTACCGAACTCAGGCGGAGGCCCAGAGCGCCGCCCAATTGGCCTGGACCCTCAACGGCGTGGACCTCAACACGTACCGGTGCGACTACTGCTTCCAGTGGCATATCGGCCGCCGATTTCGCGGGGATTAGCGTTGGGAGTCGAAACCGGGCAAGATGGATGAACGCGACAGGGAAAGGTTCACCATGGCGGTTCAGGCCTACATCTTGATTCAGTCCGAAATCGGCTCCAGTGAGAACGTCGTCACGGCGACTCGGGCCGTACCGGGCGTCATTGAATCTTTCGAAGTTACCGGCCCCTACGACGTCATCGTCCGGTGTGAAGCCGAGAGCGTCGACGACCTCGGGAAGTTCATCGTGGGTGCGATTCAGAAGGTACCGGGGATCACCCGGACACTCACGTGCCCCGTGGTGAACATCTAGGGACTTCGTCCCGCCATTGTCCCGCCATCGTCTCACCCTGGTGTCACCGTCGAAATCGCGGTGCGTCAGGCCCCGATGAGCCCCATCGCGGCGCACCGTTGACCGTGTGGCGGCCACGGCTCAGCGGTTCTACCAGTGTTGGCGCACGGTCAGCACTCTCGGCCGTTTGAGCGTACTCAGGCCGTTTCGTCGCCCATCGTCGTCGAACCCCCAAAGGCACCCGCCGAACGGAAGACGGTGAAGTCATCGATACCGATTCCCCACCGGGCGAGTCCCGCACGGGTCCCCGACCCGGCCAAGCCGGGTGGGTCGCCAATCGCCCCGGGGGTCTTCGAGAATCGCGGCGCCGGGTTAGGTTGCACGGTGCCATCGACGTCAAAGACGCCACGCGCGACGTTCACGGGATGCTCGGCCGCCTCGCGTGGCGAGAGGACCGGCGTGACACACGCATCGGTGTCAACGAAGATCTCCTCCCACTCGTCACGCGTCTTCGTGGCGAAGATCGCGGCGAATCGTTCCTTCAGCGAAGGCCATGACTCGCGATCCATTTGGGGCGGCAACGTCGACGCCGCTAACGAGAGTCCACGTAACAGCTCAGCGTAGAACTGGGGTTCGATCGCGCCGACGGCGACGTATCGGTGATCGCTGGTCTCGTACACCTCATAGAACGGGGCGCCCGAGTCGAGGATGTTGGTCCCCCGTTCCTCGGTCCAGTAACCAAGATTCTCAAACGCGTGGGTCATCGTCATCATCGACGCTGAACCGTCGACCATCGCGGCGTCGACTACCTGGCCCTCGCCGGTCTCACGGGCGTGCAAGACCGCGGCCAATACCCCGAAGAGCAAGAACATCGAACCACCCCCGAAGTCGCCCACGAGGTTGAGTGGTGGCACGGGTCGTTCGCCGACTCGCCCGATCGGCCACAACGCACCAGACATCGCGATGTAGTTGATGTCGTGGCCCGCACGCTCGGCCAGTCGACCTTCCTGTCCGTAACCCGTGATTCGACCGTAGACCAGCCGAGGATTTCGAACCGCGATGTCCTGGGGTCCGACGCCGAGTCGTTCTGCGACACCCGGGCGGAACCCCTCGATGAGTACATCAGCCTGTTCGCTGAGCCGCAGCACCAACTGGCGCCCAGCCTCACTTTTGAGATCGACGGCGACCGAGGAGCGAGAACGAGCCAAGAGATCCCAGGTGAACGCGTCCTTTGCGTCGACGTCGCCGCGTTCGAGGCGCAAGACGTCGGCCCCGAGGTCGGCCAACAACATGCACGCGTAGGGACCCGGTCCAATCCCGGCGAGTTCGAGGACCTTCAAGCCCGTGAGCGGACCGGTCATCGTCTCGCGGCCACCTTCAAGTTCGGGCGCGACGATGCAAGATGCCACCTCGAAAACCCCCACCGTCCTCGACCGGGCATCGTACGCTGACGCGCTCGACCGGCGACGGTCATCGGACGGCCTCGCCGCGCTCGATAAGTCCAAACTCCACACCACGCAAGTTACTTCGTGTCGGTGTGACAACATGGCGCCATGTCTTCATTCGCGCGCCCCGACGCAATCCGCGCGCTGGGTTCGACCCGCTACGACGTCGTCGTGATCGGCGCCGGCATGACGGGCGCAGGCGTGGCGCTTGACGCTGCGTCACGCGGCATGCGCGTAGCACTCATCGACAGCGGTGACGTCGGTTCGGGTACGAGCTCCAAGTCCTCCAAGATGGTTCACGGCGGTCTTCGCTATCTCCAGCAGAAAGAGTTCCGACTCGTTCACGAGAACCTCCGCGAACGCCAGCGCCTCCTCGAGAACGCCCCGTTTCTCGTACGGCCGCTGCCCTTTCTCATCCCACTCTTCGGATCCAATGGCGTCGCCTCCAAGGCCCTCGTCAAGGGTTACGCCACCGCGCTGCGCTTCTACGACTGGGCCGGCGGCTGGCGGATCGGTCATCGCTACCGCAAGGTTGATCGTAACGAGGCGATTGGGTATCTCCCGACGCTTCGCGCCGACCGATTGGTGGCGGGTTTCCTCTACTACGACGCGCGCGGCGACGACGCACGCGTCGCGCTGGCAGCGACCCGTACCGCGGCGCTCGACT
>JAKAZI010000057.1 GCA_021809495.1 Actinomycetes bacterium | reverse complement strand
ATGACCCGCTGGGGACGACGCGGGCCGAGCGCCTCCCAGGCCTCGTCAAAGGCGAAGTGCTGTTCGTCGGAGAGCGGCTGGCCCTGGGCCGAGGCGATCATGGCGCGCGCGAGGGAGGACGCGTCCGAGGCGTCGAGGAACGGGTCACACCACCCGTCGCGTCCGAGCGCCACCGCGCGCGCGCCGTATCGCGCCGCGAGGGCGCCGTACTCGCCCTTGGGGTCGATGACGACCGCTCGCCGGCCGCGGGCGAGCGCCCGGTCCACCATCATCTTGACCACGGTGCTCTTGCCGACCCCGATCGCACCGGCCACGACCACGTTGGGGTTCGCGACGAGTCCGGCACCGTAGAGGTCGAAGGGGTCGAGCGCGAAGCCAGCGCCCCCCGCGACGACGCCGATCGGACGGCCGTCGACGCCACTGCCCGCGTCGTGGGACGGCACCCGCAGCGAGTCGAGGTCGGCGCTCGTGATCCAGTGGGTCGCCTCGCTGGTCATCGACCCGGTGATCTGGTCGGTCGACCACCGCCCCTGGCGCCCACCGCCACGCTCGAGGCGAAGTCCGGCGTCGCGCGCGCGGCGCAGAGCCGTCTCGCGCGCGTCGCGTAACGCCGAGCACGACGTCGCGCGCAGGCTCACGTACACGCGCATGCGCAAGAGGGCCCGCCCGGCCGCCACGTCGATCTCTCGGCGCTGCGCGCGGGCATCGACGAGTTGGCTGCGCGCCGTGGAACGGAACCCGGCCGCGACCGTGGTCGCGCGGTCGCTGCGCTGGCGGTGCACGGCGCGCTCGGCCACGCGCCGCGCTCGCTCGGCCCCGCCGACGGCGGTGACCTGGATGGACAGCGTGGCGTTCTCACCGAGTCCCTCGAGCCCGGCGAGCAGTGCGTCGTGGGGGGCACCGCGCAGGTCACCCAGCCGCAGGACACAGGTCACCTGATCGGTGGTGCGCAGGTACCACCACCGCTCGAGCCACCACGACGTGCCCCGGGGGGTGCTCGCCGCGACGAGGACGGCGTCGTCGTCGCGGTCCCACCCGGCGGGGGCGGTGCCGTCGGGTGGCGTGACGAGGACGGTCGTAGCGCGCGTCCCGCTGCGACACACGTGCACCGAGAAACTCCGGTCGCGTCGATCGACCGACGCGGCGGCGTCGACGAAGGCCGCCAGCCGGGCCGCGACGCGGTGGTCCTGGCCGTTGAGGTCGAGTCGGCCCCGGTGGCGCAGGACGAAACCGTTGACGGTGGCGCTCTCGCGACCCTCGACGACGACCCGATCCCCGACGCGCACCACGGTGAGTCGCCTCCAGCGGCCCCGCAGCGCGAAGGTGACCAGGGTCTTGGCGAGGCCGGCGAGCGTCTGGGCGCCGACGGGCAGCGCGCCCGCGGCGAGCGCCGTCGCGAGCGCCACCTCGAGAACCGAACGCGACCGCAAGAGGCCGTCGCCGACGCCGGCCAGCCCGGCCACGACGAGCACCGCCTGGTGACGGCGCACCCCGATCCACCGCGCGGCGATGTCGGCCGAGCCCGGCCCGAGCGGCTCACTCATCGAAGTGCCATCCCACCACCGGTCCCTTGCCGTCGCTGTAGTAGGCCACGTGGCCGCCACGACGTCGGGCCTGGCCGACCGGGGCCTTGGGCGGCTCGCCGCCCTGGGGCGGCATCGGGATCTCGTCGTCTCCCTCCCAGAGGCCGAACCCGAGGTCCTCGGGACGCTCGGGCGCCGCGGGCAGTGGCGGCTCGGGCCCGATCGCCCGCGCCGCCGCGCCGAGCGGTGACGACGGCAGGGACTGTATCGAGTGGGTGAAACGCTGGCGCAACCCGGCGACGTGCTGCATCGCCGACTGCTCCACCATCGGGACGAGGCGCAGGAGCACGAACGGACTGAACGTGGCGAGCATGATCGTCACGGCCCCGGTCACGACCGCGGTCACCGACCCGCCGCGAAGTTCGGCGAAGCCCACGCTGAGCGCGATCACGATGAGGACCTTGCTCAGCGCGACGGCGACGAACGTCTCGACGAGCCGCCACCCGATACGCCGCAGCGCGGGTACGGTGACGAGCGGCACCACGACGGGTACGAGGACGATCAACAGTGTCAGCACGACCGCCCGCACCACGAGTTCGCACCAGAGGAGCCATCCGCCGACCGCCACGGCGAGGGCCACCAGCAAGAGTCCGAAGCCGGGGGTCGACCCGGCGAGCACGCTGACCTGGGCGCCCAGCACCGGCACGTGGTTCGCGACCGAGGCCGACGCACCCGCCGTCAGCGCGTCGGTCGCCGCCAGGACGATCCTCGCGAGCGGCCGAGCGCACACGATTGCGAGGACCGCGCCCGGCGCCACCCCGAGGTAGACCCGCCACAGCGAGCCGGGATCGTTGCGCACGACGCCGTGGATCGTGGCGATGACCAGACCGACGAGCAAGAGCACCGGGGCCAGGCTCATCAGCGTCGCGTACTCGCCGGAGGCCGCGCGGACCACCGCCGACGGGTCACCGGTCGAGATGAGAACGTGTCCGGTGGTGCGCAGCACCCACGACACGCTCGCGAGCACCCACGAGGTCATCGCGTTGAAGATGTCGCCGAGCGTGGCCTTGGTCATCGAGGTCGTCGCGCAGCCCAGCGGTGAGAGTAAACAACTGACGCCCATCAGTGCACCGACTGTCCGGCCTTGAAGAAGAAGTCCACCAGGTGCGGTGCGGCTCCGATCAGCAGGGCCGCGACGAGTGACGTCATCACCGCGCGCCGACCCGTCATCGACTGGTGCATGTTCTGGGTGTGGCTACCGATCGCCCACAGCGCCGCCCCGAGCAGCAGGGCGACGAGCGCGCCGATGAGGCTCCAGGCCGCGAGACCGTTGGCGATCTGCATGAGCACGGCGCTGCCGGGCAGCGCCGTGAGTGATGGACTGAGTGAAACCGCGAGGATTCGCATCGGGGGCCTTTCTCTCTGGGACTCGCAACGGTCGCTGTCCCCGCCGCAACGGCGAGGTCTGCGAGAATGAACCCGTGACCGTTCCCGCCGCCGTCAATGTCGTCGCCCACTGGGCGCCCGCCGCCGTATACGCCCTCGGCGCCGGGATGCTCGTTCTCGGCGCGTTGCTCGGCTACCTCTTCAATCGATTCCGAGACCACCGGTCGCTCGCCCAGCGGCTCAACGCGTTGGGGGCGCGCCTCGGCGTCGAACCCCACGGTGACACCGGCCGGGTCGAGTCGGCCCTGGCGTACCTCGAAGAGGTCACCGGGACCGCGACCACCGCCGTGAGCGAGTCGAGCGCCGAGTCCTCCCGACTGCGCCGTTCGCTCGACTCGCTGCCTTTGGGGCTCGTGCTCTGCGACGAGGGCGGTGCGGTCGTCTACCGCAACAGCCTGGCCGAGTCGCTGATGACCAGCCGCTACGGCGAGGCGATCGCCGCCCAGGCCGTCACCGAGTGCTTGGCCGAGGGCTGGTCGAGCGGCGTGGCCGACCGGACGATCGAGATCTACGGACCACCCCGACGCACGCTCAGCGTGCGCGCGTCGGTCATCGACGACGGCCGCCGGCCACTGGGCGTGCTCGCGGTCATCGAGGACACCAGCGAGCGTCGACGGCTCGAGGACGTGCGGCGCGACTTCATCGCCAACGTGAGCCACGAATTGAAGACGCCCATGGGGGCACTGGGCCTGCTCGCCGAAACGCTCCAGTTCGAGCCCGACGCGTCGATCGCCCGGCGCCTCGCCGAGCGGATCAACACCGAGGCCTTCCGCGTCAACCGGATCATCGAGGACCTGCTCGACCTCTCGCGGATCGAAGGTGAGGGCTCACCAGTACGCGAGCCGGTGCCGGTGGCGCTGTTCGTCTCCGAGGCGATGGA
Organism: Actinomycetes bacterium; assembly: GCA_021809495.1. GTDB lineage: Bacteria > Actinomycetota > Acidimicrobiia > Acidimicrobiales > RAAP-2 > RAAP-2. Next base: position 3,945 of record JAKAZI010000057.1, on the reverse strand, counting down.
GCGGATCCGCACGTCGGCCGATCAGCACGACGTGACCATTGACTTCGTTGAGCCCGCCACGTCGATCGTCATCGTCGGGGACCGCCGCCAGCTGGTCTCGGCCGTGCACGCGCTCCTGGAGAACGCCGTCGTCTACTCCCCGGGCGGCGGTCGCATCACGATCACCGCCGAGCGCCACGAGGGCGTCACCGACGATGGCGTCGTCGAGGCCCGCGTCGTGCGTATCGCCATCACCGACCAGGGCGTCGGCATCCCCGCCAAGGACCTCGAGCGAATCTTCGAGCGGTTCTACCGCGTCGATCCGGGCCGGGCCCGCGAGACCGGCGGCACCGGTCTCGGTCTCAGCATCGTGCGCCACGTCGCGCAGAACCACGGCGGGACGGTCGTGGTGGAATCGCGCGAAGGCGAGGGGTCGACCTTCACCCTTGAACTCCCGGTGAACCAGTGACCGCGACGCGCCAGCCCACGGTTCGCGTCCTGCTCGTCGAGGACGAGGAGTCCTTCATCGACGCGCTCAGCGTCGGACTCGCCCGCGAGGGATTCGACGTGGCCGTCGCGCGCGACGGGGCCGACGGCGCGGCGCGCTTCGCGGCCGGCGAGTACGACATCGTGCTCTTGGACCTGATGCTGCCCAAGATGAGTGGACTGGACCTCTGTCGCGAGATCCGCCTGACCAGTGACGTCCCGATCATCATCGTCAGCGCCAAGGGCGAGGAGGTCGACATGGTCCTGCTCCTCGAGATCGGCGCCGACGACTACGTCACGAAGCCCTACCGGCTGCGCGAACTGGTGGCTCGGATGCGCGCCGTGTTGCGCCGACACGAGCACACCAGCGACCTCGACGAGGAGACCACGATCCAACGCGGGCCGGTGCGCCTCGACATCGACGCCCGTCGCTGCTTCGTCGACGCCGACGAGGTCAAACTACGCAAGAAGGAGTTCGCGCTGCTGCGCCTGCTGATGGAGAACCCCGGCCGGGTACTCACCCGCGAGGTCCTCATCGACCGGGTGTGGGGCCACGACTACGTCGGGGACACCAAGACCCTCGACGTCCACATCAAACGTCTCCGCGGCCTGATCGAGTCCGAGCCGAAGAAACCCCGCTACATCACGACCGTGCGAGGCGTCGGCTATCGCTTCGAGGTCAGCCGCGACGCGGACTGATCGTCGTCGAACCGAGGTAGGGAGCCAGCACGGACGGCAGTTCGATCGACCCGTCACCCTGACGATAGGTCTCGACCAGCGCGGCCCAGATCCTCGCCCACGCCAGCGCCGAACCGTTCACCGTGTGTACCAGGGCCGTCGACCCGTCGTCTCGACGGTATCGGACGTTCGCCCGCCGAGACTGATAGTCGCGGAACCAGCTCACCGACGACACTTCGAGCCATCGGTCGACGCCGGGACTGTAGACCTCGAGGTCGAAGGTGCGCGCCGAGGACGTTCCGAGGTCACCGGCGCACAGGTCGAGCACGCGATAGGTGAGTCCGAGTCCGCGCAGCAGCGCCTCGGCGCGCGCCAGGATGTCGGCGTGCGCGTCGGCGGCCTGGTCGGGCGTGCAGTAGGCGAAGAGCTCGACCTTGTCGAATTCGTGCACGCGCAGCAGTCCGCGGGTATCGCGACCAGCCGCCCCAGCCTCGCGGCGGAAGCACGCCGTGAGCGCGGTCATGCGGATCGGGAGCCGCGATTCGTCGAGGATCTCGCCACGCAGCATCGACGTGAGCGGCACCTCGGCCGTCGGGATCGCCCACAACCCGTCGCGTTCGATCGCGTACATGTCGTCAGCCGACTTGGGTAGGTGACCGGTCGAGACCATGGTCTCGGTCAAGGCGAACGTCGGGGGACGGATCTCCTCGTAATCGGGCGTGTGCTGGTCGAGCGCGAAGGCGCCGAGCGCGCGCAAGAGGCGCGATCCCACGCCGCGAAAGAGCGGGAACATCGAGCCCGCGAGCTTCGCCCCCGATTCGAGGTCCAAGATGCCGAGCTGCGCCCCGGTCTCCCAGTGCGGTACCCGCTGGTGTTCCTCGAAGGTCGGGAAGTCGGCCCCGTCGTCCATGCCGACCCACCACTGGCGCAGTACGACGTTGTCGTGCTCGTCCACGCCGTCGGGCGCCTCGGGAGCCGGCAGGTTCGGCAACTGCAGCCACAGGTCCCGGAGGCGATCGGCCACGAGCTCGACCGACGCCGACGCCTGGCGCTCCTCGTCGCCGAGGTCGCGGCTGATCGCGGCCAACTCCTCGGCCAGGGCGAGGTCCTTGTGGCGACGCGCCTCGCCGACCTGGCGCGACAGCGACTTGATGTCGGCTCGGAGCCGCTCGGTCTCCTGGAGCAGCCGGCGGTGCTCGGTGTCCAGGGCGGCCGCGTCGTCGATGGTCGACGGGGCCACTCCTCGGCGGGCCAGGGCGTCCTTCACGACGTCGGGTTCACGGCGCAACTGCGCGAGATCGATCACCTCCTGAGCCTACCGAGGCCCGGTCGGTCCACCACGCTGACCCCCGCTTCCCATTAGTTTCGTTGGTTGTGAGTCACGCCGTCGAGGTCACCGGGTTGCGCGTCGCCTTCGACGGCCAGTACGCGGTCGACGGCGTGAGTCTCACCGTCGAATACGGCGAGGTCCTCGCCCTCCTCGGTCCCAACGGGGCAGGCAAGACCACGCTGGTCGAGACACTCCTCGGTTTCCGCGACCCCGACGGCGGAACGGTGCGGATCCATGGACTCGACCCGCGCCGAGACCACGAGGAGGTGGTGGTGCGCACGGGCGCCCTGCTCCAGCGCGGCGGGGTCTGGTTCCCCATGACGCCGTCGCAGGTGTTGGGACTGACCGCGACCTACTACGACGCGCCCCGCGACCCCGATGACCTGCTGGACCTGCTCGAACTGCGCCGATGCGCCGCGACCCCGTGGCGCCGACTCTCCGGCGGCGAGCAGCAGCGCACGTTGCTCGCGCTCGCGCTCATCGCGCGGCCCCGCGTACTCGTACTCGACGAACCGACCGCCGCCGTCGACCCCGAGGGCCGTCAGACCATCCGGTCCATCATCGCGGCCGAAGCCGATCGCGGCTGCGCGGTCCTGATCACCACCCACGAACTGAACGAGGCCGAGCGCGTCGCCGAGCGCCTCGTCCTGATGCACCGCGGCATCGTCGTCGCCGAGGGGACTCTCGATGAGCTGGCCGGTGAGCCCGAACTCGTCATCGAGACGAGTGCCCCAATCGACGCGGCGTCGCTCGCGCGCCGCCTCGAGTGCGTCGTGACCAACGAGTCGCCGACGCGGCTGCGCTGTCGCATCGCCTCGAGTCCCGAGCGGGTCGCGCTCGTGAGCGCCCTCCTGGTCGAACGCGGCGTCGAACTCGTGTCGCTGCGTACGCGCGCCTCGCTCGAGGAGCGGTACCTCGAGCTCATCGCCGAGGAACGGAGCCTCCCGTGAGGGCGTGGTGGGCCCAGACGCGAGCCGAGGTGCGCATGACGGTTCGCCGCGGCGAGACGCTGCTGCTCACCATCGCGATCCCCGTGCTCTTGCTCGTCTTCTTCTCGCTGGCCCGGGTGACCGCGACGCCGACGGCTCACCGCGTCGACTTCATCGCCCCGGGGATCATCGCGCTCTCCGTTCTCTCCACCGCCATGGTGGCGCTCTCGATCGCGACCGGGTTCGAGCGCTCCTTTGGCGTGTTGCGGCGTCTCTACGTCACCCCGCTCGGGCGTCGCCGGTTGATCGGGGCCAAGATCGCCGGCGTGCTGGTCACCGAGATCATTCAGGTCGTCGTGGTCGCCGCGGTCGCCCTCGCCCTCGGCTGGCGCCCGCACGGCGGGGTTCACGGGGCAGCGACGGTGGTGGTGGTGATCCTGCTCGGCTCGATGGGTCTCGCCGGCATCGGACTCGGTCTCGCGGGGTGGCTGCGGGCCGAAGTGAACCTCGCGGCGAGCAACGGGCTCTACCTGGTGTTGCTGC
>JAKAZI010000011.1:29703-35169 GCA_021809495.1 Actinomycetes bacterium | reverse complement strand
TCACAGGGCCCCTGGGTCGATCCGCCGCCGGTCTTCGACTGCGTAAGGCGGGGGCCGGCCTCGACCATCCGCTCGTGATCGCCCACCGGCGGCCCTGGCCGCGTCTGGCCGAGGGGCTGGCCGCGCGTGGCGCGGGCGTGCACGCGATGATGGACCTGAGCGACGGCCTCGCACTCGATCTACATCGACTGTGCGACGCGAGCGCGGTGGGTTTTGAACTGGACGACGTGCCCGTCGCGTCGGGCGCGACCGACGACGAAGCGCTCGGGGGCGGCGAGGACTACGAACTCTTGATCGTCACCGACGATCCGGCGCGACTCGGACTGATCTTTCACAGCCGAGGGTTAGCGGCGCCAATCGAGATTGGGCGAATCGCCGCCAGCCGGTCGACGCGTACGCTCTCGGGTGCCGACCTCGAGCGTCGAGGTTGGCAACACAGCCTGTGATCAGGCGTTCGTGGCGCGGCGTACGGGCTTGGTGACCTTGCCCGCCCGCAGGCAGCCCGTGCAGACGTTGAGTCGCTTCGGGGTCCCACCGACCAAGGCGCGCACGCGCTGGATGTTCGGATTCCAGCGTCGCTTGGTGCGACGGTGCGAGTGGGAGACGTTCATGCCAAAGGACGGCTTCTTGCCGCAAATCTCGCAGACTGACGCCATGATGAACTTTCTCCTTACGCATTCACGGCGCTGACGGCCGCGAGTGAAAACCGAAGAGCCATTGTAGCATCGCTAGCGATGACCTCCCGTACGAAACTGTCGGCGCAAGACCTGCGCGCCGCGATCACCACGTTCGCGGGGCTGCTTCGCTCACACAAGGAGGTCATCAACCGGTTGAACGTTTTTCCGGTTCCCGACGGCGATACCGGTACCAATATGACTCTGACCGTCGAGTCGGTCGTGGACGCCTTCGGTCCACTCGCCGACGACGCCTCGATGGACGAGGTGTGCAGCGCGATCGCCCGCGGATCGCTAATGGGCGCACGCGGCAACTCCGGAGTCATCTTGTCCCAACTCCTGCGCGGTCTGGTCGAGAAGTTCAAGTCCGTCGCCGTCATCACGCCCGCGCTGCTCGCCGAGTCGCTCAGCCACGCCGACGTGCTGGCTCGCCAAGCCGTCGTGCGTCCCGTGGAAGGCACGATCCTCTCGGTGGCTCGAGCGGCGGCTCAGGGGGCGAACGCGGCCACCGCCTCGTTGTCCAAAGTCGTGCGCGGCGCGCGCGACCGCGCGCGCGAAGCCCTGGCGCACACCCCCGAGCAGCTGCCCGCGCTCAAGCAGGCCGGGGTCGTCGATTCGGGGGGTACGGGACTGCTGCTCTTCTTTGACGCGCTGTGCCACGTCGTGAACAACGACGACCTGCCGGTGCCGCCATCGGTCGAATCACTCGACGTCCACGACGTCGCCGTCGCGCACTCGACGCCGAGTACCGGTGGGTCCCCGCGCTATGAGGTGATGTACCTGCTCGATGCCGAGGATGATCGGATGCGCGCCTTTCGCGACGTGTGGTCGGGGATCGGTGACTCCATCGTCATCGTGGGCGGTGACGGACTCTACAACTGCCACATCCACACCGACGAGATCGGGGCGGCGATCGAAGCGGCCCTCGACGCCGGTCGGCCGCGCGAGATCCGCGTGACCGACCTCGCCGAGCAAGTCCTCGAAGAACGCTGGGTGCGCGACGCCGCGACGGCCGCGATCGAATCCGAAGGGCCGGCGCCGGTGACCGCGGTGGTCGCGGTGGTCGCGGGCGAGGGAATCGGCCGAATCTTCCGGTCCCTGGGCGTTCGGGTTCTGGTCAGCGGCGGTCAGTCGATGAACCCGTCGACCACCGACCTCGTCGAGGCGGTTCGCGCTACCGGTTCCGACCAGGTCGTGGTGCTGCCCAATAACTCGAACATCGTGGCCGTGGCCAACCAGGTGGACGCGCTGGTCGACGCATCGGTTTCGGTGGTGCCGACGACGTCGATCGTCGGAGGGTTCGCCGCGCTGCTCGCCTACGACCCCAACGTCGACGGGGCGACCAACGTACGGGCCATGACCGACGCCGCTCGCCACGTGAGCGCCGGCGAGGTGACCCGGGCCGTGCGCCACACCATGACCGACGCCGGCGACGTCCACGTCGGCGACTGGATCGGGGTCGACGCGAACGCGGTGCGCTCGATCGCCGAGTCGGTCGAGGCGGCGAGCATCGCCCTGCTGAACGCCATGATCAGCGAAGACCACGAACTGTTGACCATCATCGAGGGCGAGGGGTCGACGGTCGCGGTGACCCGCCAGATCACCGAGTTCGTCGGCGAGACCCACCCGTCGATTGGCGTCGAGGTCCACCACGGCGGCCAGCCGCTCTACCCGTACTTCTTCGGTCTCGAGTGAGCGAGTTGGCGCCGCGCAGGCTGCGCCCGCTCGGCGAGATCCCCGTTGAGCAACTTCGCCACGTCGGCGACAAACGCGCCGCCGCGTTGCGTTCGCTCGGACTGACGAGCGTGCTCGACCTCTTGACCCACTACCCGCGTCGATACGTCGACCGGACCCGCCGCGTTGACGTATCGGAGCTCAGCGTTGGTGACGAGGCCGCCGTGTTCGGCTCCGTCAGTGCCGTACGGTCCCGTCGAACGCGCCAGGGCCGCTCGATGGTCGAGGTCACCGTGGTCGATGACGGCGAGACCCTCGACGTGGTGTTCTTCAACCAGGCGTGGCGCGCCACGCAACTGCCCGTGGGAACCCAGGCGCTGTTCTTTGGCAAGGTCGGCGACTATCGCGATCGGCGCCAGATGGCCAACCCGGTGGTCGACGTGATCGTCGGCGCGAGCGGCGACGAACGCGACGCCAGCCGGGTCAGTCGCGTCGTGCCGATCTACCCGGCGTCGGGCAAGGCTGGCCTGACGAGCTGGGAGCTCGGGGGCTTCATCGAAGAGTCGTTGCGGCGCGCCGGACCACTTCTGGACCCGCTGCCGGACTGGGTGCTCGCCGAGCACGGCCTCGTCGGGCGCACCGGCGCGTACTGGGGGATCCACCTCCCCGGTTCGATGGAGGACGTCGAGCCCGCCCGGCGACGACTGGCCTTCGATGAGTTCGTGCGTCTCCAAGTGTTGCTCGCCCTGCGCCGGCGTCACCTGGAACGCGAATCGGCGGGTTTCGCGCACGCCGTGGCGCCGAACGACCTCGATCTCGCACCCGGCGCCGCCGCGACGTCACTCGTTGGACAGTTCCTCGGGGGCCACCGCTACCGGCTCACCGGGGCCCAGCGACGCGTTCTCGGCGAGATCGTCACCGACTTGGCCTCACCAGTGCCGATGCACCGGCTCCTGCAGGGCGACGTGGGCAGCGGCAAGACGATGGTGGCCCTGGCGACGATGCTCGTCGCCGTCGACGACGGCCAACAGGCGGCGCTGATGGTGCCCACCGAGGTGCTCGCCGAGCAGCACGTCGCGTCGATCCGCGCCGACCTGGCCGACCTGCGCGTGAGCGACCCCGGCGTGCTCGGTGGTTCGCGACCCCTGGCGGTCCAACTACTCAGCGCGCGGCTACGCGCGAGCGAGCGGCGTGACGTCCTGGCGCGGCTGTCGCGCGGTGAGATCGACCTGGTCGTGGGCACGCACGCGCTGCTCACCGAGGACGTCTCGTTTCACGCCCTGGGCGTGGTGGTGATCGACGAGCAGCACCGGTTCGGGGTCGAACAACGCGCGATCCTGCGCGCGAAGGGGTCCACGCGCACCGGGATCGACGCCGTGCCCGACCTGCTCGTCATGACGGCCACCCCTATCCCACGAACCGCCGCGATGGTGCTCTTTGGCGACCTGGAGCGATCGGTGCTCGACGAGCTACCCCACGGTCGGGTGCCGATCACGACGCGCTGGGCGCGCACGCCGGGCGAACGGGCCGGCTGCTGGCAGCGGGTGCGCGACGAGGTGGCCGCGGGGCACCGGGCATTCGTCATCTGTCCGCTGGTCGAAGAGTCAGAGGTGATTGAGGCGGCGAGCGCGGTCGCGGAGCACACGCGACTCGCGAACCACGAGCTCGCCGGACTGCGCGTCGGACTGGTGCACGGTCAGATGAAGGGTCCCGATCGCGAGGCGGTGATGGACGACTTCCGTCTCGGAGAACTCGACGTCTTGGTCGCCACCGTCGTGATCGAGGTCGGCGTCGACGTGCCCGAGGCCACGGTCATCGTGATCGAGGACGCCTGGCGATTCGGACTGGCCCAGCTCCACCAGCTGCGCGGACGCGTCGGCCGTTCAAGTCTCACGAGTTACTGCTTCCTGCTCGGGGATCCTCCGTCGGCGGACGCCGCGACCAGGCTCGAAGCGCTCGTCGGCACGACTGATGGCTTCGTCTTGGCCGAGGTCGACCTCGCCCTGCGGGGCGAGGGAACGATTCTCGGGTCGCGCCAGCGCGGTCCGAGCGACCTGCGTCTGGCCTCACTCGCCCGAGACGGCGACCTGCTCGACGCGGCCCACGACGCGGCCGAGCGGCTCGTGGGCGACGACCTGGCCGATCAGCCCGCGCTGGTCGATGAACTGCGCCTCTTCGTCGAGGCCGACGAGGCGGAGTACTTGTTCAAGTCGTGATACCACGTAGCCTGAGTGCGTGCGTGTAATCGGTGGTGCGGCTCGTGGTCGGCCGCTCAGGGCCAAGATCCCCTCGACGGTGCGACCGACGACCGACTACGCCCGAGAGGCGATCTTTTCCATGCTGGAGAGCCGCGGCGGCTTGAACGGACTCGTCGTGGCCGACCTGTACTGCGGGTCGGGAGCGATGGGGATCGAGGCGCTGTCGCGCGGGGCGGCCCAGGTGTACTTCGTCGACGCCGACCCCGAGTGTCTCCAGGCGGCCCGGACGAACTTCGAATCGCTCGACTTGGCCGGTGAGGTCCACTTCGTGCGCGCGACGCTGCCGGGGTGGCGCCCCCCACGGGCCCTCGACCTCGTCCTGGCCGACCCGCCCTACGGACCGCTCGACGTCGCCGCACTGCTCGAAACGGTTGAGACCGAGCGCGTGATTATCGAGAATGACCGGTACGCCGAAGCGCCCGCGGGGTGGACGGTCACCAAAACCAAGCACTACGGCACTACGCTCGTAACGATGTTGGAACCGAACGAGCAAGGGGCCCCATGACAGTCGGTCTCATCCCAGGCTCCTTCGATCCGTTCCACAACGGGCACCTGGAGATCGTCGAGCGCGCGTCGCACATCTTCGACGAGATCGTGGTGGCCGCGATCCGTAACCCCCAGAAGTCCGAACCACTGTTCGATCTCGACGAACGACGCGAGATGATCGCCGAGAGTTGTGCGCATATCAAGTCGGTTCGAATCGTGTCGATCGCGACACTCCTGGTCAACGTGGCTAAAGATGTTGAGGCCACGGCGATCGTCAAGGGGCTGCGGGCCGTATCGGACTTCGAGAGTGAGTTGCAGATGGCTCAGATGAACCGTTCGCTGTCGGGAGTCGAGACCCTCTTCATACCGACCAG
>JAKAZI010000011.1:0-29603 GCA_021809495.1 Actinomycetes bacterium | reverse complement strand
GAGAACGACTTCTTGAGCCCCGAGCCGGCCCCGGCGCCCTCGCCGTACGAGGCGCCCCCGGCCGATTCGTCCTTCTTTGACCAAGACGCCTTCTAGGGCCGTGGCCTCGCCGTATCTCGCCGCCATCTCGCAGTTGGTGCGCAACAGCCCGTCCACGATGGCGCTCTCCTTTGAGGCGCCCTTCGACGAGGCGCGCGAATTCGAGCCCCGGGGTAGGGGCGAGTCCGACGTGGCGCCGGACGCCTCCGTGGTGGTGAACCTGAAACTCGAGAGTTTCAGCGGGGGGCTGCGGGCCACGGGTACCGTGCGCGCGCCGTGGTTCGGGGTCTGTCGACGCTGCTCGAAACCCATCGAGGGTCATCTCGAGGCGAAGGTCGACGAGCGGTTCGTGCTCGAACGCGGGCCCGAGGACGACCTGGCCTATCTGTACACCCACGACGAGGTCGACCTCGCCCCGCTGGTGCACGACGCGATCTTGCTCGAACTCCCACTCGCCCCGGTCTGTCGTGAGGACTGCCAGGGCCTCTGTCCCTACTGTGGAATCGACCGCAACGAGGCGACGTGCGACTGTCGCGCACCGGTGGACGCCCGCTGGGCTACACTTGACGGACTTCGATTCGCGGACGAGTCCGACGAATCGAACCCCGAGTAACGGCTCGGCCGCTCGAAGCGAAAGAGAAGATCGATGGCTGTACCCAAGAGGAAGACAAGCAAGGCGAAGACCCGGAGCCGCCGCGCGGCCAACTGGCGCCTCGAGCGTCCGGCACGCAGCGTGTGCCCGCAGTGTGCGACGGCCAAGTTGCCCCACATCGTGTGTCCGAACTGCGGCTGGTACAAGGGTCGAGTCGCCGTCGAGGTCAACTGAGTTGACGCTGCCCATCGCATTGGACGCGATGGGCGGCGATTACGCGCCGGCCGAGATCGTCGCCGGGGCTCGCCGCGCCGTTGACGAGTTGGGCCTGCGCGTCACGTTGGTCGGGGTTCCCGAACTGATCGGCGACCCCATGGGTCTCGAGGTGGTCGCCTGCAGCGAGGTCATCGCGATGGACGACGACCCGGCCGCGAGCGTGCGCACCAAGAAAGACTCGTCACTCGTGCGCGCCGCCGAACTGGTGCGCGACGCCAAGGCGAGCGCGATGGTCTCGGCGGGCAACACGGGCGCGACGATGGCCGCGGCGCTCCTTCGTATGGGCCGCCTGCCGGGCGTGATCCGTCCCTGCATCGCCATTCCGCTGCCCAACCCGGGTACCCACCCCTCGATCCTGGTGGACGCCGGCGCCAACGCCGAGTGCACCCCCGAGATGTTGGTCCAGTTCGCCACCATGGGCGCCACCTTCGCCGCCGCCCACTACGCCGTGAGCGACCCCTCGGTCGGGCTGCTCTCGATCGGTGAGGAGTCCTCCAAGGGGACCCCGCTCGTGAAGGCCACCCACGAGCTGCTCGCGTCGTCGGGGCTGCGCTTCGCGGGCAACGTCGAGGGGCGCGACCTCGTTCCCTGTCCGGTCGACGTCGTGGTGACCGACGGTTTCACCGGCAACGTGGCGCTCAAGACCCTGGAGGGAGCGCTCAAATTCGTCTTCTCGACGATGCTCTCGGTATTTGGCACCGACGACGAGACGCGCGCCGCTGGGGACTCACTACTGCCGCACCTGATGCCGGTCGTCAAGTCGCTGACCCCGGAGAATCAGGGCGGCGCGATGCTGCTCGGCCTGAAGGGCATCTGCGTGATCAGTCACGGTTCGTCGAACGCGACCGCCGTGATGAACGCGCTGCGGGTCGCGGCCGAGATGGACGACGCCCACGTCGTGAATCGACTACAGCTCGCGATTCGTCCTGATAAAAGCGAGTAACTCCCCTCGGGTGGTCGCGGGATAAGTAGTCTTGGCCTGGAGGCAAAGGAGAGTCCATGACCGCGGACGTCGCACCATCACCGCTGGATCGTTCGGCCATCTTGGCGCTCGTGCAGCGTGAACTGGCCGAGATTCTCGAGAAGCAACCCAGTGATATCCCTGAGGATGCGGGTTTCGGTGACCTCGGCGCGGACTCGCTCGCGCTGATCGAACTCGTCGAGGCCCTCGAGGAGAACCTCACCGCCCAGGTGGCGGGATTTCACATCGACGACGAGGACCTCGAGGGTCTCACGTCGGTCCACGACGCTGTCGAGTACGTGGCGGCAAAATTACACGTGTCCTAACGGAGCCTGGCCAGTTGCCCTCATCGCGGGACACACTGGCGCAGCGACTGGGGCTGCGCGCCGATAGCGCAGTCCTGCTCGTGGCGCTCACGCACTCGAGCTACGCCGCCGAACACGGGTGTACGTCGAACGAACGCCTCGAGTTCCTGGGCGACGCCGTCGTCGACCTCGCGATCGCCGACCTGATCGTGACGGAGTATCCGGCGCTCGACGAGGGGTCCGGTTCGCTCGTGCGCTCGCGCGTGGTGAACGAAGAGGCCCTCGCCGCGGCCGCGACGCGTCTGGATCTGGCGCGGTTCCTGCGCGTCGGTCGCGGTGAGATCAAATCGCAGGGCCTCCAGCGACCCTCGATGCTCGCCGACGCCTTCGAGGCGGTCGTCGCGGCCATCTACCTCGAGCGCGGCTACGACGTCGCGCGCGGCTTCGTTCGCGAGATCCTCGGCGCGGACGTGGCGAACGCGGCGCGCGCGCCCGACGAGGTCGATCCCAAGACCCGGTTGCGCCAGTGGGCCGAAGCCAACGGACTGGGCACGCCGACCTACACCCTGAGCGCCAGTGGCCCGGCGCACGCGACCACCTTCGAGGCGGTCGTGAGCGTCGACGGCGCCGCGCGCGGGGTCGGGCACGGTCGGTCCAAGAAGAGCGCTGAGTCCGAGGCCGCGCGAGCGGCGTGGGAGGGTCGAGACGATGCCTGAACTACCCGAAGTGGAGACCGTGAGGGCCTCGCTCGCTCGAGACCTCGTCGGCAAGAAGATCAAGTCGGCCACGGTCACCAACGGGCGCGTCGTGCGCCGCCACAAGTCGGCGAAGGACTTTCGAACCCTGATCGAGGGGCGAACGGTGAAGTCGGCCGAGCGACTCGGCAAGTACCTCGTCTTCGCCCTGGACAACGGCCACCACCTGGTGGTCCACCTCGGCATGTCGGGCCAGTTGCTGCGCGCGAAGAGCCCCAAAGTCCCCAAGCCCAAGCACACCCACGTCGACTTCACCCTGAGTCCGGCCGGCGAGCTGCGCTACGTCGATCCTCGCACGTTCGGTGAGCTGTTCGTCTCCCAGCCCCCCGAAGAGGGCGCGAGTGTCGAGATCTCGAAGTTCGCCCGGCTCGCGATGGGCGGCGACGGCCTCGGCGTGCGCCGGCGCGTCCCCGAACTCGCCCACCTCGGCATCGACCCGCTGGAGGACCAGATCGGCTGGGACCGGTTCGCCGCCATCCTGCGCAGCCGCACCACGCCGCTCAAGGTCGTGCTCACCGACCAGGACGTCATCGCGGGTCTGGGCAATATCTACGCTGACGAGGTCCTGTTCGCGGCTGGTCTGCGCTTTGACCGTCCGGCCGACTCGTTGTCGACGATCGAGATCCGCCGACTCCACCGGTCCATGACCGAGGTCCTGACCGAGGCCATCAAGTACGGGGGGTCGACCCTCGCCGACGAGCAGTTCGTCGACCCCGACGGCAAACCCGGGACCTATCAGAACTACCACCAGGTCTACGGGCGCGAGGGTCAGGCGTGCTTTCAGTGCCGCCGCGTGATCGAACGCACCGTGGTTCGCACGCGGGCGACCTTCTACTGTCCGAACTGTCAGGCCTAGGGCCGGGCCGGGCCGGCGAAGGTTGGTAGCGTCTACCCGTGTTTCTTAAGCGACTGACCATGAAGGGCTTCAAGTCCTTCGCCGACAACACCGTGCTCGAGTTCGAACCCGGCGTCACCGCGGTCGTCGGGCCGAACGGATCGGGCAAGTCCAACGTCGTGGACGCGGTTACCTGGGTGCTGGGCGCCCAGAGCACCCGAGCGCTGCGCAGCGCCAAGATGGACGACGTCATCTTCGCGGGCACGGCGAACCGGGCGGCCCTCGGCCGCGCCGAGGTGTCACTCACCCTCGACAACGCCTCGGGTCGACTACCCGTGGACGGCGCCGAGGTCACCATCTCGCGGACCCTGTTTCGAAATGGCGACTCCGAGTACGCGATCAACGGCACGGTCTGTCGACTGCTCGACGTCCAAGAGCTGCTCGGTGACTCCGGGGTCGGTCGCCAGCAGCACATGATCATCGGTCAGGGCCAGCTCGACTCGATCCTCAACTCCAGCTCGGAAAATCGACGGGCGGTCATCGAAGAGGCGGCCGGGGTGTTAAAGCACCGCCGCCGCAAGGAACGAGCCGAGCGCCGGCTGTCCCAGACCCAAGAGAACCTTGAGCGACTCGGCGACCTGGTGCGCGAGGTGCGCCGCCAGATGCGGCCGCTGGAACGTCAGGCGGCATCGGCACGCAGCTACGCCGACGTCGAACACGAACTGCGCTCGGCCCGGCGCGCCCTCTTCGGCGAGCGCCTCGAGACCTTCGAGCGTCGCGGCCTGGAGGTCGAGGCGGGCCTGGCCGACGCGAAGCGTGACGAGGAGTCGGTGCGACGCGAGCTGGTGGTCCTGGACGCGCAAGCCACCGCCACCGCCGCCGAAATGGCGAGTCGCCGCGAGGAGTTGCTCGCGTCCACGCTCGGTCAACTCCAGGGTCTCGCCGAGCGAGCCCGCGGAACGAACTCGGTCATCCGCGAACGCGAACGCGCCCTGCGCGTAGCCCTGGACGCCTCGGCCGACGAGAACGTCATCGCCACCCTCGAGGCCGACGTCGCGCGACTGGACGCGGACCTGATCGTGCTGGATCGCGAAGAGTCCGATCTGCGTCCCGAACGCGACGCGCTCGACGAGCGTCGACGCGCGCACGACGACGTGCGTACGGCCTTCGAGGAGACCTACGGGACCGAGTCCGGCGAGGTGGACGAGGCGGTGCTGCGCGCGCAGCGCGATCGCGCGACGATGCTCGCGCGCACTATCGCGTCGCTCGACGGGCGTCGCACGCGAACCGCCGAGCGCCGCGCGGAGACCGATCGCGCGAGTGCCGCAACACTCGAACGGCTCGAACAGTCCGACGTCGCTCTCGGTGACGCGATCGAGGCCGACGCCGCCGCGCGCGACGCGCGCGACGCGGCGACCGTCGAGGCCGACGCCGCCGAACAGCGCCGGATCCGCGCCGAGGACGAACTGCGCGAGGGATCCGACGTGGCGGCGCGGACCCAGGCCCGGGCCGAAGCGCTGGCGCGGGCCCTCGAGGAACTGTCGGGATCGGGCGGTCGGGACTTGCTCGGCGACCTCGAGGGAGTTCTCGGATCGTTCCTCGACCTCGTGGACGTGGAATCGGGCGCTGAGCGGGCCGTCGAATCGGCGGCCGGCGCCTCCGTGGGCGCCATGGTGGTCGACGGGCGTCGGTCGGCGCGCGCCGCACTCGAGGTCCTGCGCCGCGCCGGTGGCGCCGGACTGGTGCTCGCCGCGGGGGAGACCCACGTCGACGCCCCCGTGACACCGGGACGAGCTCGGCGCGTACGCGACCTGGTGCGTCCGCGCGCCGGCGCGCCCGACCACATCGCGGTGGTGCTCGACGCGCTCTTCGCGCGCGCCTTCGTCGCCCCGGACTGGGAGACCGGCATCGACCTCGCGATCGCCCACCCCGACCTCGTGATCGTGACCGCCGACGGAGACCGGTTCGCCGCGTCGGGCTGGCGCGTCGCGTCGGGCCGCGCCGTCGTCACCCGCGCCGCGGTGGACGCCGCCGCCGACGCCGCCGCGAGCGCTGCCGCGTCCCTGCCCGAACTTCAGGCGTCCGCGAAGGCCGCCGCTCGAGCGGCGGTGAACGCACGGACGGCCTTGACCGAGGCGACCGCCGCCGCGAGCGCCGCCGCGGCCGCGGTGGACGCGCTGCGTCGCGACATCGAACGGGCCCGTGAGCGCCTCGCGGAGTACGCGACGGCCCTCGCCGCCCTCGCGCACGAAGCGGCGGCCCTCGACGAGGAGTGGTCCAAGCTCGACGCCGAACGCGTGGCGGTCGAGGCGGGCATACCCGAGCTCGAGCGCGCCGTTACCAGCGCCGTCGAGCGCCAGCGGGCCCGTGCGCGAGCCCAGTCGGACCTCGACGAAG
This sequence comes from Actinomycetes bacterium, assembly GCA_021809495.1. Lineage (GTDB taxonomy): Bacteria > Actinomycetota > Acidimicrobiia > Acidimicrobiales > RAAP-2 > RAAP-2. The sequence goes on along the minus strand of JAKAZI010000011.1, from coordinate 23,443 downwards.
ACCAACGCGCCCTCGCGGGTATGGCCTCGGCGGTGGCGCGCCGTGAGGCGGAGTTCGGGGAACGACGGCGCCTCATCGCGGCGCGTCGAGCCGAGATCGAGCGACGCCTGGCCGGTCACGCCGCCGAGCGTCAGGCCGCGACCCGGCGCCGCGAGCGCCTGGAGTTCGACCTGGGGGTACTCAGCCGACTCGCGGCCCTCGTGGAACGGGCCGGCCTGGACGTGGCGACCGCTCAGGAGGCCATGGACTCGACCTACCGCGAACAGCTCGAGGCGTCCAGGGCGAGCGCGGAACGTCTCGAGGCGATCCGGCTCGCCCGTCAGGAGTTGGACGCGCGGCTCTCGACGATGTTCGACGAGCGCCGACGACTCGAGGTCGAACAGGCCGAACTGGCGGTGAAGCGTGCGACGCTGCACGAGGCGATCCGCCGGGACCTCGGCGTCGAACCCCACGAGGTCGGTCCGGTCGAGGACGTCGAAGTCCCCGAGGGAACGACCCTGGACCAGCGCGTGGGCGAACTCGAAGCGCGCATGACCTCACTCGGACCCATCAACCCGCTCGCCCTGGAAGAGCTGAGCGCCCTCGAGGAGCGCTACCAGGAGCTCGACGCTCAGGTGGCCGACGTACGCAGTGCTCGCCGCGAACTCCAAGAAGTGCTGCGCGCGCTCGACGAGGAGATCATGCAGACCTTCTCGACGGCGGTGGCCGACGTGAACGATCACTTCGCCAACCTCATCGGCATGCTCTTCCCCGGTGGGCAGGGCCGACTGCTGCTCACCGAACCCGATGACCCGCTCAACACCGGCGTCGAGATCGAGGTGCGCCCGATGGGACGAAACGTGCGACGCATCTCGCTGCTGTCGGGCGGGGAGCGCTCGATGGCGGCGCTCGCGTTCCTCTTCGCGGTGTTCCGCTCGCGGCCTTCTCCCTTCTACATGATGGACGAGGTCGAGGCCGCCCTGGACGACGTCAACCTGCAGCGATTCCTGAGCCTGGTCGACGAGTTCCGTGACGAGGCGCAGTTGCTGATCGTTACGCACCAGAAGCGCACGATGGAGTCGGCGGACGCCCTCTACGGTGTCACCATGGTGCCCGGGGCCTCCTCGAAGGTCGTCAGCCAGCGCGTCACGCGCGAGGTGGCCTCGTGATCGGCTCGGTCGTGGTTCTGGCGTCGGTGCTGGTCGTAGCGCTCATCCTCGTACTGGTCGCGGTTGGCGTCACGTTCGCGCGCCGCCGCCGCGCCGCCGCCGCGCCGCAAGTCGTGGCGCCGCTGCCCGACGTGCTCGTCGCCGAGATCGCCGAGCGACCCGAACTGGACGAAGAGCCGACGCTGAGTTCGCGTCTCGGGGCCTCGCGCGGGGTCTTTGAGCGCGTGCGCTCGCTCACGGCGACCGGGGCGATCACCGATGAGCAGCTCGACGTCGTTGAAGAGGTGCTCCTGCGCAGCGACGTCGGCGTCGCGACGACCGGCGCCGTGCTCGAGGCGCTGCGCCGCGACGGCGCGCCCGAAGGCGTCGCGACGACGGTGCGTCGGTTGCTGCGCGAGTCGCTCGTCGCCGAACGACACGTCACCGTCGAGGCCGAACCCGGCCGGGTCGCGGTCTGGCTCTTCGTCGGCGTGAACGGCGTCGGCAAGACCACGACGATCGGCAAACTGGCCCACCGCGAGATCGCCGCGGGCCGCCGGGTCGTTCTCGCGGCCGGGGACACGTTTCGCGCCGCCGCCGCGGAACAGCTCACTACCTGGGCCGAGCGCACCGGCGCGGACGTGGTGCGCGCCGGTGAAGGCGCGGATCCCGGTTCGGTGATCCATGACGCGCTGGGTCGCGCCAGCGCGCGCGGCGCCGACCTGGTGCTCGCCGACACCGCCGGGCGACGCGCCAACAGCACCAACCTGCTCGACGAGCTCGCCAAGGTTCGCCGCGTCGCCGACCGGGCGCCCGGCCAGGTCGTCGAGACCTTCATGGTGCTCGACGCGACCACCGGCCAGAACGCGCTCGCCCAGGCTCGCGAGTTCCTCGCCGCGGCGTCGGTGACCGGAATCGTGCTCACCAAACTCGACGGCACCGCGCGCGGCGGGATCGTCGTGGCGATCGAACGCGAGCTCGCGATCCCGGTCAAGTTCGTCGGCGTCGGCGAGGGCGTGACCGACCTGATCCCCTTTGATCCGGACGAGTTCATCGATTCGCTCGTGCGGGCCTGACGGTAGCCTGCAGACCATGTTTGACACACTCTCGGAGCGACTCGAACGGATCGGCGCGTCGCTGCGCTCGCGAGGCCGCCTGAGCGACGCCGACCTCGACCTCGCGCTCGGTGACGTGCGCGCGGCGTTACTCGAGGCCGACGTCGAGCTATCGGTGGTGCGCGCCTTCCTCGCGGCGCTGCGCGAGCGACTCGCCGGTCAGGCGCTGAGCCAGAGCCTGAGCCCTGGCCAACAGGTGATCAAGGCGGTGCACGAACAACTCATCGAAGTGCTGGGTGGCACCGCTCTGAAGGTGACCTACGCGTCACGTCCGCCCACGGTGATCGTCCTCGCTGGTCTCCAGGGCGCCGGAAAGACCACGACCGCCGCGAAGCTCGCGGCGTGGTTCAAGCAGCAGGGCCGCCAGCCGTACTTGGTCGCGGCCGACCTCCAGCGCCCGGCGGCCGTCGAGCAGTTACGGGTCCTCGGCGCCCAGATCGGCGTCGACGTCTTCAGCGAGCCGTCGAGCCCGGTCGACGTGGCCCGGGCCGGCGTGGCCGAGGCCACGAGAATCGGTCGCGACGTGGTCATCATCGACACCGCGGGACGACTGGCGATCGACCAGGCGTTGATGGACGAGGTTCGCGCCATCAGCGATGCGACGTCGCCGCACTACACGTTCCTCGTCATCGACGCCGTGACTGGTCAAGACGCGGTGCTCACCGCCCGGTCCTTCCACGAGGTGCTCGAGTTGTCGGGCATCATCGTCACCAAACTCGACTACGACGCGCGCGGTGGCGCGGTGCTGAGTGCGCGCGGCGTGGTCGGCCGGCCGGTCGTCTTCGCGTCCACCGGCGAGAAGGTCGGGGACTTCGACCTCTTCCACCCCGACCGCATGGCCTCGCGGATCCTTGGGATGGGCGACGCGCTATCGCTCATCGAGCAGGCCGAGCGGACCATGGACGCCGACGTGGTGGCCGCCTCGGCCGGTCGGATGATGGACGGCTCGTTCACGTTGGACGACTTTCTCGCCCAGTTGAACCAGGTGCGCAAGATGGGTTCGCTCGGCGGCCTGATGAAACTCATGCCCGGGGTCTCTAAGGAGATGCGTAGCGCCGCGGCCAACGTCGACGACCGCGAGCTCAACAAGGTCGAAGCGATCATTCGCTCCATGACCCCCCGTGAGCGACGCGAACCCGTGATCATCGATGGCTCGCGGCGCTCGCGCATCGCGTCGGGTTCGGGCACGACGGTGAGCGCGGTCAACCAGCTGCTCAAACAGTTCGGCGAGATGCGAAAGATGATGCGCCAGATGGGTGGGGCGAATCCGTCACTGCCGCCCCAAATGGGCAAACTCGCGGCCATGGCCGCCCGACGGGGCGGTGATTCACTGCCCCCGGGTTTCGAGGCACTCGGTGCGGGCATGCGTTCCGCGCCGCCGTCAGCCGGGCCGAAGGGCAAGAAGAAGAAGGGCGGGCGGGTCACCCCCCCCAAACAACGCTAAACTAAGACGCTCGGGTACATCACCCAGTCCCGGTCGGGACACAGTCTTGGAGGACGTTCGTCGTGGCAGTGAAACTTCGTTTGGTGCGCATGGGCAAGAAGAAGCAACCGACCTACCGCGTCGTGGCCTCGGACAGCCGTCGTGCGCGCTCGGGCGCCTTCTTGGAGATCGTCGGCACCTACCAGCCCCGCGGGCTCTCGGTGGCCAACGACGAGACGATCGTCTCGATCGACAACGAGCGAGCCGTCCACTGGCTGCGACACGGCGCCCAGCCGACTGAGCGGGTCGCCAAGCTCCTGCGCCAGTGCGGGGCACTGGACGCCTTCGAGGCGTCAAAGGCCGCACAGTGAGCGACCTGCACGACGACTACGTCGAGGGTGACGTCAACACCATCGACGACGACATCATCGACGACGACGTCATCGACGACGACGCCACGCCCGACGCGAGCACGGCGTCGGCGGTCCTGCACTTCATCGCGTCCTCGCTCGCCGACGACCCTCAGGCCGTCGCGATCGACGTCTCCGAGCGTCACGGCAAGGTAGTGCTCTCGCTCAGCGTGGGTCCCGACGACATGGGCCGGATCATCGGTCGGCGCGGTCGCACCGCCCAGGCCATCCGAGCGCTGGTGAGTGCGGCGGGTTCGCGCGACGGCGTGACGACGTCGGTAGACATCGTCGACTGACGTGTCCGACGAGCGCGTGCTCGAGGTCGGACGGATCATCAAGGCTCACGGCCTTCGCGGCCAGCTCCTCGTCGACTTCTGGACGGATCGAAGCGAACGCTGGGCTCCGGGCGCAACGCTCTCGAGCGACCACGGGTCGCTCACGGTTCGAGCGGCCGCTCGGCACCAGGACCACTTCCTGGTCAGCTTCGAGGGGGTCGAACGACGCGAGGACGCCGAGCAGTGGCGCGGGACCGTGCTGCGCGCGCCGCGGATCGATGATGATGACGACGACGACGCAATCTGGATCGATGACCTCTACGGGGCGACCGTCTATGACGCCGCGGGTACCGTGCGCGGGGTGGTCGTCGACGTCGAGGCCAACCCGGCGAGCGACCTGCTCGTGCTCGACAGTGGCGCGCTGGTGCCACTGACCTTCGTCACGGCGCTCGAGGCGAACGTCCGCATCGACGTCGACGTCCCCGACGGTCTCTTCGAATGACCCTGCGCGTCGACGTGCTCACGCTCTTTCCCGAGGCGATCACCGGGTACGCCTCGACGTCAGTGATCGGTCGGGCGGCCGAACGCGACCGCTGGCGACTGCGAGTCTTTGACCTGCGAGACCAGACCGACGACGTCCACCGCACCGTCGACGACACCCCCTACGGCGGGGGGGCGGGGATGGTCATGCGCGCCGAGCCGATACTTCGCACCGTCGAGGCGACCCCCGACCTCGCCCGACCCCTCATCGCGCTGACGCCGTCGGGCCGGACCTTCAGCCACGCCGTGGCGAGCGAACTGGCGTCGGGCACCGGGTTCTCACTGTTGTGCGGGCGCTACGAGGGATTCGACCAGCGAGCGATCGACCTGGTCGTCGACGACGAGCTGTCGGTGGGCGACTTCGTGCTCGCCGGCGGGGAGTTGGCCGCGTTGTGCGTGATCGAGTCGGTGGTGCGGCTCCTGCCCGGGGCCCTGGGCAACGACGCCTCGAGCCTTGACGAATCCTTCGTCGACGGGCTGTTGGAGTACCCGCAGTACACCAAACCGGCCGAGGTCCGAGGACTCGCGGTGCCCGACGTGCTGCGATCGGGCGATCACGCGCGCATCGCGCGCTGGCGCCGGGCCCAGGCCCTGGCGCGAACGCTCGAACGACGCCCCGACCTGATCCGCGCGCGCGGCGGACTCAGCGACGAGGACCGGGCCGTACTCGCCGAGTTCGCCCTGGTGGAAGAGGACCACGGATTCCGCTAGACTTCTACAGCCCGAGACCCGAAGGGGACGCTGATGAATCCGACTGAACTGATTGACCGCGACTCGCTGCGCGACGACATCCCGGCCTTTCGCGCCGGTGACACCCTAAAGGTTCACGTCCGGGTCGTTGAAGGCACCCGCGAGCGCGTCCAGGTCTTCCAGGGCGTCGTCATCCGTCGCCAGGGTTCGGGTCTGCACGAGACCTTCACCGTTCGAAAGATCAGCTTCGGCGTGGGCGTCGAGCGCACCTTCCCGGTCCACGCACCCACGATCGCCAAGATCGAGGTGGAGACCTACGGCGACGTGCGCCGCGCCAAGTTGTACTACCTCCGTGATCTGCGCGGGAAGGCCGCCAAGATCAAGGAACGGCGCGTAACCGAGCGCGCGTAAGGCCCGCATGGGCGACGAAGAGCTCGACGACTACGAGTCGACCCTCGAACTGGCGCTCGTCCAGGAGTACAAGGCCGTGGTGGGGATGTTCCACTACGCCGTGGAGACCGACCGGCGTTTCTACCTCGCCAACGACGTCGCCGTCGAGGTGCGAGCAACGACCCCGACGATGCTCGAGGTGACGCTCACCGACGCCTGGGTGTGGGACATGTACCGCGCGGCTCGATTCGTCCCCTCGGTACGCGTGCTCACGTTTCGCGACGTGAACATCGAGCGCCTCCCCAAGGAAGACCTCCAGCCCTGAGATGGAGATGACCCACGTCGTGCTCTCGGTGCAAGACCTCGTACGACTGGACACGCGCAGCGGCGGACCCGTCGTCGCGTCGCTGATCGAGGGCGACGTCGTCGTCGCGCTCGGGGCCCGCGACCGGACCCTCGGCCCACTCGGACCCTGGCTGAGCCTCGGCGAGGACTACCCGGCGTCGATGGCGGCTCGCGACATCGCCACGCTCAGCTGGCTCGCGGACTTCGACCACGTGGTGATCGCGGGCGAGCGGGCGAGCGAGCAGGCCGCGGTGGTTCGAGCCATGCTGACCGACGACGAGGTCAACCTAGCGAGCGACGTCTTGAGCCTGCGCGGCGCCTACAACCGCCCGGCGCCGCCTCGGCCCATCACGGTTTGGTACGCCTTCGACGGCCACCTGGGCGACGGGACCACCATGCTCTACGGCGCGCCGGTCGATTCGCCAGACGTCACGAGACACTTTCGCGACTAGGTCCTCGACGTTCGCCGCGCTCGCGTCGCCGTCGATCGACTACTCGGGCTGGGCGGCGATGCGGTCCGGGCGGATGCGCACCGTCACGCGGATCTCGCCCTCGCGGCGATGCGGGTAGGTGTCCACGTCGAGATACTTCTTCGCGAAGCGATCGATGACCTCGTCGGCCCCTTCGGTCGTGAAGCCGACGACCGTTCCGCGCAGGGCGATCGCGACGTAGGGGTTGTCGGGGTCGGTGAGTGACACCGCCACGCGAGGATCGGACGCGAGGTTGCGGGCCTTAGCCCTTCCGAGGGCCGTGTTGATGACCACGTCGTCACCGTCGAGCTCGACCCACACCGGGGTCACGTTGGGCGAGCCGTCCGGCGAAAGACTGGCCACGTGAGCGAGGACGCGCTTGGCGAAGATGGCCCGCGACGCGTCGCTGAAGGTCTCGGTCATGGCACTCCTTTGGGTCGGTTGTTGTGACCCTAGTAGTTTTGTCGCTATGAACATCGGTGCGCACGTGCGCGGCGGCGGGACCCTGATCCCGTCGCTGGACGCTGGAGTCGCCATCGGTGCGACCTCGATTCAGGTATTCGTCCAGAGCCCGCGGATGTGGAAGCCCAGCCAGTACGCGCCCGCGGTGCTCGAGGCCTACCGCGAAGCCCAGCGAGACCACCCGACGATCACCGACACGTTCTGTCACGCGACCTACCTCATCAACCTGGCGACGTCAGACCCCGAGCTCTATGAGAAGTCCGTCGCCGCGCTCTCGCACAACTTGGCGGTGGGGCGCGCCATGGGCGCGTCGGGGGTCATCCTGCACGTCGGGAGCCACAAGGGCGTCGGCTTCGAGGAGGTCGTAGACCAGGTGGTTCGCGCCTTCACTCGCGCGCTGGACGACGCGGGCGCGGACACCGAGTGCCCGATCCTCATCGAGAACGCCGCCGGCGCTGGCGGGACGGTCGGACGCAGCCTCGAGGAGATCGAGGCCCTGCTCGAGGCGAGCGGTCGTGACGAGCGCCTCGGCGTCTGCCTGGACACCCAGCACCTCTTCGCCAGCGGTGTCGACTACGCCACGCCGAGCGCCGCGCGTCGACTACTGAAGGACGTCGACCGGCGCATCGGGATCGAGCGATTGCGCTGCTTGCACCTGAACGACTCCAAGACCGCCTTCGGGTCCAACCGCGACCGGCACGCGAACATCGGCGAGGGCGAGATCGGCGAGGCGGGCCTGGCCGCGTTGGTCGGACACCCCGCGGTGCGCGAACTGCCCCTCTTGCTCGAGGTGCCCGGTGACGGCGGGGGACCTCGCGCCGAGGACGTGGTCGCGGCGCGCTCGGTCGTCGAGCGTGGCGTCGCGCTCTATCGTCGAGGTGGGGCGAAAACGACGGAAACCAAGTAGGAGGAACCATGACCAACGTGCGTATCGAATCAGACACCATGGGCACCATCGAGGTGCCCGCTGAGCGGTACTGGGGCGCACAGACCGAGCGGAGCCTCCACCACTTCGCCATCAGCCACGAGACCATGCCCCCGGCCCTCATCCGCGCCTTTGGCATCTTGAAGCTCGCCTCGGCGCGGGTCAACCACGACCTGGGCAAACTCGATGGCGAGCGGGCCGAGTTGATCGAACGCGCCGCCGGCGAGGTGATCGACGGGTCACTCGCCGGGGAGTTCCCGCTGCGGATCTGGCAGACCGGGTCGGGCACCCAGACCAACATGAACGTGAACGAGGTCATCTCCAACCGCGCCATCGAGATGGCCGGCGGCGAGCGCGGCTCGAAGGATCCCGTCCACCCCAACGACCACGTCAACATGTCCCAGTCCTCCAACGACACGTTCCCCACGGCGATGCACATCGCCGCCGTGATGGAGATCACGGGCCGACTGGTCCCGTCGGTCACCCGCCTGCGCGACGCGCTCGACGAGAAGGCGCGCGCCTACGAGGGGGTGACCAAGATCGGTCGGACCCACCTGATGGACGCCGTGCCGCTCACGCTCGGGCAAGAGTTCTCCGGGTACGTCGCCCAGCTCGACGCCGACCTGGAGCGCCTCGCCGCGGTGCTGCCCGGACTCTTCGAGCTGGCCGCCGGCGGCACCGCCGTCGGGACGGGACTCAACACCCACCCCGAGTTCGGCGAGCGGGTGGCCGCCACGATCGCCGCCCTGACCGGTCAGGCGTTCGTGACCGCGCCCAACAAGTTCGCCGCCCTGGCCGCGCACGACGCGCTGGTCTTCGCCCACGGCGCCATCAAGACCCTGGCCGCGAGCCTGATCAAGGTAGCCGACGACCTGCGCTGGCTCGGCTCCGGTCCCCGGTCCGGGCTCGGTGAGCTGCGTCTGCCCGAGAACGAGCCGGGCAGTTCGATCATGCCCGGCAAGGTCAACCCGACCCAGTCCGAGGCCATGATCATGGTCGGTATCCAGGTCTACGCCAACGACACCGCGGTCGCGATGGCGGACTCCAGGGGGAACCTTGAGCTCAACGTCGCCAAGCCGGTCATCATCCACAACTTCTGCAACTCGATCGACCTGCTCACCGACGCCTGTGACCGGTTCCGCGAGTTCTGCGTCGAGGGCCTCGAGCCCGACTACGAGCAGATCGACCACCACCTGCGCAACAGCCTCATGCTCGTGACCGCCCTCAACCCGATCATCGGCTACGACAAGGCCGCCAAGGTGGCCAAGAAGGCGCACCACGAGCGCACGACCCTGCGCGAGGCCGCCCTCTCACTCGGCTTCCTGTCGGCCGAGGAGTTCGACGCCGCCGTGGTGCCCGAGGCCATGACCCACCCGTGAGGCCGGCCCGGCTGACGGCGACCGAGGTCGACGCCTGGCTCGCGCGACGTCCGTCGTGGCGCCTCGTAGAGGGTCACCTCGTTCGCGAGTGGCACGTCGCGAGTCACCGCGAGGCGGCCCAGTTGGTCCTCGACCAGGTGGCGATCGCCGATCGCCTCGACCACCATCCGGTGGTGACGCTCACATACCTCGATCTGCGCTTCGAGTTGTGGACTCACGACCGAGGCGGGTTGACGGCGCTCGACCTCGCCTACGCCGACGCGCTCGAGGACCTGCTCGCCGAGCGATCCAACAGCTGATCAGGCGACGGGGACTTCCCAGAGCGCCATCCATCGAGAGAGGTCCTTCTCGATGGGCAGGTCCTTGTCGAGAAAGGAGCGGACCCGAAGTTCGAGTTCGTTGTCGCGTTGTTCCGGACCGGTCGGGGCGAACGGGTAGAACGTGCCCTGCTTGAGCAGATAGACGAGGCGCACGGGTCCGTCGCCCGGCGGGGTCTTGGCCACGAAGCCGAAGACCGCGCAGAGTAGTCGGGGTCCGAGCCCGTTCTCGACCATGGTGGTGTCGGCCCCGTGGATCCGGGTGACCAGGGTGGTGATGTCGACGTCGTGGATCACGATCCAGCGGAACCCGAACCGGTCGGTGGTGAACGTGACGTCACTCGCCGACTCGTCGAAGTTGAGCAGCTGCTTGATGTCCTCGTCGGTGGTGTTGGACGTCTCGCCGCTACCGGCTTTGAAGCAGAGTCCGGCCTGACCCGAGGTGACGAGTTCGAGTTCGCTCTCGAGGGTGAGCGCCGCCGTGGGCAGCGCGAAGAGGTTGTCGAGTTTCGGTGCGACCTGTTTGGTGCGCCCGAAGAGCGTGTCGCGCAGCCCCACTAGCCGTTCATCTGGCGTTCGAGCTTGTTCAGCTGGTCGAGGCGCACCTCGAGCGAGGGGTGCGTTGAGAAGAGCGAGGCCGCCGTCCCGCTCGCCAGCGCCGGCGCGAAGAAGAAGGCGTTCATCCCCTCAGCCTGGCGAAGGTCGGTGCGCGGGATCCGGCCGATGTCGCCGGTGATGTGCACGAGCGCGCTCGCGAGCACGCTTGGCTTGCCGATGAGGATCGCGCCGGAGCGGTCGGCCGCCAACTCGCGGTAGCGCGACAACGCCATCGTCAAGAGGTAGGCGATCACGTAGACGAGGAGCGAGACCAGCCAGGTGATCATCTCGAGCAGCACCAGGTTCTCGCCGTCACGGCTTCGTCCGCCGCCCGAGAACATCGCGCCCCACATGGCGATGCGGCTGATGAGTCCGGCGAGCATGCCCACGCCCGAGGCGATCGTCATGACGGCGACGTCGCGGTGGGCGACGTGGCTGAGTTCGTGGGCGAGCACCGCCTCGAGCTCCTCGTCGCTCAGTCGCCCCATGAGTCCCCGGGTCGCGCAGATCACCGCGTGCTTCGGGTTCCGTCCGGTGGCGAAGGCGTTGGGCATGTCCATCTCGGCGACGCCGACCCGGGGCTTGGGCATGTTCGCGAGCAGACAGAGCCGATCGACGATCTCGTGCAGGTGCGGCTCCTGGGCGGGGGTGACCTCGCGAGCGTGCATGGAGAACATGGCGATCTTGTCCGAGAAGTAGTACTGGGACACGAGCGCGCCCAGCGCGATCACGACCACGAGCAGGGTCGAGACACCGAGGCGAAGCAGCGCCGTCACGATGATCCCGTAGAGCAGGACCAGGGCGAAGCCGGTGATGAACATGCGCCAGTTCAGACCACGATCGGACTCGAACTTGGAGCTCACTGGTCGGCTCCGGGGGCGAGGCTCTCGGTGTCGCTCGAACCCAACTGGGCCTTCATCGCGGCGAGCTGGGCGTCAACGTTGGACGTGGAACTCGCCTGGTCGAGCTGGGCCTGGATGTCGTCACGCGAACTCGTGAGGTCGGTCAGTGCGCCAGAAGCCAGCAACTCGTCCAGGGCGCCGCTGCGGGCCTGCATCTCGGCGACCTTGTCCTGGGCGCGCTGCAGGGCGGCGCCCGCGTCACCCATCGACGCCGAGATGCCGCTCACCGCCTCCGAGACGTGGGCTGAGGCTTCGGCCGCCGTGTAGGTGGCCTTGATGGTCTCCTTCTTGGTGCGGAACGCCTCGACCTCGGTCTGGAGCTTCTGGGCCGTCTCGGTCAGCTTGTCTTCCTGCTCGACGATCGTGGCGTGCTGGGTGTCGAGGTCCTGCAACTGTGCGGCGATGGCCTCGCGTCGCGTGAGGGCCTCTCGAGCCAGCGGCTCGTTGTTCTGACTGAGCGCGGCCTTGGCCTGCTCGGCGAGTTTGTCACCCTGGCTCTTTAACTGCTCGGCCTGAATCTCGACGCGCTTGCGGGCCGTGGCGACGTCCGCGACGGCCCGACGAACCTTGGTCAGGTTCTCGAGCTGCTGCTCGTAGGAGAGGTCGAGGGTTTGGCGCGGATCTTCCATCTTGTTGAGCGCGGCATTGGACTTGGCTTTGAAGATGGTCGCGAGACGCTTCCCTACACCCATGGGACCTCCTTGGTCACTTGACCAGAATAGGGGTCAGACGACCCCGAGTGGCTCCAGAGGGACTAAGAATCCGTCGGACGGCCGAGCCCGAGGTCCTGGGCCCGGGCCTCGTCGGCCAGGGCGCGACGATGCTCGTCGAGGCGGGCACTGAGTACCTCGTCGCCGACGGCGAGGATCCGCAAGGCGAGCAGGGCGGCGTTGGCGGCCCCGTTCACGGCGACGGTCGCCACCGGCACGCCACGGGGCATCTGGACGATGCTGAGCAGCGAGTCGAGCCCGTCCAGGCGCGCCAGGGCCACCGGCACGCCGATCACGGGCAGCGAGGTCGTCGCGGCGAGCATCCCGGGCAGATGCGCGGCGCCACCGGCGCCCGCGATGATGACGCGCAACCCGCGCGAACGGGCGTCTCGCCCGTAGGCGATCATGTCGTCGGGTGTGCGGTGGGCTGACACGACGCGGACCTCGTGCTCAACGCCGAAGTCCGCCAAGACCGCACCGGCGCCCGACATCACGTCGAGGTCCGACGAACTGCCCATGACCACACCTACGATCGCGCTCACGCCGTCTCCCTCGTTCTGGTCCCGTAGGCCATCGCCCCCGCCCATGCTGTCACGCGGGCGCGACCGGCGTCGTCGTCGACGGCGGTGACGTGACCCAACTTGCGTCCGGGCCGCCACGCCTTGCCGTAGTCGTGGACGAAGGCGCCGACCACGGCCATGGCGGCGTTCGGGGCCGCCGGCTCGTCGCCACCGACCACGTTGACCATCACGGCGTGGGCGACGACCGGCTCGGTCGAGCCGAGCCGTTGTCCGCTGACGGCCCGCAGGTGGTTGGAGAACTGGTCGGTCGCGGCCCCTTCGATCGTCCAGTGGCCCGTGTTGTGGGGACGAAGGGCGACTTCGTTGATGACCAGCCCCGCGTCGGTGACGAACAACTCGATCGCGATGATCCCGACCGCGCCCACCAGGTCCGCGATCCGCTGACCGAGTGCCGCGGCCTCGGCCGCGAGCGTCGAGAAATCGCTCGGGAAGCGAACCTCGACGCACATGCCATCGGACTGCACCGTCGAGACGAGCGGGTAGTGGGCGACTTCGCCGTCGAGCGCTCGCACCATCAGCTGGGCCACCTCGCCGCGCAGGTCGAGTCGCTCCTCCACCACGACCACCGTGCCGAGCGATGCGATCAGCCCGGCCACGTCGTTGACGTGATCGGGGAAGAAGACCCCGCGCCCGTCGTAACCGCCGCGGGCGACCTTGACGACCGGCGGGGCCGCCAGGCCGTCGAGGAAGGTAGCGAGCGTGGGGTCGCTCGGCGACGCCACGACGACGAAGTTTGGAACGGGCAGGCCGTGCGCGGCGAAGTGAACGCGTTGGTAGGCCTTGTCAACGGCGAAACGAAGCGCGGCGACGTCGGGGCGCAGCACGACGCCGTCGCGGGCCATGGCGTTGAGAAGGTCGAAGTCCACCAGCTCGTGGTCGAAGGTGACGACGTCGACGGCGCGCGCGAGCGTTTCGAGAGCCGTTGGATCACCCGGATCGCCGATGACCACGCGGTCGGCCGTGGCTACGGCGGCGTCGTCCTCGCTCAGGGCGAGGACGCTGAGCTCGACGCCGACGTGACTCGCCACCTCGCCCATCATCCTCGCGAGTTGACCCGCCCCGACGACGCCGACGCGTGACGAGATAAGTTGAGGCATGCCCGGCACGGGCACGACGATAGTTGGCGATCGGGGACGTATGCGTATTGGGGTTGGCCTTGACCTAGACGGCAGCACCGATCAGGCCGTCGAACGGGCCCGTCGCCTGGCCGACCGGGGCTTTCGTTCACTGTGGTCCTCGCAGATATTTGGGCCCGACACGCTCACGCTGCTCGCGATAATCGGTCGCGAACTACCCGACGTCGACCTCGGCACGGCGGTCGTGCCGGTTCAGCCCCGCCACCCCTCGATGTTGGCGGCCCAGGCGCGCACCGTCCAAGACGCCATCGGCGGCCGGCTGACCCTGGGCGTCGGGCTCTCCCACCAGGTCATCGTGGAGGGACTGTGGGGGATCGCCTTCGACCGCCCGGTGACCTACCTGCGCGAGTACCTCGCGGCGCTCGCGCCGATGTTGCGCGGCGAACCCGTGGCCGTCCACGGCGAGCTGGTTAGCGCGACCGCGACCGGCGCGCTCGGACCGGCGGATGTCGCCGCACCGCGCCTCGTCGTCGCGGCGCTGGGACCGAAGATGTTGGCCCTGGCCGGGACGGTCACTGACGGCACGGTGCTGTGGATGACCGGCCGGCGCACGATCGCCGAACACATCAGGCCCTCGATCGACGCCGCCGCCGCGGCGGCGGGTCGAGCCCGGCCGAGCGTCATCTGTTCGTTGCCCGTCGTGGTGACCGACGATCCCGACGCCGCGCGCGCGATGGTCAACAAGACCTTCGCCGTCTACGCCACGCTGCCGAGCTATCACGCCATGCTCGAGCGCGAAGGGGTGAGCGACCCCGCCGGGGTGGCGCTCATCGGCTCGCACGAATCAGTGGTGGACCAACTCCGTTCGCTCGCCGACGCCGGTGTCAGCGAGTTCTCCGGGGTGGTCGTCGGCTCGGCCGACGAACGCCACGCCTCACTGGACGCGATGCTCGACTACGACGGCCAAACGAACGGACCCGCGTCGGCCGGTTAGAGTCGATGGGTCAAAGGAGTGGTGATGGCCGCGGTAGCCAGTGTCGTATCAATCGTCTTGTTCCTCGCCTTTCTGACCGCGGGCATCCAGAAGGTTCTCTTCTCACCGGCGATGAGCCACGCGGCCGAGCACCTCGGGGTCACCAAGCGGCTCTATCAGCGAATCGGTGTCGTCGAGATGGTGGCCGGTGTCGCGGTGATGGTGGGGCTCGTGGGCAAGGGCGCGTCGTTTCTCGCGATCCTCAACGAGGTCGCCGCGGCCGGACTGGTCGCGCTCATGATCGGCGCGGTCGTCGTCCACCGTCGACGCAGCGACGCGTTCGCGGCGTACGGTCCGGCGCTCGCCCTGGGCGTGCTGGCCCTGATCGAAGTGGTGACGCGACTCTTCCAGTAGTTCAGGCGGGCAGTCGGGTGTGCTTGAACTCGTTGAGTTGGGGCTGATCGGCCATCATCGTGAGCAGTGAATCGATCAGCCGGATCGATGCGTCGGCGTCGGCCGTCGGCGGGTCCATGTAGCGAACGAAGGTCGCGTCCGAGCCGACGACGAAGGTCGGCACGCCGAACGCCTCCACGGCGGCGAAACGCTCGTAACTGGCCTGGATCTCCCGGTACGGCCGTCGCGACTCCAGGTCGTCTCGCACGATTGCCAGGTCGACGCCGAGCGGTTCGAGCACCGCGGCGACCTCGTCGAAGGTCGCGAGCCGGATCGCGCGCTCGTGTCGGGCCCGAAAGAGTGCTTCGTGAGTGGCGTAGAACAAGTCCGGCTGGCGATCACGCACCGAGACGCCGGCGGCGAGCGCGACGAGGTCCCCCTCGCGCATCGGGTCGTCCCACACGTCGGGGTCACCTTCGTGGCGGTGTCCCTGACTAAGGGTCCAGGGCACGAAGGTGACTTCAAAGTCGGCGCCGGCGCGCAGCGCGGTGAGCACGTGCAGGTGGATGTTCTTCGCGAAGGGGCAGCGGTAGTCGAAGGAAAGTTCGAAGGCGGTCATCGCGCCAGCCTACGGTTGGGCTCAGGATTTCGGCCGTACCGGCACGGCGACCCCACTGGCGCGACAGCGTTCCGCGTAGGCGCAGAACCGGCACGTGTTCGCCGACGGGGTCGCGGGGAACGCACCCTCGTCGTGGAACCGCTCGATGGTGGCCCAGGCGTCGTGCGCGGCGCGCGCCCGCGCGCGCACCACGACGTCGGTCACGGGTCGCTCGATGGTCTGACCCTTGGCGACGTAGAGCAACTGGATCGTCCTCGGTAGCTCACCCATGCTCGCTTCGCACAGCGCCGCGTAGAGCTCGGCGTTGGCGAACGTCTGGGAGTCGTAGTTCCGATTGGGCAGGGATCCGGTCTTGTAGTCCACGATGACGAGGGTGCCGTCGTCGAGCCGGTCGAGGCGGTCGAGGATGCCGAGCATCGGAACGCCGTCGAGCTCGACGTTGACGCGAAGTTCGACCCCGACGTGGCTCACGAGGTGGGGGTCCTCCATGGTGAAGTAGACGTCGAGGATGTCCTGGACCTCGCGGCGAAGTTTGGTGAGCAGTGCGTCGTCAACGGCGAGGTCGTCGCGGACGGACTCGGTGAGTATCTCGGTCTCGGCCGGCTCGACGAACATCCGGGCGGCCGCGTCCGTGCGTGCGGCGGGCTCGAGCCGATACAACTGCTCGAGGACCCAGTGCACGAGGCGGCCCTTGGTGGTGGCGTAGGTCGCGGCTTGGGGTATCCGTTCGACCGCCGAATACTGGAATCGGCGCGGGCAGGCGCGAAAGTCCTGCAGTCTCGAGGGGGAGAGCGCACTGGGCAGGGGCTGGTCAAAACTCATAGGGTCACCGTAGGTCGTCGCCGTGACATCGGACTCGCGGTGCACCCCGTGACGGTCGATCGGTGAGGGATCACCCCGTCACGCCGTTCGCGACCGGATGTAAGCCCGATCGGCGTCCAGTAGAAATGGTGGGTGGAACACGATGGGGTACAACGCGGCGCGAAAGTCCTGCGGGAACGGTTCTGGGCCGGCCTCGCGGAAGGCGACCCGGTGGTCGTCAACTCGCCCAAGGAGTTGCGCCAGCAGTGGGTATTCGTCGCGCACGGTCGCAACGAAGTGACCGGTGAGGAGTGGATCGAGGTTCGAGGTGGTCGTCCCGGAGAAGGCCGGGGGCGTTCGTTCCGGCCCGAGCTCATCTACCCACTCGCCGCCCGGCGCGGTTCGCGGGTGACGGGTCGCTCACTCCACGACGCCCCGCAGCTGTCGCTCAGCGTCCGGCGTCGACCGCGTTGAGGCGCTTGGAGAACAAGATGAAGAGACCCGGCGCCGTCGAGACGATGGCGGCGGCGACGAAGTAGGTTCGAACACCCACGAGCGAACTGAGGTAGCCGGCGGCGACGAGGCCTACCGGAGCCAGGCCGAGCGAGACGAACCAGTCCACCGACGAGACCCGGCCGAGCAACGTGCGCGGGACGACGGCCTGGAGCATCGACTCCCACACCACGTTTCCGTAGAGAATTCCCGGCGCGGTGACGATGGGCACGAGAAAGACCTCCCAACTCTGCGTCACGAACCCGAAGACGAACATGACGCCACTCGCGGCGGTCCAGGCCATCCACATCGCACGGATCCGGCGTCGAGGTATTGCCAGACTGCCCGAAACGAGGGCGCCGATCGCACCGGCCAGGCCGAAGGTCGCGAAGAAGTAGCCAATCGTCACCTTGGCCGCATGCAGGTCGTGACGCAAGAAGTAGGGCACGAGCACGTTGGTCGGCGTGAAGAGCAGGGCGTTGCCCAGGGTGACCGCGGTGAGCGTCGTCCAGATCCAGTTGGTGGAGCGGACGTACCCGACGCCCTCTTTGATCTCGTGGATCATCGTGCTCGACGCGACCCGACTCGGCTTGGGTGTGGGGTGCATCAGTACGAGGGCCGTCGCGCTCGCGAGGAACGATGCGGCGTCGATACTCATGGCCGCCGTCGTACTCCACGCCGCGATGAGCCCACCGACGGCGGGACCGATCATGCCGCCCACGACGTTGTTCGAGAATGGCCGAACGGCGTTCATCGCGCCGAGCAGGTCCTCGGGCACGATTTCGGGGATCATCGCGCTCATCGCGGGGGTGAAGATCGCGTCGAAGGAGCCAAAGAGCACGGCGAAGACGAGCAACTGCCAGAACTGCAGCACTCCCGTCGCGAGTGCAACCACGAGTCCGGCGGTCAGTGCTCCACGGGCGAGGTCCGAGATCAGCAGGAGCGTGCGCCGGGAGTGTCGGTCGACGATCGCGCCACCCACCAGCAACAGCAGTACGAGCGGGGTCATGCGCGCCGTGGCGAACCAGGCGAGCTTGGACACCGAATGGGTGGTGTCAAGAACGAGCAGGGTGAGCGCGACGTTGGCGACGCCGTCGCCGAACATCGAAATGGTCTGGCCGGTCACGAGCAGCCGCGGTTCGCGGTGTCTAAAGATCTGGAGCATGGCGAGACGGCGAGACATCGGGTACACGCTAGGGGACCGGTAGGGTGCCAGCGTGGTTGAAACCAAGTATCTCGTCTACGACGCGGACTGCGGGTTCTGCCGGCGCTGTGCCGAGTGGTGCCGCTCGCGACTGATCGGCGACGTCATCGTGGTGAGCGGCGCTGACTTTCTGCTGCGCTCCAATCGCCTCAGCGCGACCGAGGTCGCTGCGAGCGTGTGGTGGGTCGAATCGAGCGCGAAGTACGGCGGCGCAGCGGCCGTCGCGCAGACCCTCGCCGCGACGAAGACGCCGTGGCGCCACGTCGGGCAGTTCATGAAGTGGGGACCGATCGCGTGGATCGCTGAGCCCCTCTATCGAGTGGTGGTCCGGTTCCGTCATCGGTTACCCGGTGGCGCGGCCTGTCACGACGTTTCGACCTGGTAGGTACTCGTTCGGTCGCCGGCCGCTATCGCTAAGTCGGGTCCGTCACTATGTTGGAGAGCGCGTCGCAAAACTGGGTGGGCGGTTCGCACGAGATGAAAGGGGAATGGGGTCACGGGTCCGTTCGTCGATACCGTGCCCCGACAGCCAATGGACTACGTAAACCTCGGACCAACGGGTCTCAAAGTGTCGCGACTCTGTCTCGGGCTGATGAGCTACGGAGAACCTTCAAGGGGTAATCAGCCCTGGTCGCTCGGGCGCGACGACGCCGAGCCGTTCTTTCGCCAGGCGCTCGACCTGGGCATCAACTTCTTTGACACCGCGAACGTCTACTCGGCGGGCAGCAGTGAGGAGATCACGGGGTCGGTGCTGCTCTCGATGGTGCCACGCGATGAGGTCGTCCTCGCCACCAAGGTGCACGGGCGGATGCACGACGACCCGAACGGCCAGGGTCTGTCGCGCAAGGCGATCATGCGCGAGATCGACAACAGCCTGCGTCGCTTGGGCACGGACTACGTCGATCTGTACCAGATCCACCGCTGGGACTACGAGACCCCGATCGAAGAGACCCTCGAGGCGTTGCACGACGTCGTCAAGGCTGGCAAGGCTCGCTACATCGGTGCCTCGTCAATGTACGCGTGGCAGTTCGCCCAGGCCCTCTACGTGGCCGACCTCAACGGTTGGACGAGGTTCGTGAGCATGCAGAACTACTACAACCTCCTCTATCGCGAGGAGGAACGCGAGATGATGCCGCTCCTGGACGACCAGGGAGTCGGATCAATTCCGTGGAGTCCGCTGGCGCGCGGTCGACTCGCGCGTCCGTGGGGTGATTCGACGAATCGATCCGAGAACGATCAGTTCGGCCGAAGTCTCTACACGGAGAACGACCGGCCGATCGTCGACCTCGTCAACGCGATGGCCGCTCGCCGAGGGGTGGCGCCGTCCACGGTGGCCCTCGCGTGGGTGTTGACGAATCCGGTCGTCGCGAGTCCCATCATCGGAGCGACCAAGGCCCATCACCTCGACGACGCGGTCGCCGCGCTCGCGCTGACGCTCGACGACGACGAGATCGCAGCGCTCGAGGAGCCCTATCAGCCCCATCGCGTCCAGGGCTTCGTGTGATTACTGCTGAACGTAGATGACGCGAGCCGGCGGCTGGCCGGGCTCGACGATCGTGAGCACGTGGTGGCCCGGGAGATGAACACTGGCACGAAAGCGAATCACGAGGCGGGTCGGCGTCGAGGAGACGAGTTGCGCGCTGGCCCCTGGCTCGCTGATCCTGATTATTGGATTCGTCGTGAAGCCCGAACCGATCATGACCAGCATCGCTGAACCGGTGGCCGGCACGCTGCCGCGCAGGGCGCTGACGTGCAACGGGAGCGGCACCGACACGAACCCGCTCGATACGAACGCCTGGAAGTGAGTCTGGCCGTCGGTGTAGCGCCCGCCGGCGACGCACTCGGATACCGCGGAGCAGCTGAGCGCGAGCACGGTGGCGTCGTGGCCCACGTTCTGACCCGGCGCGATGGACTCAGCGATGCCCCAGCCGCCGGGTTGTTGCACCGCCACGAACGCCTGGTCTCCGCCTGTTCCGGTTGCGACCTGGCCACCAATCTCGCAGCGACCGAAGGCCGGACACGCAATCGACTGCACCGCCGAGCCCGTCACCGCCGCGTACGTGCCGGCGGGCGAGCGAACCACTGGTGCAACCGGCAGTTCTGGACCCCAGGACGAAGCGCTTTCGCTCGCGACGAAACTCAACGATGCGCCCGACGACGTGGAGTAGTCGCCGGCGGCGGTGCACGACCCAACCCCGTCGCAGCTCAGCGCTGTGATCTCGGCGCTCGTACTCGCGTGAAGGTGCGAGGTCAACGCGATCGGCGTCCCCCAGCGGCCCGCCGACTCATCGATGACGAACGGTTGAGCGCTGTGCGCGGTCGTTTCAAACGAACCGCCCGCGGCACAGCCACCGTTGGAAAAACAGGCGACTTCGTCAATGGTGCCGTCGAAACCTACGTTCAACGATCCCGCGACCTCTTGGGGTTTGCTCCACAGACCGTTGAGTTCGTTCATAATGAATGCCTCGATCTGGTGGGCACGCGGTGCGTATTGCCCCGCGACCACGCAGGTGCCGACGCCGGGACAACTCACGGAGGTGACGAGCCCACCGCCGCCCGCGTCGAGTCCACCGGCGACCTCGATGGCATTTCGCCACGTACCGCCGACCTCTTCGGCGAGGAAGGCGTGCTGAGTCTGAGAGGCGTCTTTGTAGCGACCGCCGACGACGCAACTCCCGGCGGCGGCGCAGCTGACCGACGTCGCGACCGCGTCGCCGCCGACGTTGAGCGTGTTCGCGACACTCTGGGTGGCGCCCCACGTGCCGTTGGTCTCTTCGACGACGAACGCCTGGTGCTGCGTGGAGGCGTCGGTGTAGAAACCTGCAGCTACGCAACTGTTCACCGCCGGGCAATTGATCGAGCTGACCGACGCGTTACCGCCCAGGTTGTAGGCCGTCGCCACCTCCTGGGGAGTACCCCAGGCGCCGTTCGTCTGATACACGATGAACGCCTGCTGTTGGTTCGCGGCGTCGGTATAGAACCCGCCCGCCGCGCACGCGCCGATGGCCGGACAGCTCACGGCGGTCGTCATCGCAGCACCACCGGCGTTGAGCGTGGTCGCGACACTTACGAGTGACGGGTTGGTGGCCCCAAAGGCGGCCGCGGGCCATCCGAGCAGTAGTACGGCGCCCAGCGCTACCCGGCGGATGCTCGATCGAATGGCAACGTCACCCCAGAATCTCACAACCGTCCCTCTCGTCAGTCGCGGTTCCGAATGAACAGGTCACCGTCACCGTATCGCCGATGTGACTGGCCGTGGCGTCAGCGGAAGTGGGCCGCTAGGATGAATTCCAGACCTCATGGGTCATATTTCGGTCGCGGCGATCGTCGCGGGAAAGTGCGGGTCACGGTGCGCATCGCGAATGACATCACAACATTGATCGGTAATACGCCCCTGGTGCGACTGAATCGGCTGGTGACCTCTGACCAGGTCACCGTGCTCGCCAAGCTGGAGTACTTCAACCCCAGCGGGAGCGTCAAGGACCGAGCGGCGGTCGCGATGGTCGACGCCGCCGAGGCGGCGGGCCGCCTGCGGCCCGGTGACACGATTGTCGAACCCACGAGCGGGAACACGGGGATCGCCCTGGCCATGATCGCCGCGGCCCGGGGCTATCGATGCATTCTCACGATGCCCGAGACGATGAGCGTCGAGCGACGGATGCTGCTTCGTGGTTACGGAGCTCAGTTGGTCCTCACGCCCGGTCCCGCGGGCATGAACGGTGCCATCGAGGCGGCCAAGGGACTGGCCGACGAGCACGGCTACTTCATGCCCCAGCAGTTCGAGAATCCGGCCAATCCCGCGATCCACCGGTCTGCGACGGCCGAGGAGATTTGGTCGGACACCGACGGAACGGTTGACGTCGTCGTGGCCGGCGTCGGCACCGGTGGCACGATCGCGGGCATCGGCGCCGGACTGAAGGCGAAGAAGCCGTCGGTGCGCATCGTCGCCGTCGAGCCGGCGGCGTCGCCGGTGCTCTCGGGTGGACAGAAGGGTCCTCACCCGCTGCAGGGCATCGGCGCCGGCTTCGTTCCGGTGAACTACGACCCGTCGGTTGTCGATGAGATCATCACCGTCGAGAACGCGGACGCCTTTGCGACCTCACGCGCCATGGCCACCCAGGAGGGCTTGCTCGTTGGCATCTCGTCGGGTGCGGCGATAAAAGCGGCCCTCGAGGTCGCCGCCCGCCCAACGAGCGTTGGACAGACGATCGTGGTCATCGTTCCCTCCTTCGGTGAGCGGTACCTTTCCACGGCGCTCTACGAAGGGCTCGGAGACTGACGTGTGGCGCGAGCTGCGCGGTGAACTGCGCGACGACCTGCGCGCGGTCATGGACCAGGACCCGGCGGCGCGCACTGTCTGGGACGTCGCGCTCACGTACCCGGGCCTGCACGCGATTTGGGGCCATCGAGTCGCCAATGCGCTCTGGCGTCGGCACTTCTTTCTGACCGCTCGGATCCTGAGCGCCGTGGTGCGGGTCCTGACCGCGGTCGACATCCACCCCGGAGCGACCATCGGTCACCGCCTCTTCATCGATCACGCGGTTGGCGTCGTCATCGGCGAGACCGCAGAAATCGGTGATGACGTGATCATGTTCCACGGCGTTACCCTCGGCGGGGTGTCGATGAGCCACGGCAAGCGTCACCCCACGATCGGAGACCGGGTGTTGCTCGGTGCGGGTTGCGTCGTGCTCGGTCCAGTGACCATTGGCAACGACAGCGCGATTGGCGCCCAGGCGGTGGTGACCAAGGACGTCCCGGCCAACAGCGTGGTCGTAGGCATTCCCGGTCGAGTCATCGGCTCGAGCCAGCCCGCTGACATTGGATCGCGCAACAATCGTCGTCGGCCGAGCGGACCCTCTGGAACCAACGTCGCCTGAAGTTCGCGGCGCGGGGCGATCGCGTGCGAGCTGGGTCAGGTGAGAGACCGCTATCTCGTGAAACGGTTCGAGGGATCCGAACTCAAGCGAGAGAGGGGCGCGGTATCGCGACGACGCCCACGAATGTCGACTGTCGACGGCACCGCCGAGCGGCACTCGCGGTGACTGACGTCGCGCGCAGCGACGCGGACAGCGCAGCGTTACGAGGGCGATGGCTGAAGATTTGCCAGGTTCGTAAACGCTCGGCCCCGAAACCATCGAGAGGCACCAGCGCCCCCTTGCGGTACGCGCACTTCATCGACGAGCAACGAAGGGCGTGTTGTTCGGCAACGGGAGAAACCCAGTTGGAG
>JAKAZI010000056.1 GCA_021809495.1 Actinomycetes bacterium | reverse complement strand
GCGGTCACCGGGTTGAACGTGTTCATCGCCGTCGAGTACAGCTGGTTGAGCACCGACAAGCGCAGTCCCGACGGATACGAGTCCGAGTACAGCGGACCCGACCACGAGCTCGCGCTGAACGAGGGGGCCGAGTTCGTCGGGCGATCGAACAGTGCGACGTCGGCGTCGTTGAACGCGAGGGTCATGGCCGCGGCGGCTTCGCTCGACGCCGTCACGACGTAGGTGGAGACCCCGAGCGCCGCCCAGGAGCGCACGATCGCCGCGGCGGTCGCGGCGTCGAGCGCCGATGGGCCCTTCACCAGTCGGATCGAGAGGGGCAGTCCCTGTGGCGTGACCCAACCGAGGGGGCCGCGCACGTAACCGGCGCTGCGCAGAGCCCGAACCGCGCACGGAAAGCAGTCGGCCAGGCTCACCGGCGCCGACGGGGTCGCCACGACGGTCGTCGAGGTGGTCGAGGACTCACTCGGCGCCTGACCGGGCGAACCCGGGTAGAACGGTGAACCCTGCGAGTAGAGGGCCGAGGCCCCGGGTGAGGGCGAGAACGTCACCTGGCCCCAGAGGCTACTGATCATCGCGAGCCGGTCGAGCGACCAACTGAGCGCCTCTCGCACGGCGAGGGCGCTCGTGAGCGGTCGGTGGGCGTTAAAGAACAGCTCCTCGATCGAGCTCGCCGAGCCGATGTGGCTGAGTACCGACGGGTGGGCACTCAGTGCCCCGACCTGGGCCCGGTCCACCGTCAGCGTGTAGCGCGCGAAGGTCGTCGTGACGTTGGCGGGCATCGACGCGTTCGCCTCGATCACGATGCGACCGAACCGGCTGGAGGAAGACGGCCACGACCTGTTCATCTCGAGCACCATGGTCGACGCGTTGGCCGAGACGAGTCGGTACGGACCGAGCGAGGGGCGGCTCAGGAGGTCGCGGAACGTGCAGCCACCGGGGGTGAGGCGGCTCTCCACGTCTCGAAACAGCAGGTTCCAGTCCGCGTAGGGGTACGCGAAGGTGGCCGTGACGGTGAGGGCCGCGTTGGAGAGCTTCATCGATTTGATCGCGCGGTACCCGTCACTCAGCACGCTCGGGATCGAGCGGGCCCGGCGCCACCAGGCGACGAGGTCTCGTCCGTCAAAAGGTTGGTGGTTGCTCCAGTGCTGCTTCGCGGCGATGGTGTAGACGACCGTCTCGGGGCTAAGCGAGGTGAGTTCGGCCGAGGTGATCGAGCCCTGGGAGCCGACCAGGTTGCCGCTCGCGGTCGTCTGGAAGGCCGACGGGCGCACCAGGTCGAGGATCGCGTCGCTCGTGGGATTGGCGTCGGGTCCGAGGAAGGTGCAGCCGTTAAAGGGGCCGGGCAGCGAGAGCACCAGCGTGCGTGCGTTGTCGCTGGCCGGCGTCGAGGCGCTGGTCAGACTGCTCGAACCCGCGACGATCAGCGCCGCGACGATGACCCCGGTGGCGCGCCAACGCGAACCGCGCCGAGACATCGAGTTACTGCAGGCGCAGGTCGAGGGTCAGGGTCGCAAACGTGAAGATCAGCGCGACCGCCACGGTGATCCGGTCCAGGTTCTTCTCGACGACGGTCGAACCCGACGCCGCGGCGCCGAGGCTGCCACCCATCAGGTCCGAGATGCCACCGCCCCGTCCAGAGTGCAGGAGCACCAGAAAGATGAGGCCAATGGCCGACAACGCCTCAATAACTATGAACGACCAGGTGAACACCGCAACCTCCGATTAGCGCCTCTCAGCGTAGCAGTCGTCGCACGCGTGAATGATGGCGCCGAAGGATTCGGCCTTGAGACTCGCCCCGCCGACGAGAAATCCGTCCACGCCGGCCTCGGTCACGATCTCGGCGGCGTTGTCGGCGTTGACCGAGCCGCCGTAGAGCACGCGGCTCGACGAGAAGCCGAGCGACGCGAGCTGGAGGCGCATCGCCGCCATCATCGCGTCGACCTGTCCGGTCGTGGCCGTCACGCCCGTGCCGATGGCCCAGATCGGCTCGTAGGCTACGGTGACGCGTTCGGCGAACTCCTCGACGCCGCTCAGGGCGCTGACGAGCTGGTGGTTGACGAAGGACTCGTGGTTCTCCGCCTCGCGCGTTGCGAGGTCCTCACCCACGCAGAGCACGGCGTTCAGTCCGCCGCGCAGGACCGCCTTCAGCGTATCGGCGACGGACGCGTCGTCCATGTGGTACATAGTTCGCCGCTCCGAGTGACCGACGATGACCCAGGTGATCCCGAGCCGCTTCAGCATCGCGACGCTCACCTCGCCGGTGAAGGCGCCGTTGTCGCGGTCACTCACGTGCTGGGCCGCCACCGTGACGAGCGAGCGCTCGGCCTCGAGGACCGAGGTCACGCTTCGTAGGTCCACGAAGGGCGGCGCCAGCGCGACATCGACCCGCTCGGCGGGCCGACTGGCGAGCAGGGCCGCGACCTGTTGGGTGAGGTGCACCGCTTCGACGTAGTCGAGGTTCATCTTCCAGTTGCCAATGACGAGCGCCTTAGCCACGAAGCCCCTCTCGCAGTGCCCGCAGTCCCGGGAGGTCGCCGAATTCGACGAGTTCGAGGGACGCTCCCCCGCCGGTGGAGACGAAGCTCACCTCGCCCTCGAGGCCGAACTGCTGCAGGGCGGCGACCGAGTCGCCACCGCCGATCACCGAGAGCGCCGGCGACGCGGCGACGGCGCGCGCGACCGCCTCGGTGCCGCGCGCGAAGCGCGGATCCTCAAAGACGCCCATCGGCCCGTTCCACAAGATGGTCTTCGCGGTGGCGATGAGCCGGGTGAACTCGTCGATCGACTCGGGGCCGATGTCGAGCCCCTCGAATCCGTCGGGAACGTTCGCGCCGAAGTCGACCACCGCGTCGGACCCGCCGCCCGGACCGAAGGGCGCGCCGACCGCGAGTCCGCGCGTGTCGGCGGGGATGTGGACCGTGTCGCCGTCGAGCAGCGAGGCGCACTCGTCGAGGAACGACGCGTCAAAGAGCGACGACCCGATCGTGCGGCCCTGGGACGCCTCGAACGTGTAGGCCATGCCGCCGCCCACGAGCACTACGTCGGCCCGATCGGCGAGCACCTTGACGATGCCGAGCTTGTCGGCGACCTTCGCGCCGCCCACGATCGCGACAAATGGTCGCGCCGGTTCGTCGAGCAGAGCGAGCAGGTAGCCGACCTCACGGCGAAGGTTCGGTCCCGCCGCGCTCGCCACGAGCGTCGGGGGGATCATGATCGACGCGTGCGCGCGGTGCGACGCCCCGAAGGCCTCGTTGATGTAGAAGTCGACGCCCTCGACGAGCGACGCGCCAAAGGCCGGGTCGTTCGTCTCCTCGCCGGGATGAAAGCGCAGGTTCTCGAGCAGTTCGACCCCGGGGCAGAGCTCGTCGAGTCGACGACGGATGGGCGCGACGCGAAAGCGCTCGTCGACCGTGCCCTTCGGGCGCCCGAAGTGCGTGGCCGCGACGACCGAGGCGCCGCGCGCGAGCAGGTCGGTAAAGAGCGGCACCGCGGAGCGGATCCGAAAGTCGTCGGTGATCACCACTTCGCCGTCGACCTCGGCGTACGGGGTGTTGAAGTCGACTCGTACGAGGACCCGTTTGCCCCGTACGTCCCAGTCGTCGGGGCTCGGCAGCGACTCGCCCACGCTAACGCCCGACGTGGTTGGCGAGGTCGACGAGGCGGTTCGAGTAACCCCACTCGTTGTCGTACCAGCCAAAGACCTTCACGAGGCACGTCTCGTCGTCGATCCGCTGGACCATGGTCATCTGAGAGTCGAACGTGCACGACGCCGG
The DNA here is from genome assembly GCA_021809495.1 of Actinomycetes bacterium. GTDB lineage: Bacteria > Actinomycetota > Acidimicrobiia > Acidimicrobiales > RAAP-2 > RAAP-2. The sequence goes on along the minus strand of JAKAZI010000056.1, from coordinate 4,525 downwards.
CGAACCGACGATGTCCGAGGAGACGATCGGGTCCTCGGTGTAGACGAGCACGCCAGCGAGCGGCCCCTGCGCGGCGGCGCGGAAGGCGGCATTCACCTCGTCAACGGTGGTGGCGCGCACCACCGCGGTGAAGTCCGTGATGCTGCCGTCGGGGATCGGCACGCGCAGTGACGTGCCGTCGAGGCGACCCTTCATCGCCTCGAGCACGAGGCTCGTGGCCCGCGCGGCCCCGGTTGAGGACGGGACGATGTTCACGGCCGCCGCGCGGGCGCGGCGCAGGTCCTTGTGCGGCAGGTCCAACAGGTTCTGGTCGTTGGTGTAGGCGTGCACGGTCGTCATGAGTCCCGACTTCACGCCGAAGGCGTCGTCGAGGACCTTGACCATCGGGACGAAGCAGTTCGTCGTGCACGAGGCGTTCGAGACCACGTGGTGGGTCGCCTCGTCGTAGCTGTCCTGGTTCACGCCCATCACGAAGGTCGCGTCGACGTCGCTCGCGGGGGCCGAGATGATGACCTTGCGCGCGCCCGCCGCCAGGTGGACCGCGGCCGATTCGCGACTCGTGAACCGGCCCGTGGACTCGATCACGACGTCGACGTCGAGCTCGCGCCAGGGCAGGAGCGACGGCTCACGCTCGGCGAGGACGCGGATGAAGCGGTCCCCGACCGTCATGCCGCCCTCGGTGACCGCGACGGGCTGGTCGAGGCGTCCCTGGGTCGAGTCGTACTTGAGCAGGTGCGCGTTGGTCTCGGGTGACGTCAGATCGTTGACGGCCACGACCTCGATGGCGGGGTTCGAGAGCGACGCTCGTAAAAAGCCCCGTCCGATGCGGCCGAACCCGTTGATCGCTACGCGAATAGTCATGTCGTTCTCCTCCTGGACGCCCGTCACTCCGTCGCGGCGCGTATGGCGTCAGACAAGTGTTGCACATCGTGCACGAGCCCCCCGCCCCCCGAGAGCGCCGCGACGTAGGTCGCCGCGTCACACGGCGAGGCGGCGAACTCACCGAGTGCGTCGACCAACACGACGTCGGGGAACACCCCGTGGCGCGCCAGTGCGTCGACGTGGTCCTGGAGGCTGTAGCCCGAGGTCTCGGGGACCTCGGGGTGCAGGTTCGCCACGTAGACGACCCGCGCGCGCGTGCCCGCGATCGCCTGGGTGATCCCCGGGACCGCGGCCGCGGCGATGACGCTCGTGTAGAGCGAACCGGGCCCCACGACCACCACGTCGGCGCGCTCGATGGCCTCGACGGCGCGGATCGGGGCCGCCACGTTCGGGGGTTCGAAACTGATGCGCCGGATCGTGTCGCAGTCCGCGATGGCGCTCTGGCCGCGCGTGTGGCCGTCGTCGGTGCTCGCGCACAGCACCACCCCGGTCGTGCTCGCCGGCACGATCGATCCGGTCACCCCCATGACCTCGGCCAGGGCGAGGACCGACTCCTCGAGGTCCCCCGTCGCGTCGATGAGCCCGACGAGCAGCAGGTTGCCCACGGCGTGACCGGCCAGTTCACCGACACTGAAGCGGTGCTCGAAGGACCGGGTGAGGGGGTTCTCGGGGTCGGCGAGCGCGCCGAGGCACTTGCGCAGGTCGCCCACCGCCGCCACGTTGAGCATCGCGCGCAGCCGGCCCGTCGACCCCCCGTCGTCGGCCACCGAGACGACCCCGGTGACCTGGTCGGTCAGCTTCTTGAGCGCGCGCAACGAGACGGCCGTGCCGTGGCCGCCCCCGACCGCGACGGCCCTCATCGGGCGATGTCGCGGTGGTAGACGGGGTTGGCGATGTCGAGGCGGCGCCGGATCTCCTCGGCGATGGCGACCGAGCGGTGGCGTCCGCCGGTGCAGCCGAAGGCGACCGAGAGGTAGGACTTGCCCTCCTTGGCGAACGCGGGGATCTGCCACTCGAGCATCGCGACCACGTCGGCCACCAGGTGCTCGGCGGGCTCTTGGTTCAAGACGTACCTCGCGACCGGCTCGTCCAGTCCGCTCATCGGACGCAACTCGTCGATCCAGTGCGGGTTGGGCAGGAAACGGCAGTCAAAGACGAGGTCCACGTCGCGCGGGATGCCGTTGGCGTAGCCGAAGGAGACGAGCGAGACCCGCAGCGAGTCGGTGCCCACCGGCGCGAAGGTCTCCACGATGCGCGAGCGCAGCTGATTGGTGTTGATCGACCCGGTGTCGATCACGAGGTCCGCCGCGTCGCGCAGCGGCTGGAGCAGCGAGCGTTCCGCCGCGATCGAGTCCGCGAGGGTCGGCGCGGGATAGGGGTGGCGGCGTCGGTTGCCCTCGTAGCGGTGGATCAGCACGTCGTCGGGGGCGTCGAGAAAGAGGATCTTCGCCCCACCGTGCTTGAGCTGGAGTTCCTCTTCGACCTCGAGCAGCGCGGCCGGCTCCACCCGGCCGCTTCGACCGACGACGAAGGCCACCCCGGCGTAGTCGAGGTTCCCCGCCGTCGCGAGCTCGCCGACCCGCACCACGAGCTCCAGGGGCAGGTTGTCGATGACGAACCAACCCAGGTCCTCGAGGGCCGCGGACACGGTCGAGCGGCCCGCCCCCGACATCCCCGTCACCAGCACAATCTCACCCATCGTCAGACGTCTCCTTGGACGGCCGCCGCACCGTCGGCGCTCGTAGGTGATCGTAGAGGCTGCGCGCGACCTCGTCGGGTAGCCACGCGAAGCCGAGCAGCTCTTCGAGGGTCATCGCACGCAGGTTGTCGAGCGAACCGCACTCGGCGAGCAGCCGGCTGCGCCGCTGGGGGCCCAGTCCGCTCACCCCCTCGAGCGAACTCGCGACCATCGCTCGGCCCCGCTTCGAGCGGTGAAACGTGATCGCGAACCGGTGGGCCTCGTCGCGGATGCGCTGCACCAGGTAGAGCGCTTCGGATCCCCGCTCGAGCACGATCGGCGTGGACTGGCCGGGGCGATAGAGCAGCTCCTCGCGCTTGGCGAGCGCCGTGAACTCCACACCCCCGTCGATGCCTAGGACCTCGGCGGCCCGCATCGCGGCGTGCAGCTGGGGCAGGCCGCCGTCGATCACGATGAGGTCGCACTCGCGAAACGCCGATCCGTCACCGGTCTCGCCCCAGTGGCTGAGTCGCCGGCGCACGACCTCGAACATCGCGCCCACGTCGTCGTTGCCGACCGTCTCGCGCACGTGGAACCGGCGGTACTCGGACTTCTTCGCGACCCCGTCCTCGAAGACGACCATGGAGCCCACGTAGTTCGTCCCCTGGAGGTGGCTCATGTCGAAGCACTCGATGCGATACGGCGGCCGCGCCAGTCCGAGCGCCGTGCCGATCTCCTGGAGCGCGCGCGATCGCACGTTGTAGTCGAACTCGCGGCGATGCGAGTCGCGCTCCATGACCGCGTCCGCGTCAGCCTCGGCCATGTCGAGGATCCGCCGGCGCCGCCCGCGCTGGGACCTCGCGACCGACACCGACGCGCCGCGTCGCTCGCTCAAGAACTCGCTCATCAGGGTCGAGGCGGCGTCCACGTTCGTGATCACCTCGCGCGGGATGTCGAGGGGGTCGACGAAGAGCGACGCCAACACCGACTCGAGCACTTCATCGGGGCTCTCGTCGAGGGCCCGGTCCACGAAGTGCACCTGGCGGCCGATGATGCGCCCGTGGCGCACGCGGAACCGCACGACCGCCGCGCGCGGCCCCGCGACGCGCACGGCGAGCGCGTCGAGGTTGGTGTGGTCGTCGAGCACGATGATCTGGTCGTTCGAGGCCCGCGCGAGCGCGTCGAGCCCGTCGCGCAGCCGTGCGGCCGCCTCGTAGTGCTGGTTCGCCGACGCCTCGGCCATGCGCGCCTCGAGCGTGCGGCGAAGGGGCCGCACGTCGCCCTCGAAGAACTTCGCCCACGACTCGACCAGCCCGGCGTAGCCCGCCGGGTCGATCGCCCCGACGCAGGGACCCGAGCACTTGCCGATGTCAAAGAGCAGGCACGGCCGCCCGATGCGTCGCTGGTAGTCGTACTTGTGGCGCGAGCAGGTGCGAAGCGGGTAGACCTGCAAGAGCTCGTCCATCGTCGCGCGCAGCGCGCGCACCTCGACGAAGGGCCCGAAGTAGCGCACGCCACTCGCGTGCTGGCCGCGGGTCACGTAGGGCACGGGAAAGGGCGTGCGCCCGTCGATGGCGACGTAGGGGTAGGTCTTGTCGTCCTTCAGGCGCAGGTTGTAGTGGGGCTGGTTCTCCTTGATGAGCTCGTTCTCCAGGATCAGCGCGTCGACCTCGCTCGGGGTCACGATCCATTCGACCGACGTCGCCTCGTCCATCAACGCCTGGGTCTTGGGGCTGAGCCCGTCGCGCCGCTGGAAGTAGCTCCCGAGGCGCTGGGTCAGCGAGCGCGCCTTGCCCACGTAGATCACCGTGCCGCGTTCGTTTCGAAACAGGTAGCAGCCGCTCGCCCGCGGGATCGCGCCGGGCTTGGTGAGCACTACGACCTCACGCGCACCCGTAGCGCGTCGGCCAGTACCTGACCCGTCGCCGTGTCGAGCTGCGCGATCGCCTCGGGGGTGCCCTCGCC
>JAKAZI010000055.1:5378-8321 GCA_021809495.1 Actinomycetes bacterium | reverse complement strand
CGCCGACCTTGTCATCGGTCCTGCGCGAGCTGATTCTCGGACCGACCGACATCGAAGTCGGCACCGGATACACCAGCGCCCTACCCAACAACCTCGTGGTCACCCAGGCGACGATCAATCACGGTGTAGGCATCATCGACCTCACCCGCTCGCTCTCGACGATCCCCCGCCAGCAGTTGATTCTCGCCGTGGGCCAGTTGACCCTCACGGCCTTCGGCGTGGGCGCGATTCACGGTATCCGCGTCACGGTGAACGGAGTGCCCGAGAAACTGCCACTGCCCGACGGCAAGATGAGCACGCTCGTGACCGCGAGCGACGTTCAGTCCCTGCGCACCGGCTAACGGCGGTACGCGGTGGCCGAGCTCCAAAGGTGCTCGAGGTCGTAGTAGTCGCGCGTCGCTTCGTCAAAGACGTGCACGATCACGTCGCCGTAGTCCAGGGCGACCCACTGAGCCTCGGTGGCCCCCTCGACGTGGTTCGGGTGACTCCCAACCGCGAGCGCGACGAGACGCTCGACCTCCTCGGCGATCGCGCGGACCTGACGGTCAGTTCGACCCGAGACGATGACGAGCGCGTCGAAGGAATCGACCAGCGAACGCATGTCGATGACGACGACGTCGAACGCCACCTTCTCCTCGGCGCCAGCGACCGCCGCGCTGACGAGCTCTGAGACGTAGGTCGCAAAAACCCCCGGCGCCACCACGGTGCGCGACGCGATCTCGCTCAGTGGACCACCCCAATCACGACCACCGCGGCCACGAAGGGAATCGCTAGGACACCGATACCGACCAGCGACCAGCGCTGCTTGGCGCGCCGGGCGTCGACGCGACCCCGGGGTGCGGGTTCGAGCAGCGTGTAACGCGCCGCGCGTGGACTGGTCACATCAAAGTTTCGAACCGCCATGTCGGTCAAACCTTATCCCCGGAAACCCTCGTAGAGCGGAATAACGTCCTCGGGCACGAAATCCCGAAGATTTTCGTGGTCGGGGTGGGTGTCGCGGATGAACGAGCTCGACAGGTCCACCGGCTCCATGGCGATCTCGTAGCTGATCCAGCCGGTGGGCATGGCCGGCGCCCGGCCCGGGCGTGGCACCACGCCGACGCGAACCATGGTCCGCAGCACCGACGCGTCGTGCCATCGGTCGAGCTGTGACACCAGGTCCGCCCCGATGATGAGGTCGACCTCGTCGGCCTCATTGAGCAGTTCGCGCACCGTATCGATCGTGTAGGACGGTCCCGCGCGGCGAATCTCGCGGTCCGACACCACGACGAGCTCGAGACCGTCGAAGGCGGCTTTGGCCATGGCGAGTCGCAACGGAGCCGGGCGAACCGATCCGCGTTCGCTCTTCTGGTAGGGATCGCCGGCGACCGTGACCTCGATCCGATTGAATCGGTGACTGCGGGCGGCCGCTCGCAACGCCGCGACGTGGCCGAAGTGCGGCGGGTCGAAGGTCCCCCCAAAGAGACCGAGGCGCCGTAGTGTCACGGGCCAACTCTAGAGCGATTGTCCGTCGCGCGAAGAAAGCCCTACGCTAGATACATGCATTCGTCGCCGTCCGATTGGTCGATTACGACGTGGCGGAATCGCCCGCTGCGTCAGAGTCCCGCGTGGCCCGACCGCGAAGCACTGGAGCGCGTGGAGCGCGAACTGGCGACCAAGCCACCCCTCGTCTTCGCCGGCGAGGCGCGTCGACTCCAGCAGCACCTGCGCGACGTGGCCAACGGCGAGGCCTTTCTGCTCCAGGCCGGCGATTGCGCTGAGTCCTTCGACGAGGGATCCGCCGATTCGATTCGCGACAAGCTCAAGGTGATCCTTCAGATGGCGGTCGCGCTCACCTACGCCGCGGGCGTCCCCGTGGTCAAGGTCGGCCGGATCGCCGGGCAGTTCGCGAAGCCTCGCTCGGATGACTTCGAGGAGCGCGACGGCGTGCGCCTCGACACGTTCCGCGGTCACATCGTGAATTCCGACGACTTCACGCCCGACGCGCGTCGACCCGATCCGCAACGGCTGCTCGCCGCGTACCACCAGAGCGTCGCTACGCTCAACCTGCTGCGCGCGTTCACCACGGGTGGTTTCGCGGCGCTCTCGCGGGTGCACGCGTGGAACCAGGAGTTCGTCGCCAACTCACTCGAGGGCAAGCGCTACGCGATGGTCGCCGACGAGATCGAGCGCGCGCTGCAATTCATGAAGGCGTGCGGCATCGATCTTCAAGACGACACGGCGCTGCAGAGCGTCGAGTTCTACACCAGCCACGAGGCACTCATCCTGCCCTACGAGCAGGCGCTCACCCGCCAGGACTCGCTCACCGGCGACTGGTACGACTGCTCGGCGCACATGCTCTGGATCGGTGACCGCACCCGTCAGTTGGATGGCGCCCACGTCGAGTTCCTCCGCGGGGTCTCCAATCCCCTGGGTTTGAAGGTCGGGCCCAGCATCGACGTGGACGAACTGCGCCGGTTGGTCGACGCGCTGAACCCCGAGAACGAGCCCGGACGGCTCACGCTCATCTCGCGCATGGGCGTGGAACGAATCAGCGACATCCTCCCGCCGCTGGTCGAGGCTTTACGCGATGACGGCCGATCCGTGGTGTGGGCCTGTGACCCCATGCACGGCAACACGTTCCGCGTGGTCGGCGGCCAGAAGACGCGCCACTTCGACGACGTCCTGTCCGAGACGGCACAGTTCTTCGAGGTCCATCAGGCGCTGGGCACGTGGCCGGGCGGACTGCACATCGAACTCACCGGCGATGACGTCACCGAGTGCCTCGGCGGCGGCTCGCGCCTCGATGAGGCCGACCTCGACGTGAACTACACGACGATCTGCGATCCGCGGCTCAACGCGACCCAGAGTCTCGACATGGCGTTCCACGTGGCCGAGTTCCTCCAGAACTACGCCTCGGCGAGCGGTGCCCGGTCGTTGTAACTGAGCAACCGCAGCCGATCA
>JAKAZI010000055.1:0-5278 GCA_021809495.1 Actinomycetes bacterium | reverse complement strand
GTTGCAGATCGCTTCACCGTGGCGCACGAGCACGAGCCGGGTTCCCCTCGCCGCGTGGCCCCGGGTGCGCACCCCCGCGGGTGGCTCGACCGACCAGTCGCTCACGACAGTTCGCCGACGAAGGCCTCCAGCTGGCGAAGCGTGCGGCACTCGACCACTCGATCGCAGTACGGCGCGTACTGATCGATGATCGAGTCCCCGCTGTTCCAGTAGCTCGCCGGCTCGGGGTTCAGCCAGAAGACGTTGCGCGCCCGGCGGCGCAGGTCCGCCACGACGTCGGCGTGCGCCTGGTGGTAGTTGTTGCGTCCGTCACCGAGGATCAGGATGGTGGTTCGCCGGGTGATGTCGTTAGCGAATCGTTCGTGGAAGTTGAGCAGCGCCCGTCCGTAGTCGGAGTGTCCGTCAAAGGCCACCACGTCGGCCTCGGCGTTGATGCGCGCCACGGCGACCGCCGGGTCGTCAACGCCATCGAAGTAGTCGGTCACCTCGTCGAGGCCGTCGACGAAGACGAAGCTGCGGACCTTGGAGAACTGGGAGCTGATGGCGTGCACGAGGTGCAGCGTGAACCGGGCGAAGGACGCCACCGAACCCGACACGTCGGCGATGACGACGATCTCGGGTTTGGCCGGTCGCGGCGGCTTGAATCGCAGATCGAGCGGTACCCCGCCGGTTGACAGACTGCGCCGCACGGTGTGGCGAAGGTCGACGGGCCCGCGACGACGACGTCGGCGCCGCCGCGCGAGTCGGGTAGCGAGTTTGCGGCTCAGCGGGCGCAGCGCCCGTTCAAGCTGGGCCAACTCCTCGCGGTTCGCGTGCATCACGTCGAGGTCCTCGGGCAGCGGTTTGCGCACGGATTTGGCGAGCGCCGTCGATCCACGATCTTCAACCAGACGCTCTCGGATGGCGCGTTCGACGGCCCGCTTCAGATTCTCGATGCGAGCGCGAGCCTCGTCGCGCGCGAGACGTTTGGCCAGTTGGTCGTCCTCGGCCGAGCGTTCGTCGGTCAGCCGAGCCTCGAGTCGTTCGAGCTCCAGGCTGCGCAGCGTTCGATAGAGGTAGTAGGTCCCACCGACGGGTCGCCCCGGCTCCATACCCGCGTAGCGCGCCACCGCGGCGCGCGCGCCACGGTTGAGCGCCGTCGAGTCGCCGTCGCGCAACGCCCGATAGAGCAGGTCCGCGAGCTGGTCGGCGCTGAGCGGCGCCGAAGCGCCACCGCCATCACCCTGGGACTGGCCCGAACCCGGCGACCCCGCGTCGCCGTCGGGGGCTTCGCCGTCGGGGGTCGCGTCGCTCGGCGGCGTTGCCACCCGAGTGGCGAAGAACACGTCAAAGGCGGTGTAGAAGGCGGGCAGGTGATCGCCGTCCTTCACGAGGGTCGCGGCCAGCGAGTCGCGCAGCGCCGTGCGGTCGCCGAGGTCGATCACGCGCATCGCCCGCGCGGCGTCGACGTGTTCGGACATGGAGACCGGCAGCCCGGCGGCGCGTAGCTCGCCGACGAAGTCCGCGAGGACGTTAAGCAAGGCTCACCGTGCGACCGAGGATCTCCTTGGTCGCACGTTCGATGTCGGACTGGTACTTGAGCAGGATGTGCAGGGTCGCGACCGCTTCTTCGGCGCCGATCTCCTCGCGACCGAGGATGACCAACGTTCGGGCCCAGTCCAGCGTCTCGGATACCGACGGCGCCTTCTTCAGGTCGAGGGTCCGCAGCGATCGCACGACCTCGGCGATCTGCTCGGCGAGGGCCGTGGAGATGCCCGGCACCCGAGCCAGGATGATGTCGCGCTCGCGCTGGACGTCGGGGTATCCGATGTACAGGTAGAGGCAGCGACGCTTCAGCGCCTCGGAGAGCTCGCGGGTGTTGTTCGAGGTGAGAAAGACCATGGGGATCTGCTGGGCGCGAATCGTCCCCAACTCGGGGATGGACACCTGGTATTCCGAGAGGATCTCGAGCAAGAGCGCCTCGGTCTCGAGTTCCACACGGTCGACCTCGTCGATGAGCAACACGACGGGGTCCGTCGCCGAGATCGCCTCCAGCAGGGGCCGCGTGAGGAGGAACTCATCGGAGAAGATGTCCTCTTCCAATTCGCTCCAGGACTCTTGAGCCTGGTCCTCGGACCGGCCGGCCTGGATGCGCAACAACTGCTTGCGGTAGTTCCACTCGTAGAGGGCCTTGGACTCGTCGAGCCCCTCGTAGCACTGCAGGCGCACCAGTCGCGCCCCCACGGCGTCGGCCACCGCTTTGGCGAGGGCCGTCTTTCCGGTGCCCGCCGGGCCCTCGACCAGGACCGGCTTGGCGAGCCGGTCGGCCAAGAACGCGACCGACGCGATCGCCTCGTCACTGAGGTACTCGTGCTTCGCGAGCCGGGCGCGCACGTCACCGGCCGACTCGAAGTGCACCGGCGGCAGGTGCTCGAGACCCAAGCGTTTCGCCAACTCCTGCCTCGGATCCAGTGACGTCATCGGACCTGTCCCTCTCCTCGTACGACCCACTTCAGGCAGGTCAGTTCGCGCAACCCCATGGGACCGCGCGCGTGCAACTTCTGGGTCGATATCCCGACCTCGCCGCCGAGACCGAGCTCGCCACCGTCGATGAAGCGGGTCGACGCGTTGACGAGCACGGCCGCGGCGTCCACTCGGCGAATCCACTCCTCGGCGTTGTGCGTGTCCTCAGTCAGGATGGCCTCGCTGTGGCCCGTCCCGTAGCGCGCGACGTGATCGATCGCCTCGTCGAGAGAGTCGACGACCTTGACCGCGAGGATCAAGTCGAGAAATTCCCGGGCGAAGTCGTCCTCGCGAGCGCGTCGCGCGTCGGGCAGGAACACCCCGGCGCGCTCGTCCACTCGAAGTTCGACGCTCGAGAGCCGTTGGGCTAGTCGGGGTAGGAACGTCGCCGCGACGTCGCGGTGGACGAGCACGGTCTCTACGGCATTGCACACGCCCGGCCGCGAGGTCTTGGCGTTGTCGACGATCGCCACGGCCTGGTCGAGGTGCGCGGACGCATCGACGTAAATGTGACAGTTCCCGTCACCGTCTAACACGTAGGGGACGCGCGCGTGTTCGCGCATCGCGGCGATGAGCCGGGGACCGCCCCGGGGTATCAGACAGTCGAGCACGTCGGTGAGTTGCATGAACGCGATCGCCGCGTCGTGGGAGGGGTCTTCGACCATCGCCACCGCGTCGGCCGGTAGTCCCTCGGCGACGAGGGCATCGCGCCAACACGCCACGATGAATCGATTGGACTCGATCGCCGATGAGGAGCCGCGCAGGAACGCCGCGTTGCCGCTTCGCACGCACAGTCCCGCCACGTCACTGGTGACGTTCGGTCGATTCTCGTAGACCACGCCGATGACCCCGAGGGGCACGCGGACCCGCTCGACGCGCAGTCCGTTGGGTCGAACGTCGTGGTCGACCGACTCAAAGAGCGGGTCGTCGGCGTCGGCGATCTCGCGCAGCGCCTCGACCATGCCGGTAACGCGCGCGTCGGTCAGGACGAGTCGATCGAGTCCCGCACCGTCGTCGGCGTAGTCGGACACCTCTCGCGCGTTCACCGCGAGCAGCTCCGCTCGGCGCCGGTCTAGTTCCGCGCCGACCCGGCGCAGAACGGCGCGCCGCGCGGCGTCACTCGCCTGCGCGAGACGGCGAGCCGCCTCTCGAACCGAGGCGCCTTGGGCCGCGAGAACGGAGGTGTCCATCTACGTAGCGTAACGGAGGCTAGGAGTGGCGCAGCAAGACCAGGTCGTCGCGGTGCACGACCACGTCATCACCGTCGGCGAACGATTCCGCACTGACGCGCACGAGTCCCTTGGCCACGACCTCACGATCGGGCCCCACGATCTCGACGGCGTCGCCCTCCACGAAACCACCGTCGTAGCCGACGACGCCCACGCGCAGCAGGCTACGTCCGTGGTGCTCGAGCGCCTGTATCGCCCCCTGATTGATCTCCAGTGTTCCGCGACTGGCCACCGCGAACGCGATCCAGGCCTTGCGCGCTGGGAGCCGCTCGGCGCGCGCGTGGAACGTGGTGCCGGCGCTCGGACCCACCCCCAGGGCGCGACGCACGGGGTCGTTGACCCGCGCGGGTGCGATCACCGTCGTCACCCCGGACCACGTGGCCATCCGCGCGGCGGCCAGCTTCGAGGACATCCCCCCACTGCCCACGCCCGAGCGACTTCGCCCGGCGATCCCCTCGATGGTGGCGTCGATCGCGCGCACCTCTTCGATCAACGTTGCCGACGGGTCCAGTCGAGGATCCGCCGTGAACAGTCCGTCGGTGTCGGTCAGCAGTACCAGGTGCGTCGCGCCGATCAGGTTCGCCACGAGCGCGGCCAGGCGGTCATTGTCGCCGAAACGGATCTCCTCGTCGGCGACCGCGTCGTTCTCGTTCACGATCGCGATCACGTTGAGTTCGGACAGCGCCGCGAGCGTTCCACGAGCGTGGAGGTACTGACCACGGTGGGAGAAGTCGAGTGGCGCGAGCAGCACCTGTCCGACGGTGGCGCCCGCCTCGGCGAAGGCGTTTCGCCAGGCGTGCATCAAGAGGGGCTGACCGACCGCCGAGACCGCCTGGAGCGTCGCGGCGTCGGTGGGTCGCCGCTGGCCCCGCCCCACGTCGGCCCAGCCGGCGGTGATGGCCCCCGAGGTCACCACGACCACCGACCAGCCATCATCGCGAAGTGCGACGACGTCCGCGGCCACGCTGACCAAGACGTCGTAGTCGACGCCGCCCCGCTCGTCGGTCACCGACGAGGTCCCGATCTTGATGACCGCGCTAGGCCTCGTCATCGCCGGTCCCGAGACGGCCGTGGCGCGCGAGTCGCTCTCGGCGCGTCGCGCGATGGTGGTCGCCGCGGTCCAGGCCCGCGCCAACGGCGTCGCGCCACCACTCAAAACTCAACGGACCGACCTGGACGAGGTCGCCGTCCAGCGCGCCCGCTCGCGTCAAGAGCCGGTCCACACCGAGCGCCCGTAGTCGTTTGACGATCTCGGCCAGCGCCTCGTCGTCGGTCAGGTCCTGGAAGCGGACCGCGCGCAAGGCGCTGCGCCCGCGAACGACCCACGAGTTCGGTCCCGCCGGGGCCACTTCGACGTCGTCTTGGACCGGGCGGTGGATCACCACGTCGTGGTCACTGGCCTCGGCCGCCTCACGGCGCGCGACCGTGACCAGCGCCGCCAGTCGTGCGACGAGCGAGCGTACGCCGTCACCGGTGACCGCGGAGATCGCCAGGTCACCGGGCACGACGGTTGAGTCGGCGACGTCGGACTTCGAACCAACGACGAC
>JAKAZI010000010.1 GCA_021809495.1 Actinomycetes bacterium | reverse complement strand
GCCCGCGTTGATTAACGTCGTTCCGTAGGTGTGACGCAGTTGGTGGGGAGTGACGTGCAAGGGACGACCGCGCTGATCGGTAAGTCCCGCGAGGGCAACGGCCGTGGTCAGGCCCTTGCGTACCCGACTTCCTCCGATGGGCCTCCCACCGATCATAAATAGGAGGTCGGCCGGGCGTCGCGTGCGCGGGTGAGGCACGGCGCGCTGGCGTCCTCGCCGGGCCGTCCACTCGTCGAAGGCTTCGAGGGTGTCGTCGTCGAGTGGCACGGTGCGCTCAGTGTCAAGCTTTCCAACTGGCACCCGCAACCACGTCCCACGTCCCGTGAAATCGAGGAGGCAGTCAATTTCGAGCTCAAGCAACTCGCCAAGACGCAGTCCGGTCCCACGAAGGATCCGGATGGCGCTGCGGGCCGCCACGTCCTCAAGATCAGCGACGGCGGCCATGAGGGCGAGATCGTCGGTAGGGGTCAGCGCTCGCGGAACATGCTCGGCCAGCTTGGGAAGATCGCTGGTGTGCACGAGAGGTCGCGCGGGCCGGTCCGGCCACTCCCAAAAGATGAGGTCGTTGGTGAATGTGCGTAGCACCGAGACCGCCTGGTGTTGGCGCGTGACGCTGACCGGTTCGCCGCGGTTCCGTCGTCCCCGAGACAAACGACCGTGGTTCCAGACCAGGAATTCTTCAACGATGCGGCGATTGAGACCCGCGAGTCGCGAGATCTCCGGGTGCGTATCGGCGAGCCACGTGAAGAACAAGACCAGGTTCTGCGCCTTGTCGTCGACGGATTTCGGGCGCAGAGTTGTCGAGACCGTCTCGAGATAACGGGTCACCGCGTCGTTGATCTCAGGCTGGGGAATCGCTTGGGTGTGATGGGCGATCGTCCTCGTGCGGTGGTTCGGGTGCTCGGGCGCCACTCGCGCCAACCCGAGTTGGTAGCACACCCTCGTGAGCGCGTGATGACGGCCCTCGAACACGCGTCGACGATTGGTGTTGATCGAGGGCGCTTCGTGCAACCGCGTCGCGAAGAGCTCGAGGACCTCGTCGTTCAACTCCTCTAGGTCCACGTTCATCGTCAGACAGACAAAGGCGAGCTGCATCCGACAGACCTGATCCAGCCACGCCTCGCTCCACGAGAGTTCTATGCCCGCCGCGCGGGCGCGGCACACCTCTGGCGCGTGTGCCGTGGCCCACGCCGAGAAGTGCGCTCCGGCGCCGTGAGCGCCGATCAGGTCGACGTCGGGCACGATGACGCCACTGACACAGCACCACGTCACGAAGGGCCACGCCTTCGTGCGCTGGAGATCCACGAGACGGGCGGAAGTGCTTCGCCGCATCCACGCATCAAGATCATCGAAGCGTGAGAGGAACGATCGAGCTGAACGCAGACGTAGTCGCTTGTCTTCGAACCCCCTGTCGAGCGTGTTGACGAAGCCCTGGTAGCGCCCCAAGAGGTCACCGAACTCTGGCGCGATGAACCCAGTGGTCGCCGCGGTCGGCCTCATCGCTTGCTCGAGGCGCGACGATACTCTTCGGCGAGGGTCTCGGGCGAGAGGTGCACGTAGCCGGCAGTGGTCTCAGGGCTCACGTGGCCCATCAGCTCACGTAGCACGAGCAGGTCGAGACCCGCCGCGGCGAGCTCGGTCCCGTAGGTGTGACGAAGCCGATGCGGTCGCACGCGGCGAGCTCCCGAGTTCACTCGGTGCGTGCGAAAGATCCGACGTAGTCCGGCCTCGCTGAGTGGCTGTCCCTCGGTTGGCCCTCGCAGCACGACGAAGCACTCGGGTGTCGCGCAGTCCGGCGCACGCTCGTGACGCAAGTAAGCGGTCAGCTCAGAAAAGAACGGCCGATCGATCGGAACGACCCGCTCCCGGTTGCCCTTGCCGACGACGCGCACTCGTCGAGCGCCCACGTCGACGTCGCAGAGCAGCAGAGAGCGCACTTCGCTCGAGCGCAAACCACCGAGCACCATGGCGAGAGTCATCGCTCGGTCGCGATGGGTGTTGAGGTCACTAAGAAAGGCCGCAACGTCGTGCGCGTCGAGCGACTCGGGCAGGCGACGAGGCTGTTTGACCAGGCGGTCACCTCCTCGGTGCCGTCGGCTCGTCGCGAGATGGCCGAGCAGGCCACGGGGCTTTGACGAGAGTCCCGTGGACCGTCGAGCCGACGGCACGGGGCTCGAGGTTCGAACACCCGTGATGACGGCGTACTCGAAGAATCCACGCAACGCCGCGATCCGTTGGTTCATCGTTGAGGCGCTCGCGACCGGACCCGCACCGATCGGCACCACGACACCGGTCACCTTGGGGCGACTCAACCACTCGAGAAAGTCAAAGACGTCACTCGGCACGATGTCAGCCACGCAGAGGCCGCGTTCGTGCTCGAAGCGCAGAAAGCTCAGCAAGTGAAAGGCGTAGGTGCGCACGGTAGTAGCCGCGAAATTGCGGACCGAAAGATGGTGAAGGAAGGCGTTCACCAGTTCCACATCCTTGCCTTCACCGCTCACGAAGTAGCCCTCTCCGTTCCGACACACCTTCACGTCGATACCTCCCTGTCCGCCACCAGATCCCAGTGTCAAGTCCGCGCACAGCGAGGTGGTGGACCCCCTGGCGCACCAACTCGTGAGGGCCGGTAAACGGATACCCTCTTGACTCTCTTCGCGAGGTTGTTCATCGACTCGGTGGGTCCGTTCGTGATGTGTAGCTTGTGCCAGGCAATGATCTGGTCACGCCACTTCTTGAGGGTGCGTCCCAGCGATCGCACCTCGACCGGCCAGCTCTCGTCGGCCATGTCGCGAATGAGCTCGTCGATGAACTGTTGCGCGAGTTCGTAGGTGGGCACGTCGTAGAGTTCGCGGGTCGCCTCCTTGGCGGTCCACGTCGCCTGCACGTGGCCGTAACGGTCGCCGGCCTTGAGCAGACCGAGCAGTTTCTCCTTGCCGTCAACGTCGAGACGCTCAGCGGCCATGGTCAACATCCGTCGCACCTTGTAGAGGGGGTCGGCCTTGCGGCCGCGGTGGCCCACGGCCTCGTTCTGCACACGTCGGCGGCACTCGTCGACCTTGGCGTTAGCGTGCTTGATTACGCGTAAGGGATCGGCCACCAGAGTCGCGTGTGCCAGCACCTCGTCGAAGACGCTCTTGTAGGTCGCCGAGAGGTCGATGGCGCCGGCGGTGACGCCGGCGCACCAGGTTGGACCACGCTCCTTCAGCCATGCCTTCGGCGCTTTGCTCGTTCGATCAGGCACGACGTCCAGCAGTTGGCCGCGTTGCACATCGACAATCGTCGTCACGAAGTTCTGGCGGCGCCTCGCGCCCGTGCGAACCATCAGGTGTTCGTCGAGGCCGAGGGACTCAACGTCACCAAAGCGTTCGGGGTGCGCAACCAGCGCCTCACCGTAGGCGAGGACGGCGTCGTTGACGGTGTGCCAATCACAGTGGCGATTCCGGGGGTTCCCGGACACCTGTTCCGATTGATTCCGGACACCCGTTCCGGGGTTTTCGGACACCCTGAGCGAGGTGGGACGCTGGCGTTTGTGTGAGTGAAGGGGCACCGATAACGCTTCTTTGATCTACCACGATCAAGGGAGTCACCGATGCCCCGTCCCCATACAACCATGCGCCAGATCCGCAATGTTCTTCGACTGCACTTCGCTGAGAAACTGAGCGTCCGCGACACCGCGGCGTCGCTCGCCATGGCACGCTCGACGGTCGCCGATTACCTCATCCGCGCCAGGGTCGCGGGCCTCTCCTGGCCGCTACCAGAAGAGATGGACGACGACGAGCTCGAACGTCGTCTCTTCCCCGACGTCACCAAGCCCACGTCGCACTACCCCCAACCCGACTACGACATGGTGAAGAAGGAACTCGCCAAGAAGGGGGTGACCCTGCAACTCCTGTGGTTCGAATACCGCGAGCTGCACCCCGATGGTTACGGCTACTCCCAGTTCTGTGAGCGTTACCGGATCTGGCGACGCCACCGCGACGTGACGATGCGCCAGGACCACAAGGCCGGCGAGAAGATGTTCGTCGACTTCCCGGGTCTTCGAATCCCCATCTACGACGCCACGACCCTGGAGCTCAGTTTCGAGGCCGAACTCTTCGTGTCGGTCCTCGGCGCCTCGTCCTACCTCTACGCCGAGGCCCTGCGTTCCCAAGAGCTGATGTACTGGGTCGCAGCGCACGCCAACGCCTTCGACTTCTACGGCGGGGTCCCCGAGATCGTCGTGCCCGATAATCTCCGGTCGGCGGTCACCACGGCATCTCGCTACGAGCCCGACCTCAACGCCACCTACCAAGAGATGGCCACCCACTACGGCACCGCGATCATTCCCGCGCGTCCCTACAAGCCCCGCGACAAGGCCAAGGTCGAAGCGGGGGTGCAACTCTGCGAACGTTGGATAATCGCGGTGCTGCGCCATCGCCACTTCACCTCACTGGCGCAGCTCAACGAGGTGATCGCCACACTCGTGACGCGTCTCAACGACAAGCCCTTCAAGAAGCTCGAGGGGTCTCGCGCCTCGCTCTTCGCCGAGCTCGACCAACCCGCGTTGCGCCCCTTGCCCGCGACGCGTTACGAGTTCGCCACGTGGCGCAGGTCCAAGGTGAATATCGACTATCACGTCGAGCTCGACCAGCACTACTACTCCGTTCCCTACCAACTCGCCGGCCAAGTCGTCGAGGTGCGCCTGACCGGTTCGCTCGTCGAGGTCTTCTTCAAGAGCCAGCGCGTGGCCTCGCACGTGCGCAGTTATTTAAAGGGCCGTCACGTCACCGACGCTGGCCACATGCCCGACTCGCACCGGCGCTACCTCGAGTGGACCCCGGGGCGCATCGTGAATTGGGCCGAGAAGAACGGACCCGCGACGGCTCGCTTCATCGAGGGCCTGCTCGCCAGTCGACCCCACCCCGAGCAGGGGTTCCGCTCGGCCCTGGGCGTGATGCGCCTTTCGAAGAAGTACTCGCCGCAACGCGTAGAAGCCGCCTGCGAACGAGCTCTGCAACTCAAGTCCTTCTCCTATAAGTCGGTCGAGTCGATGCTCAGTCACGGGCTCGACCAACGACCACTACGCGCGCCGTCACCTCGGGCCCACGTCGCGCATCGCAACATCCGTGGTCCGAACTACTACCAATGAAGGAGAACACCGTGCTCACTCACACCACCATCGAGGGACTCAAGTCCCTACGTCTGCCGGCCATGGCCGCGGGACTCGCCCAGCAGCGAGAACACCCCGACTACACCCAACTCAGTTTCGAGGAGCGCCTCGGACTGCTCGTCGACGCGGAGCTCCTGCAACGTCAGAACCGACGGCTCGAGCGAGTTCTCAAGGCCGCAAAATTGCGCAGCACGGCGGTCGTCGAAGACGTGGACTTCACCAAGACGCGAGGGCTCGACAAGACGGCGTTCTTGTCACTGGTCAACTCTTCCTGGGTCGACAGTCACCACGGCGTCATGATCGTCGGACCCACCGGAGTGGGCAAGACGTTCATTGCCTGCGCACTGGCCAACCACGCGATCCGCCACGGCCACAGCGCGCTCTACGTGCGCGTGCCGCGACTACTCGACGAACTCAGCGTCGCTCGCGCTGACGGACGCCTCGCTCGGGTGATGTCGGCGCTTGCGCGCACCGACATCGTGATACTCGACGACTTGTTGCTGCGTCCGCTCAGCGACGATCAAGCGGCCGACCTCTTGGAGGTGGTCGAAGACCGCCGGGGACGCTCCATCATCGCCACGTCACAGTTGCCCATCAGCCACTGGCATGAAGGGCTCGGTGACGCCACCGTCGCCGACGCCATCATGGACCGACTGTTACAGCGCACGCACCGACTCGAACTCTCCGGTGCCTCTCGGCGGCGAGAAAAGACCACCGCCCCAGCGCTCGACTGACACGACGAACACCACCATCACCGCGGCAAAAACGAACTGCTCTACGATGACACGAAAGGAGGTGAGTTCGAGGACAACCACTCACACAAGCGTCGGTCGCTTAGCGACCTCCGACCGCACCGCGGGGTGTCCGAAAACCCCGGAACGCCTGTCCGAACTCACCGGAATAGCCAACAGCCGAGCTCCTCGGCCACGTCACAGACCGGACGTCCCTGGGCACCGACCTGGAAGGTGGCCCAACGCCCGGCCCGATCGGTCAGTGCAAAGCGTGGCGTGGCGATTCGGTGGTCAACTTCAGTCCAGGTGATCTTCTCGCACGCTGGTTCGAGGCAGATGAAGCGTCGCTTGTTCCACACGAGGGCGATCCTTCGCCCGGCCATGGACAGATCAATGAGCCGCACTGGACTGCGGCCCTGCACGCGAGCGACGACGCCGCAGGTCGGACAGCCAGCGACCAGACGCTCGAGCTCGATGTGGACCTCGGGAATCGTGACCTCGTCGTCGATGCCGAGCACTCGAACACCATCGAGGTTGACGAAGAACAGGTTCATGAGGGTAGGGTCAGTGATCACGGGGGCCTTCCAATCCGTTGTCGTAGAGAAACAACAGACTTGCAGGACCCCCGCCCTTCGCTAACTCCTAAGTCCAGACCGACCGAATCTCAAAACCACGCGCACTTCCGAAGATCCGTCATGTCGAATGGTGTGTTTCTCCAGGTCGATGCTCCGAATCAGCAACGAGGTGACGGAAAGTCATATATCGCATGAAGAAACGGATGGTCATTGCGACTTCGGCCGTGGATACTAGCAAGATAGGTACTGCGTGAACATCAGTCTGAAAAGCAAGGTATGCACCGAACAGTCCGAGAGCGAGGGCCACACACCCTGCTACTAAAGATGTGGCCAACGCCCACCCGAGTCCTGCCTGATTGAGACGAAACTCGAGAGTTGGCGTTGCTTTGCCAACGGCTCGGCGAGCCACCCGCCGCTCAGTTGATGACAACTGGCGGTAGGCGGCTCCACCGAACGGAATTAACGCACTCATGACCTAATCACTACAACACATCCGTTCGACTAGCAAGCGTCGAATTTTGCGACGATCCCGAATCCAACGCCAAAGTACATGCACCGGTGAGCGTTGTAACGAGGCGGCGAGTAAACGTATGCAGATACGAGTCCCCAAATTGCGGCAGCAGCTGCACAGGCCGCACCCGCTGTCTCAGCACCGAACACTAG
Source organism: Actinomycetes bacterium (assembly GCA_021809495.1). Taxonomy (GTDB): domain Bacteria; phylum Actinomycetota; class Acidimicrobiia; order Acidimicrobiales; family RAAP-2; genus RAAP-2. The sequence continues at coordinate 29,845 of JAKAZI010000010.1, read as the reverse complement.
ACAGATGAGACCTGGACCCGTAATCCCGCCGGCCCACACCAACCATTCCAATTCGTACGTCGTGGTTGCGCTGAACTCCCAACCACAGGTCCAGGCCTGACAACTGGCGCCAGCTGGCTGCACGCCGCCACTAACACCAGTACCGCTCGGCGCTCCAACTTGCGCAGCCTGGATTGCGGGAAATCCAGCTACAACAAGTGCCTGCGACAGGCTGTCACCAGCGGCCAGGGCTAGCTTCAACGCTGGAAGGTCGGCATTGAACTGCGCAACCAACGCACTCTGTTGGCTGACAGTAAGTGTCGTCGAAAGAGTTGGGTTGAAGATCACCGGCGTACTGATTGGTGAATTTGATGATACGGGAGCTGCCATCGCGACTGAGGTGGTTGCAACCACCATCGAGCCAGCCAGCACAACGGCCATTGTCAACTTGGATAAAATACCACGCACTTTCGTCTCCTTTATAGTATTGAACTGGTCTACACCCCGATCCTCGCAAGTGATTATTTCATTGGATGTTGACAGAAAGGTAGAGCAGGCGCTCACCAGGAAACAATCGAACTCGTTACCAAATTACGTTCGGTTGCTTTAGCAAATCTCGGCCTCTTCGGGCGTGGCGTCGTCCAGTGCGCTGTGTGGCCTTGACCCCATTCAGTTGGGGTATCCACTTCGCCGGAGTGAGATAGCCCAGTTTGCGGTAGCGTCGGGGGGATGGTCGCAGTGCCGCGCACCCAGCCGCAGGCATCGCTCCACTGCCTAACGACGCTGGGCGAGTTCCTGTCGTGGTTCTCAAAGAGTTCATCGAGGACGCCATTGTCACTCAGGGGATCACCCGTGACGCGCTCACCATTCACGCTGACCGCGGAGGCGCCATGCGCTCCAAACCGGTCAGTCAGTTGATGGTCGACCTTGGCGTCGTGAGGAGCCACTCACGACCCCACGTGAGCAACGATAACCCCTTCTCCGAGGCGGCCTTCAAGACCCTCAAGTACTGCCCGACCTTCCCGTCGCGCTTCGGCTGCCTCGAAGACGCGCGGGTGTTCAGCGAGCGCTTCTTCACGTTTTACAATCACGAGCACCGGCACTCGGGCATTGGACTGCACACCCCGGCGTCAGTGCACTACGGCACGCATTTGGAGATTCGAGAACAGCGACAAGTGACTTTGAACGCCGCCTACGAAGCCAACCCGATTCGTTTTCGCCGACTCGCGCCGCAAGCCCCTTCGATCCCCGAACTGGTGTGGATTAACCCCAATACCGTTTACTTAAGCGGATAGGACCCTTGGGGCCCGATCCGGAGGTGGCCCCGGACGGCGATGTTCGGGGCGCGTCACGCCGTAGTTCGACATCTTGCGTTTGACGACCCGGGCGTTGGTGCGGTGACGCCTCGGGCCGAGAAGTTCGAAGGGCATCTCCGAGGTCGCCTGGTGGTGTGCGGCGTCAAGTACCTGAGGGGGAAAAACCCGGGTGAGACGCCGTTGTGCGGCGCGCCACCCGGAGGGTGCGGGTGAAACTGATCCGATCGGGGTCGGCGTCCGCGCCGAGCGCCACTGAGTGCATCAGCCAGCGAATGGCGTAGTGCACGCAGAAGTAGCCGTAGACCTCCTGGCGCACGCCCTCGGGCATCTTCGAGCGCAGCACGACACGCGCACTGCGCTGGTGGGTCTTTAACTCATCGAACGCGGACTCGATCTCCCAGCGCTCGGCGTAGAGGCCAGCGAGTTCGGTGGCCGAAGCCTCCGTGGGATCGAGGATCGTGGTGAGCAGGCGATAGGTGGTGTCCTCGGCGTCTTCGTCACCGAGTGCGTACTCGACCACGCGCAGCGAAACGGCGTTGGTGTCGTGGCGGCGATCCTTCAGGCTCGGATAGATCACCGAGAGAAACGAGCCGTCCGCGAGACGCTGGCGCATGGGCAGCGAGTGGCTCGACTTCGTGCGCCACAACAGGTCCGCCCCGCTCGCTGCGGCCTTGGTCCACCAGGAAAAGCTGAAGAACCCCCGATCCGCGAGTACCAACGTGTCCGGTCCCATCGAGTCCGCGAGGTCCGCCACGAGGCGATGTTCACTGTCGCGGTAGCGACCGATGGCGACGTCGACTATCGCGTGGGTCGCACACTCGGCGAGGGCCACCACGCGGATCTGGGGAAAGGCCCCGACACCCCCGGGACCCTTCGAGCCGGGACGTCCGAAAGCCGCGTCGTTGGCGACAGTATCGGCGACGTCAAGACACGTGCCATCAATCGCCATGAGCCGGCGTCCCTTGAACCACGCACCCTTGGTGCGCCTGGTCGCCATGGGCGTCGCGGTCTCTTTGAACAGCGCCTCGAGCGGTGCAGAACCCAGGCGCATGCGCGCCTTGAACAGCGCAGCCTTGGTGGGCACGTTCCAGGCGTGGGCCCAGTCGCCGGCCCAGCTGAGCCCCTCAACGAGCATCCGCATCACCTCTTCGTAGGAGGACTGGCTGAAGAGGGCCAGGCCAAGCACGTAGTAGACGACAACGCGAGCGGGCAGCAGCCGGTGGCGCTTCTCGCCGCGACCCGATTCTTCGATCACGCGATCGACCAACTCGGGCGGGAACACCCGGGTCAGCACGCCGATGGAGATGTGATCGGACAAGCGCTGATCGGTCTCTGGCTTCACCCACCCCGCACGTGGCATATCCCCAGGATACCACCTCAGACCTTAAGTAAACGGTATTGGGATTAACCCACCAGAATTGGAGGTGGCCGCTAACAACTAAATTCGACCGCGTGTCTCATTCGACCTGAGAGGTTCCGGTCGGACCGTGGCATCGCGCCTTGATGTCGGACTCGGCTCTTCACCGGAGTGGGCGCTGAGGGACGCAATAAGAATCGGCGCCTCACCGTGGAGACTCTCGATCATCCACTGTTGTGACGAATGAACCGCTCGACGCCCTCTCTTTAACACGCTTTCCGTGCGACAGCTAGTACGTCAAGTTGAACTGAAGCGCCACTTGCTTTCGTAGCACTGCGTCGCACAATCGGCTACACTACTCTCATGACCAAAACCATTGCCCAGCGTGAACTACGCAACGAGAACGCGAAGGTGATCGACGAGGTCGTCGCTGGCGAAAGTTTCGTGGTGACCCGCAACGGAATCCCGGTGGCCGAACTACGCCCTCTTTTCGCGCCACGGCGAACCGTTGTTCCGAAATCCGCCATTGCTGATTTCGCCGAGACCGGGCCGCGCATTGACGCAAAGCGATTTCGATCCGACTTCGACAACTTCGTTGACCAAGAGTTCTAGATGACTACGGGCCTACTCGATACTTCAGTGGTCATCGACTGGGATGAACTCGCGGTTCAACAAGCCTTGCCCGAGGAGATTTCGGTGAGTGCGATCACACTTGCAGAGCTGGCCGCAGGACCAATGCTGGCGTCGTCGGTCACCGAGCAAGCAAACCGCCAGGCTCGCCTTCAACAAACAGAGGCGACCTTCGAACCTATCCCCTTTGACGCTGCGGCCGCGCGTAGTTTTGGGCAAATAGTTGCGGCTGTTGCCAGCACCGGCCGAACCCACCGGTCACGCATGGCCGATCTATTGATCGCGGCAATCGCCCACGCTAACGGTCTGACACTCTACACGCGCAACCCAGACGACTTCACTGGTCTCGAAGAATTGATCCACGTAATTACCGTCTGAACCCAGTGCGGTTCATTCGATTCAACTTCGTGGAGGTGATGGGATTCGAACCCACTGCCTCTACATTGCGAACGTAGCGCTCTACCAATTGAGCTACACCCCCGAAGGAGCCCCCAGTCTAACCGAATGCGTATCGGTCAGAATCTTCGTCGCGCCACTGACCGGTGCTCCGGGCACTGGTGCGAGTCTCAAACGGTGGAAATTCCTCGAACTCATCGTCGTACTCGTCATAGGTCCATTCGTCGCGCTGGGGCGTACGCACCCCGCGGGCAGCGAGTGGTTCGACCGGGGCCGCGGGCCGACGGCTCAGCGAACTCAGCCCAAATGATGATTCGTGCAGGTACCCCTGACCGACGGCGTAGAACGCCAGGGCGATGAACCCCACCACGCCGATCCACGCGACGATCGCGAGGTCCCAGGCCAGCGCGAAGCCGGTGAAGAAGCCGATAACACTCAGGGTCAGCGCCGTCAGTACGAGACGCATGAACATGACGCGCCGGCGAGCGCGCATCGAGCGCGCGTGGCGTACGGACGCGGGCGCGGACCGAACGGATCGCGTCCGCGGGGTCGCGGCGTAGGCCGCGGCGTACCCGCTCGCCACCGGGCGCTGAGCGGACGGCGCCTCGAATCGCACCTCGCGGCGCCGGTTGGGCGACTCATCGAACTCGTAGTCGTCGCTCCACTCGGCCCACGAACCACGGGCCTCGAGTGACTGATACGTGTCGTCGTCGTGAACCACGGTGAGCCGCGGGCGATGAGTTTGTGCGCGGTTGTCCGGCTCGTACGTGTCATAGCCGTCGTATTCGTCCAAGCGATGCACCGGCTCGACCACCGCACGGCGTCCCATGACGTCGTGTTCTTCGTGGAAGTGCTCGATCGACCGGTCACCTCGAAAGTCGCGAATCCGCCGCACCAACATGGGAACGAGGAACGCGCCCCAAAGCAGCAGCAGGATGATCAGTAGCATCCGGCTCGCGTTCGCTGGATCTCACTCGACATTGCCGTTAAATGTACAAGGCCGTCACGTGAAATTGGTGGATGACCCTTCGGCAAACTCCGTTGGTGAATGCATAAGGCCAATGTCACACTCCGGGCCGATACTGCACCCGTGGCCACCGTCGATTCGTCACCAGCGCTGACCACAATCACCCAGGCCTACCGCTTCGCGATCGACCCCTCACCCGAACAAGCCAACCTCTTTCGAAGCCACATCGGGGGTTCACGGTTCGCCTACAACGCACTGCTCGGGCTCGTGAAGGCCAACTGGGATGAGAACCGGGCCCGCAAAGAAGCCGGGGAGGACGTCGCCAAAGAGGACTACCTCGGCACCAGCCACTTCGACCTGCTCTATCTCTGGGCCGCGAAGCGCGACGAGTTGGCCCCGTGGTGGGCTGCGAACGGGTCGTCCACTTACAACGACGCCGCCCAGCGTCTCTCTCGCGCCTTCGCCAACTGGAGGAAGGGCGTGGGTAAGTTCCCCACGTTCAAGAGTCGGGGTCGCAGTGGCTCGGTGCGGTTCATGAACACGGCGGTGCGTCTCAGTGACGCCCACCACGTGCGTTTCGCTCGGATCGGGGAGGTGAAGACCTACGAGTCGATGCGCAAGCTGTATCGCCACCTCGAGCGCGGCACCGGGCGGATCCTCGCGGCGACCGTCTCACAGGCTTCGGGCCGGTGGTGGATCTCCTTCACCGTCGAGGTCCAGCGTGCGATTCCCACGACCCGACCCCCCGAGCGAGTCATCGGCGTCGACGTGGGAATCTCCACCCTCTACACCGGGGCGACCCCTAGCGGCGAACACGTCCTCTCGGTCGCCAACCCCCGCCACTACCAGCGGTCCGAAGCGAAGCTCGCCCGCGCCCAGCGCGTGGCGTCACGGCGCCGGGGACCACGCAGGGGAGTCGCCCCGTCGAACCGGTGGCTGCGGGCCAACGCCCGGGTCCAGCAGATCCACCACCAGATTGCTGATTCACGACGCAACCTGATCCACGAGACGACGACGATGCTCGCGAAGCACTACGACCGGATCGTGATCGAGGACCTGAACGTGAGGGGCATGGTGAGGAACCACGCCCTCGCCAAGCACGTCGCCGACGCCAGTTGGGGTGAGTTCCGACGTCAGCTCGCCTACAAGACCGCGTGGTATGGCTCGGAGCTGGTGCTCGCCGACCGGTTCTACCCGTCGTCCAAGACCTGCGCGGGGTGCGGGGCAGTGAAAGCCAAGCTGCCCCTCACCTTGCGCACCTACGCCTGCGAGCACTGCGGGCACGTACTGGACCGCGACCTCAACGCCGCGACCAACCTGGCTCGGTGGACCAGTCAATCCACCGCCGCGGGGACACACTCCGTGGCTGGACGTGGAGGGGCGGTAAGACCGAGTCGTCAGAACATCGACGAATCGGCACACCCCGTTGAAGCGTCAACCGAAGCACCGACCCTGGTCGGTGTCTAGGAGATACTTCGGTTCAGGACTCGGGGGGGGGTTGGGCTATTTGCCTTACTCCTTCACCAACGGGATTCGCCGAAGGGGTCCTCGTGCAGTCCGCATTCGACCTTGTCGCCGCCGGCCCAGCGCCCACTGCGCCGGTCCCCCGGGTTCACTGGCTTGGTCGTCACCGCGGCGCAACCGATCGATGCGAACCCCTGCGCCCACAGTGGATGGGTCGCCAGAGCGTGCTGATCGATGTAGTACGTGATGTCGTCGTCAGTCCACGTCGCGAGCGGATTCACCTTGACCAGACCGAACTTCTCGTCAAAGGCGACGACGGGCGTCGTGGCGCGCGTCGGTGCGTCGACGCGCTTGAGCGCGGTGACCCAACCCGCGCGACCGGCGAGCGCTCGTTGCAGTGGTTCGACCTTTCGAAGGGCGCAGCACTGCGCGGTGCCACAGGGCCAGACCGCCACCTCGGGGCCGAGCTCGGGCCGGGTGATCCGCAACGACCACTCGCGTTCAATTCGATCGACGAACTCGATCGTCTCGGGAAAATGCCCGCCCGTGTCCAAGAAGACGAACTCCGCCTCGGGCCAGCGCTCGTGCACGAGGTGCACGAGCACCAGGTCCTCGAACGAGCACGCGACGACGACGTCGCCCAACTCGCTGAAGGCCCACGCCAACACCTCGCTCGGGTCCGCCGTTTCAAAGCGGGCGTTGAGCGCCGTCAGGTCCTCAGTCGCGTGGTTGCTGGGTATCATCATGAAAAGACCTCGAAAAGTTTAATATTTCCTAGTGATATTGTAGACTATTCGAGGAACGGAACCATGACCTTGACACCCCTGCGCCCCCAGACAACGACTGACCACCTCTCGCTCCTCGAGTCCCACGCCGTCTACATTCTGCGCGAGGTGGCCGCTGAATGTGAACGACCCGTACTTCTCTTCTCGGGCGGCAAGGACTCGGCCGTGCTGCTGCACCTCGCCGTCAAGGCCTTCGCCCCAGGTCGCTTGCCCTTTCCCGTCATGCACGTTGATACCGGGCAGAACTTCCCCGAGGTCCTCGCGTTTCGCGATCAGACCGTGGCGAACCTGGGCGCGCGCCTCGTGATCGCGAGCGTCCAAGAGGCGATCGATCGCGGTCGGGTGGCCGATCCCGGCCCCCACGGCGCCCGAAATCGGCTCCAAACCGTCGCGCTCTTGGACGCGATCGTCGAGCACGGCTTCGACGCCGCATTCGGGGGTGCCCGTCGCGACGAGGACAAGGCCCGCGCCAAAGAGCGGATCCTGTCGTTTCGAGACGCCTTCGGCCAGTGGGATCCGCGCCAGCAACGCCCCGAACTCTGGCAGCTCTACCAGGGTCGGGTGAACGCCGGCGAACACCTGCGAGCCTTCCCGCTGTCGGACTGGACCGAACTGGACATCTGGCAGTACATCGAGCGTGAGAACGTTGCGCTGCCGCCGATCTACTTCGCCCACGAGCGCGAGGTCATTCGTCGCGACGCGATGTGGCTCGCCGTCAACGAGTTCATCCAACCACGTTCGGGCGAGCACGTCGAACGACGTCTGGTGCGCTACCGCACCGTCGGCGACGCCACCTGCACCGGTGCGGTGGAATCCGACGCGGTGAGCGTTGAAGCCATCGTGCGCGAAGTGGCGACCGCGAACGTCTCCGAACGAGGAGCGACCCGCGCCGACGACCGCTTCTCCGAGACCGCGATGGAAGACCGAAAGCGTGAGGGCTACTTCTAAGTGGAACTCACTACCGACATCTTGCGACTCGCCACCATCGGGTCGGTCGACGACGGCAAGTCGACACTCATCGGCCGACTACTCGTCGACACCCGTCAACTCTTCGACGACCAGCTCGACGCCGTGGTGAACGCCTCGGAACGTCGCGGCGTCGGCGACCTGGACCTCAGTTTCGTCACTGACGGCCTGCGCGCCGAGCGCGAACAAGGGATCACGATCGACGTCGCCTACCGGTACGCGTCGACCCCGCAACGCAAGTTCATCATCGCGGACTGCCCCGGTCACGTGCAGTACACCCGCAACATGGCCACGGGCGCCTCAACGGCGGACCTGGCGCTCGTCGTCGTGGACGTCGCGCACGGGCTCAAGGAGCAGACCCGGCGCCACCTGTGCATCGCCGCGCTCTTAGGCGTGCGGGGCCTCGTGGTGGCGGTGAACAAGATGGACGCGGTGCACTGGTCGTCGGCGGCCTTCCAGGGCGTCGTCGACGAGGTGGAGACCGTAGCCGGAGAACTCGGCTTTGACGCGATCACCTGCGTGCCGACCTCCGCCTTGCTCGGCGACAACGTCGTTGACGCGTCCGACCACACCCCCTGGTACACCGGTCCGACCGTGCTCGAGGCGCTCGAATCGAGCGACGCCGGCGCCTGGACGAACGCGACGAACGGTCCCCGGCTTCCCATCCAGTGGGTCCTGCGCCAGCCCGGTGGTGGAAGGACCTACGCCGGCATGGTGAACGGCGACACGCTGCACGAGGGCGACGCCGTCACGCTGCTGCCCGCGGGCATCGAGACGACCATCACGGCCCTCAACACGCTGCACAACGGGGCCGACGTGCGGGCCGGAGCGGGGCTCTCCATCGACGTGGCACTCGCCGACGAGACCGACGCCGGTCGCGGTGACATGCTCGCCTGTGCTCCCCTGCCCCGGGTCACGCGCGAGATCGCCGCGACTGTCTGCTGGTTCGGCGAGCGTCCGCTCGTCACCGGATCGCGGCTCCGCCTGAAGCACACGACCCGGGTCACCCCGGCGCGCATCGTCGCGCTCGACGGCGTCGTCGACGTGGCCACGCTCAGCGTCGAAACCGCCGACGAGTTACGCACCAACGACATCGGACTGGTCCAGCTGCAGACCGCTGACCCCCTGGTCGTCGACGACTACCGGGACAATCGGGTGACCGGCAGCTTCGTCTTGATCGATGAGGTGACCAACGCCACCGTCGCCGCTGGCATGGTGGGGCGCGCGGCCTTCCTCTAGGCCGACGTCGGGCCGGTTCGCTAGAACTGGATGATCATCGAGATCAGGGCCACCGCGAGCAGTGCGCCGATCACGTCGACCGAGCGCGCGAGCTGGCGGCCCTTGGCGGCGTCGGCCACGCCGTCGTTGGCGATCTCCTCGGCCACCGTGCGCTCCAGGGGTAACGTCCGGGCCTCGAGGTGCCCGGCGATCGCGAGGTAGCAGAGCAGGCCCACGATCACGAAGGGCCGGCGCATCGAGTCCGAGCCGGCGCCCGAGAACGACATCGCCAGCCCGGTCAGAACCAGGAGGTGGACGACCCTCGCAGCCCAGTTGCGACGATCGGGAAATCGGCGGCGTTGAATCACAGTGTCGGCGCCGCTCGCGACCGCCGTCGCCCCGGATCGCATCACCACGATCACGGTGATCGTCGCCACGGCGGCCAGGACGTGGACGAGAAAGAAGAGGTCGAAACCGACCGACGCGGCAATCACGTCTCTGAGAGTAACGCCTCGGCCGCCCGATACGGGTCAGTCGTTCCCTTAGTCAACGCCGCGACCTGTTCGGCGTAGGCCGACCCCTCGGCGAGTTCGCCGATGCGCGCGCGCAACATCACCGAGAGGACCCGGTCCAGTTCCGTGCGCGCCTGGGTCTGGCGATGGCGGTCGTGCTGGGCACCGGTCACGAGGCGGCGGTGATCGATGATCGCGCGCCAGAGCTCGTCGGTACCCGCCCCGGTGCTCGCCACGGTCTCGAGGATCGGCGGTCGAGGGTCCTTGGCGGTGCCGAGTTCGAGCATCTGTTCGAGGTCCCGGCGGGTCTCGCGCAGTCCCGCGCGGTCGGCCTTGTTGATCACGAAGATGTCGGCCACCTCGAGCAGCCCCGCCTTGTTGGCCTGCATCGAGTCACCCCAGCCGGGGTTCGTTACCACGACGGTGGTGTCGGCCGCCGAGGCGATGTCGACTTCCATCTGCCCGACGCCGACGGTCTCGACGAAGACCACCGAGAACCCCGCCGCGCCGAGGACCCGGATCGCGTCGGGGACCGCGAGCGAGAGCCCACCGAGGTGACCGCGCGTCGCCATCGAACGGATGAAGACGTGGTCGTTGGTCGCGTGGTCCTGCATGCGAATCCGGTCGCCGAGGATGGCGCCGCCGGTGAAGGGCGAGCTCGGGTCCACGCAGAGAACGCCAACCTGGTCGAAGGCCTGGGTTCCGTCAAAGGAGCCGCTCGCGAGGGCCGTCTTGATCAACTGGTCGGTGAGCGTCGACTTGCCGGCACCCGGTGGACCGGTGAGACCGACCACGTAGGGGGCTGGCGTCGCGTAGGCGCGAGCCACCGTGGTTCGCTGGTTCCGGCCACCGGACTCCACGTAGGTGATCAGTCGCGCGAGGGCCGTGCGAGAGCCCTGGGCCGCCTCGGCGATCAACTCATCGGGGTCGCGAGCAATCATCGCAGTCGCTCGATCCGGGCGCCGAGGCTGGTGAGCCGACCCACGAAGTCGTCGTAGCCGCGCTCGACGTGCTCGAGTCCCTCGACCGTGGTCGCGCCGTCAGCCACGAGTCCCGCGAGCACGAGCGCTGCGGCGGCGCGGATATCGGATCCGCGCACCGTCGTGCCGATGAGGTGGTCAACGCCCCGGATCATCGCGTGGTGCCCGTCGGTGGTGATGTTCGAGCCCAGCCGCACGAGCTCGTCGACGTAGCGGAATCGCCCGGCGAAGAGGTTCTCGGTCACGACCGAAACCCCGTCGGCCACGGCGAGCATCGTCGTGAGCAGCGGCTTATAGTCGGTGGCCACCCCGGGGTAGGGCAACGTCGAGACGTCACAGCCCCGCAGTCGGCCCGGACCACGCACGACGATGCCCGGTCCGGTCACGTCGACCACGCCGCCCATCGCCTCAATCTTGCGTAGCAGCATCTCCATGTGGTCCGCGCGCGCGTCGATGACTCGCACCGCGCCACCGGTGATCAGTCCCGCCGCGAGGTAGGTCGCCGCGACGACGCGATCGGGTATCACCTCATGATCGGCCGCGCTGAGCGTTTCGACGCCGTCGATGGTGAGTCGCGACGTGCCCAGGCCCTCGATGCGAGCGCCCATGGCGATCAGCTGACGTCCCAGGTCTTCAACCTCGGGCTCACGCGCGGCGTTGTCGATCACCGAGCGGCCTTCGGCCAGCACGCAGGCCATTAGCAGATTGTCGGTCGCCGTGTGGCTCGGGTACTCGAGCGTGATCCGCGTCGCGCGCAGTCGGGCCCGCGTCGTCGTGGCGTGGATCGAGTTCCGGTCGTTGTGAAAGTCGGCGCCCATCGCCGAGAGGCCGTCGGTGTGGAAGTTGATCGGCCGCTGACCGAAGTCGTCACCGCCGGGCAGGGCCATGTGGGCCTCGCCGCAGCGCGCGAGCAGCGGCCCGAGCACGACGATGGAGGCGCGCATCGCCTCAAAGAGGTGGGCCGGCGCGATGGGGTGAAGGTCGCGAGCCTCGGGAACGGTGATGGTCAGTCGGTGCTCGCCCACTTCGACCTCACAGCCGACCGCGCGCAGTAACTCGGTCATTATGGTGACGTCGCTGATCGCGGGCACGTTCGTGAGGTGGTGCACTCCGCTCGCCAACAGGCAGGCCGCCATCTGCTTCAAGACCGCGTTCTTCGCACCGAAGGCCTGGACATCGCCCGACAACGGACCCGCGGGCTTGACCAGCAACGAACTCACCCATCCAGTATTGCCGCTGCGCACGGGTGCTTCGATCGAGCCCCGTCGCGCCGCTCGGGCTACGCTTCCTAGCGTGCAACCACCGTCAGAACCGGACCGCAATATCGCCCTGGAAATGATTCGCGTGACCGAGGCGGCGGCAATCGCCGCGGCTCGCTGGGCCGGTCGCGGCGACAAGATGGCCGCCGACGGCGCCGCCGTTGACGCCATGCGCTTCGTCCTGGGCGCCGTAGCCATGGACGGCATCGTCGTCATCGGCGAGGGCGAGAAGGACGAAGCACCGATGCTCTATAACGGCGAGCACATCGGCAACGGCCAACCCCCCCTCGTCGACGTCGCCGTCGACCCCATCGACGGCACCACGATGACCGCCATGGGGCGTAAGGGTGCGGTCTCGGTGATCGCGCTCTCCGAGCGCGGCACCATGTTCAACCCGGGTCCCTGCGTCTACATGCGCAAGATCGCGGTCGGCCCGCGCGGCCGCGGCGCCGTTGACATCAACGCGACGCCCACCGAGAACCTGCGCGAACTCGCCAAGCGACTCGGCAAGCCGGTTCAGGAATTGGGGGTCGTCGTGCTCGATCGTCCCCGTCACCACGAGCTGATCGGCGAGATCCGCGAGGCGGGCGCGCGCGTGCTCTTGATCTCCGACGGCGACGTCACCGGCGCCATCGCGACCGGCTGGCCGAACTCCGGGGCCGACCTCCTGCTCGGTATCGGCGGTACGCCCGAGGGCGTCATCGCCGCGGCCGCGTTAAAGGGTCTCGGCGGCGAGATCCAAGGCGTGCTCTACCCGCGTGACGAAGTCGAACGCGAGACGGCCGAAGCAATGGGCTACGACCTCGACCGGGTGCTGACGACCGACGACCTCGTGACCGGTGACAACTGCTACTTCTCGGCGACCGCGGTCACCGACGGCGACTTCCTCAAGGGGGTCCGGTTCACCGAGTTCGGTGCCACCACCCAGTCACTCGTCGTTCGCTCCCGCTCGGGCACGGTGCGCACCATCGAGACCTTCCACCGGCACAACAAGCTCCAGGAGTTCACGACCGCCGGCTTCTGATTCGTGAATGAGTGCACGAGTGATCACGTTGCGACTCGCGCTCGCGCGCGTTAGGGTCCGGCTACGAGGACTACTCGTGAGTACAAGGAGGTCGGGGTGAACGTAGCCAGCCTGCTAGCGACGAAGGGGCGCGACGTCGCGACCATCAATCAGGAACGCTCCGTACACGACGCGGTGGCGATGCTGAAGGAACGCGGAATTGGTGCGCTCGTGGTCGTCGGCGGCACGGGACCGCTCACCGGGATTCTCAGTGAGCGAGACATCGTGCGCGCGTTCGCCCGCGAGGGCGCCGCGGCGCTCGACCTGCGGGTGGCCGCCCTGATGAGCACCGCGGTCACGACCTGTCAGGAGTCCACCACGATGAACGAACTCATGGCCACGATGACCGACAAGCGCATCCGCCACGTGCCGGTCGTACAGGGTGGCCTGCTCGTCGGGCTCGTCTCGATCGGCGACGTCGTCAAGGCGCGGGTGACCGAGTTGGAGCACGAGAAGCGCGAACTCTTGGAGTACGTGAGCGCTCGCTAGCCACGCCTGATATGGTCGGGCGAGGGGTGAACAGTGCTCGCACTGACCACGCTGACGATCCGACTGTTGGGCGAGACATACACGCTCGCGCGCGGTGGCGCCGTCGTCGGACTCGTTGGTTCCCTGCTCATTGCGACGGTGCTCATCGCGTCGGCGTGGGCAATCGGTCACGCGGTGGGAACCCCGGGCTCGGTCTTTCAATCGATCGGACGGTCCAAGGGGCTCTGGCTGACCGCGATGCTCGTCCTCGTGGCCGGTGGTGACGCGGTCACCATCGTCGTCGTTTTCTACTACCTACTGCGCGTTCGAGCGCAACTCAACGTCGCCGCCCGAACGCGGTCACCACTGCGTTCGTGACGGGTAGCGACCCCGCGTCGCTACCCCGCCGCGCGCAGGCGTAGTTCGGCCCGCTCGAGCGCCGCGTGGGCGAGCAGGTGCGCCGCGTGGTCCTCGGGATCGCCCTTGGTCAGCGTCGCCAGATCGGCCTCGGCGCGCTCCTTGGCGGCCTGGGCTCGGGCGACGTCGATCTCCGTCGTGCGCTCCGCGACACCCGCGAGCACGGTCGCTCGCGTCTCGCCTTCGACGTCGCCGGGTCCGACCTGGAAGTAACCACCGTGCACGGCGAAGGCCAACTCGCCCTCGCTCGTCTGCACGCGCACCACACCCGCCACGACGTCGCCGACCGTCTCGGTGTGCTGGGGCAGGATCGTGAAGTCACCTTCGGACGACCGCGCGACCAGCGCGTTCGCCTCGCCGCGCCACAACGCCGCCTCGGGCGTCACGATCTCAACCTTCAACGTGGCCACAACTACTCGTTCGCCAACTCGGCGGCCTTGCGCTCGACGTCGGACGCACCGCCGACGTTCAAGAAGGCCTGCTCGGGGTACTGGTCCAGGTCACCATTGACGAGGTGCTCGAAGGACTCGATCGTCTCGGCCACGGGCACGTTGATGCCGTCGATACCGGTGAAGACCTTGGACACGAACATCGGCTGGGAAAGGAATCGCTGGATCTTGCGAGCGCGCGAGACCGTGATCCGGTCCTCTTCGGAGAGCTCGTCCAGACCCAGGATGGCGATGATGTCCTGGAGTTCCTTGTTGCGCTGGAGGATCTGCTGGACCCGACGGGCCACCTGGTAGTGCCGGTCCCCGACCACTTCGGGCGCGAGGATGTTCGACGTGGAGGTGAGCGGGTCGACCGCGGGGTAGATACCCAGCGCCGCGATCTGGCGGCTCAACTCGGTCGTGGCGTCCAGGTGGGTGAAGGTCGTGAACGGCGCGGGGTCGGTGTAGTCGTCCGCCGGCACGTACACCGCCTGCAGGGACGTGATCGAACGACCGCGCGTCGAGGTGATGCGCTCTTGGAGCTCGCCCATCTCGTCGGCGAGGGTCGGCTGGTATCCGACGGCGCTCGGCATACGACCGAGCAGCGTCGAGACCTCAGAACCGGCCTGCACGAAGCGGAAGATGTTGTCCACGAACAGCAGCACGTCCTGGTTCTTCACGTCGCGGAAGTACTCGGCCATGGTCAGCGCGGCGAGCGCCACGCGAAGGCGCACCCCCGGCGGCTCGTCCATCTGGCCGTAGACGAGGGCGGTCTTCTCGATGACCCCCGACTCGCGCATCTCGAGCAGCAGGTCGGTGCCCTCACGGGTCCGCTCGCCGACGCCGGCGAAGACCGACACACCGTCGTGCTGCTCGGCCACGCGGCGGATCATCTCCATGATCAAGACCGTCTTGCCGACGCCGGCCCCACCGAAGAGGCCGATCTTGCCACCCTGGACGTACGGGGCGAGCAGGTCGATGACCTTGATGCCCGTCTCGAACATCGTGGCGTGGGGCTCGAGCTGGTCGAAGGACGGCGGGTTGCGGTGGATCTCCCAGTGGTCCTCGACGGCCCCGATGTCGTCGGTGTCGAGGGACTGGCCGATCACGTTGAAGACGTGGCCGAGCACCGCGTCACCGACCGGCACCGTGATGCCCCGGCCGGTCTGGCGCACCACCGCGCCGCGGACGAGTCCGTCGGTCGGCTTCATGCAGACGCAGCGCACGCGACCCTCGCCGATCTGCTGGGCGACCTCGCCCACGACCGTGATCGTCACGCCGTCGAGCTCGATGTCCATCTCGACCGCGTGGTTGATCTCCGGCAGGGAGTGGGGTGGGAACTCGACGTCCACCACCGGACCGGCGATCGCGACGACGCGGCCGGTCTCCAGTTTGGTCTGTCCAGGGGCCATGGTCATTGGTCTCTCACTTTCCCGAGCGGAGCGCTTCGGCGCCGCCCACGATTTCCATAATTTCTGTGGTGATCGAGTCCTGGCGGGCTCGGTTCATGATGCGCGTCAGGTTCTGGCCCAACTCGTCGGCGTTTTCGGTCGCCGCGGCCATCGCACGCTGCTGTGACGTGTGGAACGACGCGGCGCCCTCGAGTAGCGCGCTGAAGATCTCGCTCTCGAGCGCGCGCGGCGCGAGGAAGAAGAGCAGCTGTTCGACCTCGGGCTCGAACTCGGTGTACCCCTTGAGCTTGGTGCTCTTCTCGACGGGTGCCTCGGGGACGCTGAGGGGCAGGAGTTGCTCGACCTCGACGCGCTGGGTGCCGGCCGACAGGAATCGAGTCGACACGAGGAAGACCTGCTGGACCTCGCCGTCGATGTAGGGCGCGGCGACGGTGCTCGCCACCCCGCGGGCGTCCGAGAAGCTCGGACGATCGGCGAAACCGATGAAGTTCCGCTCGACGTCGAAGCCGCGAAAGCGGAAGTACGGTGCGGCCTTCTTGCCGACCGCGATGATCCGTACGCTCGTGCCCGCGGCGTGCAGCGAGTTCACGAGCCGTTCGCCGGCGCGCAGCACCGACGAGTTGTAGGCGCCCGAGAGTCCCCGGTCGCCGGCGACGATGAGGACCAGCGCCGACTGAACGGTCTCGGGCTGGGTGAGCAGTCGCTTGGCCGCGGCGGGGTCGCCGGTAGCGGCCTCGACGATGATCCGGCGCATGCCGTCGCGGAAGGGACGGTTGGCGATGATGCGAGCCTGACTGCGCGTGATCTGGGACGCCGCGATCAGCTCCATCGCCTTGGTGATCTTGCGCGTCGCGTTTACCGTCTTGATACGACGACGAAGGTTGCGCTCCTGTCCACCGGCCATGTCTCCTCCTCTCGAATCGCGGGTTGTGCTAGTTGCTGACGGCGAAGTTGTCGACGAAGACTCGCATCGCCGCGTCGATCGCCTCGGTGTCGGGCAGGGTGCCCGACGTGCGGATCTGCTCGAGCAGCTCGGGGTGCTTGGCGCGGAACGTCGCGAGCAGCTCGGACTCGAAGCGACGAACGTCGACGACCGGAACGGTGTCGAGCCAGCCGCGGGTGCCGGCGTAGATCACGATGACCTGCTCCTCGACGGGCACGGGCGCGTTCAGACCCTGCTTGAGCAGCTCGGTCAGGCGGTACCCGCGGTCGAGCTGGGCCTGGGACGACTTGTCGAGCTCGGAACCGAAGGTCGCGAAGGACTCGAGGTCGCGGAACTGCGCGAGGTCGATCTTGAGCGTGCCCGCGACTGACTTCATCGCCTTGATCTGGGCGGCGCCACCGACGCGCGACACCGAGTTACCGACGTTGATCGCCGGACGCACGCCCGAGTAGAAGAGGTCGGACTCGAGGAACACCTGGCCGTCGGTGATCGAGATCACGTTGGTCGGGATGTAGGCCGAGATGTCGCCGGCCTTGGTCTCGATGATCGGCAGCGCCGTCATCGATCCGCCACCGAGCTCGTCGGACAGCTTCGCGGCGCGCTCGAGGAGACGGCTGTGCAGGTAGAAGACGTCGCCGGGGTAGGCCTCGCGGCCCGGCGGACGACGCAGCAGCAGCGAGATCTGTCGGTAGGCCTCGGCCTGCTTGGAGAGGTCGTCGTAGACGACCAACGCGTGCTCGCCGCCGTCCATCCACTGCTGGCCGATGGCGCAACCGGCGTAGGGGGCGAGGAACTTGAACGGTGCGGGGTCACCGGCCGAGGCGACGACCACGACGGTGTAGTCCATGGCCCCGTGGTCCTCGAGGGTCTTGACGGTCTGGGCGACCGACGAGTTCTTCTGGCCGATCGCGACGTAGATGCACTTCACGCCCTGACCCTTCTGGTTCAGGATCGTGTCGATGGCCACGGTGGTCTTACCCGTCTTGCGGTCGCCGATGATGAGCTCGCGCTGGCCCCGGCCGATCGGGGTCATCGCGTCGATGGCCTTGATCCCCGTCTGGAGTGGCTCACCGACCGGCTGGCGGCCGATGATGCCCGGTGCCTGGACCTCCATGCGGCGCGACTGGGGGTTCTGGAGCGGACCGCGACCGTCGATGGGCTCGCCGAGCGCGTTCACGACGCGGCCCAGCATCGCGTCACCGACCGGCATCGAGAGGATGCGGCCCGTCGAGCGGACGATCTGGTCCTCTTCGATCTTGTCGACCGAGCCCAGCACCACCGCACCGATGGTCTCCTCGTCGAGGTTCATGGCCAGTCCGACGGTGCCGTCCTCGAACTCGAGCAGCTCGTTCACCTTCGCCGACGGCAGTCCCGACACGCGCGCAATACCGTCGCCGACCTCGACGACGCGTCCGACCTGCTCGGCGCCGATCGCCGGATTGAAGTCGGCGACGTGCTTACGCAGCGCCTCGGTGATCTCCGTGGCACTAATGGTGAGCTCAGTCATCACAGTTTCCTTTTCCTAGTCGTTTTGCTTCAAAGCTGATTCGTAAAAATGGCCGCTCGCGACCGCGTCGCGAAGCGTGCTCAGTCGCCCGCGGGTCGTGGCGTCGAGGCGAAGGTCGCCCACCTCCACGAGCACCCCGCCGAGCAGGTCGGGCTCCTCGGCGATCTGCAGCTCCACCGAGCCGCCCGTGAGAGCGCTCAGCGACCGCGCGAGGTCGATCTGGTCCTGCTCGTTGAGCGAGCGGGCGGCGTGCACGCGCGCGACGCGCCAGTTGCGCGCCTCGGCGACGTGGTCCACGAGGAAGTCGAGGGTCCCCACGACGTCCCGCGGCCGTCCGCCGACGATCACGTAGCGCGCGAGGGCGAGCGTCGCGGCGCTCACGCGCCCGTTAAGGAGTTGGTCGGTGACCGCGACCCGCGCGTCGATCGACGCGTCGCGGTCCACCAGGAGCCGACGCAGTTCTTGGTTGTCCTCGATGGTGCGCGCCCAGGTGAAGAGTTCGCGTTCAATCGTGGCGAAGTCGTCGGTCGCGAGGTCTTCGAGGATCGCGTCGGCGTACCCGCCGACGCGCTTGCGCGCCCCGAGCAACCCGAGGTTGCTCCGCTCGATGAACCCGCTCTCCACGAGGTGGTGTGCGCTCTGGCTCAACTCGCCGATCGCCCGGGGGACCTCCTGGGCCGGCACCGTCGTCGCGGCGAAGACCGCGAGTCGCACGGTGGTGTCTGACACCTTGTTCGCCAGGAGCTCGCGCACGATGACGCCGCGCACCGACCCGGCGATCGAGGTGTCCGCGAGGACCCCGCGGAGGTCGCCACGGGTGAGGACGGTCTGCTCGAGTGCGACCAGGTCACCCGCGACCGTCGAGAGGTCGGCCGCTTCCAACGTTCCCAGGAGGGCGGCGGCGTAACCTTCGAGTTTGGGCAACATGGTCAGCGACTCGTTCCGCGCTGAGCCTCGGCCGTGAGAGCGGCGACCGCCTCACGGATGAGGTCCTCGTGCGTCTGCTGGTCGACCTCGCGTCCGACGATCTTGTTCACCAAGTCAAAGACGATCTCGCCGATGCGCGCCGAGGCCTCTTCGATGGCGCGCTGACGCGCCGTGGCGACCTCGTCGCTCGCCGAGCCGACGATACGGTCGTACTCGGCCTGGCCCCGTCCACCGGCTTCGCTCTTGACCTGTTCGGCCAGGGCCTGGGCCGCGGCGACGATCTCGCGCGCCTGGTCCCGGGCCTGGGCGAGCACCTTGGCTCGCTCGTCGCCGGCGGCGGCCGCTTCGGCCCGCGCCTGATCGGCGGCTTCCAGGGAGGCACGGATCTTCTCCTGACGACCCTCCATCGCCTTATTGAGCGGTGGCAGCACGTACTTGGCCATGATGATCACGATCACGGCGAACACCAGCAGTTCGACGAAGAACGTGCCGTTGGGAAGAAGGAAGATTGATACGCCAATCATCTCGAGAGTCCTACTTTGAATAGTGGGTGAACACGTTGGTCAGCCCACCGACGTGGGCCGACCAACGTCATGACTACTGCGCTTTGAAGACGTAGACGAAGACCACCATGAACAGCAGGTTGATGAAGTACATCGCCTCCACCAGACCAACCGTCAAGAAGAAGTACTGACGGGCCTTGTTCTCGATCTCCGGCTGGCGGGCAATGGCCGCAATCGTCTGGCTACCGGCGAGGCCGTCACCAATCGCCGCGCCGATGGCGCCACCGCCGAGGGCGAGACCGCCGCCGACGAGCGCACCAGCGATGCGTACCGCAGACGCAACGGAGTCTGTATTTGCCATTTTAATCTTTCCTCCTGGGTTGGTTTTAGTGTGAGGCCTCATGTGCGACGGCCGCTTCCTCGTGGCTCGTGGCCATGCCGAAGTAGAGGATCGTCAAGAGCATGAAGATGAACGCCTGGATCGCGCCGAGCAGACCGGTGTCAAAGAGCTTCCAGCCGATCTCGAACGGCGGGCTGACGTAGATGGGCAGCAGCGTCGTGAGCACCACGACGAAGAGACCGCCCGAGAACAGGTTGCCGAATAGACGGAAGGTCAGCGTGATCGGCTTGGTGATCTCCTCGACGATGTTGATCGGCGTGAGCGCCAGGTAGGGCTGGCCGTAGTGCTTGAAGTAGCCCTTGAAGCCGCGGGCGCGGAACGACTCGATGTGCACCCAGACGATTACGAGCAGCGCCATGGCGAGCGGCAGGTTCACGTCACCGGTCGGGGCGGGAAAAATTGGGCCCGACACCCCGGGGTGCATCGCCGAGGGGATGAAGTCGAGCCAGTTAGCGATAAGGATGAAGAGGAAACTCGTGACCGCGAGCGGCACGTAGCGCCGGCCCTTGGGTCCGATGGCCGAGAGCGCCAGGTCGGTGACCTGCTCGACGAGGATCTCCCAGAACAACTGCAGCTTGTTCGGCACGCCGTCCGAGACCCGGGCGCGCATGCGAAGCGCGAGGAAGAGGAAGATCGCCGCCGCCAGCAACGTCGACATGACGATATCGCCGTCGATCGTCAGCCCGAAAACGCGAAAGGTCGGGTGGACGCCGACCGTGATGGTCTTCGCGGCGTACAGCATCTTCACTCTGGTCCTCCTTGGCTCGCCACCACGCGCATCACGTTGATCACGAACACGATCTGATAAATCACGAGCCCTGACACAATACCGATTCCTAAGGGAGCGTTCAGCCAAACGACGGCGAGCACCACCACGGTCATGACGGCGAGTCGGCCGGTGGTCTTGCCGCCGAGCTGACGACGCACGGCCTTGGAACTCTGCTCACCTCGAAGTTCGACGCGCGCGGCCTGTCGGTCGAGGAAACGCAGGTTGAGCACCGCGAGTCCCACGCCGATCGCCACGCCGAGCGCGGCCAGGGGCGGCGCGACGAAGAGGGCGACGACGAAGCCCACGAGACCCGCCGCGAGGGCGGAGACGGTCGTCCGCCTCAACAGGCGCGGCAACGTATTCGTAGGGAGGTTCTCAAGCACGGGCAATTAGGTTTCTAGAGGAAACGCCGGACTTGCTTCACAACGCTCACCACGGCGGCGACCGTCCCCAACACTATCCCGAAAATCAGACCCCACGGTGTGGTTCCCCACGTCCGGTCGATCCAGATGCCGAGCACGACGCCGACGGCCTCGGTGATCGCGATCGTGGTGCCGAGTGCGGCGAAGGCGCCGAGACCGATCCAGGTCCCGTCGCTGACGTCTTCGTGCTGGTCGGGGGATTCGTCGCGGTGCTCGGGGTCCACCGGGTGGGGGTCGTCGCTCACGAGTTCACCGACTCGTTAGCGACGTCGGGCTCGACGGGACCGCGACCGGTCCAGCGGTTGAGCAGCGGGCTGAACCACGTGAGCAGTCCCACGAGCAAGAGCGCGACGCCAAAGGGGATGAAGACGTTCACCCGCGGTTCGAACAGCGGGAAGAGGACGAAACCGCAGAGCAGCGCCGTCCAGAGCCAGAGGATGAACACCGTTCGACGATGGCCGTGGCCGAGGCGCATGAGGCGGTGATGGATGTGGTTCTTGTCGGGCGTGTGGAACCCCTGCCCGGACGCGGTGCGCCGCACGAAGGCCCAGACCGCGTCGATGAGCGGCACGCCGAGGATGAACACCGGGATGAGCAGCGGCGCGAAGAAGAAGAACGTGACGCCGCTCGCCGGCGGGGTGCGGCCCCCGATCACCATGGTCGAGGCCGACATCAAGAGCCCCAGCATCAGCGCGCCGGCGTCGCCCATGAAGAGCTTGGCCGGATGGAAGTTGTCGCGCAGGAAGCCGACGCACACCCCGAAGGTCAGCGCGGCGATGAGCGGTCCCACGTTGGTGACCGGCAACAGTCCGAGGTCCTCGAGTCGAAGGCCGTAGACGCACAGCGTCGCCGACGCGATGGCCACGATGCCCGCGGCCAGTCCGTCCAGGCCGTCGATCAGGTTGATCGCGTTCGAGATCGCGAAGACCCACACGGCGGTGATCACCGGCAGGATCGACGGACCGAGCACGACGAAGCCCGCGAAGGGCAGTTTCAGCTGGTACATCGTGGCCCCGCTGAAGTAGAGCACCGACGCCGCGAGGAACTGCCCGGCCACCTTGGCCGGCGGGCTCATCTCGCGAAAGTCGTCCACGACGCCCACGACGAAGATCACCCCGGTCGCGATGACCACGCCGAGCATCTCGTGGGACGAGGAGATCACCATCCGCAGCTCGGGGACGAACTCCGCGGCGATCAGCGCGACGCACAGACCGACCAGCATGGCCGCGCCGCCGCCGTAGGGCGTGACGGTCTGGTGGACCTTGCGCGCGTCGGGCTGGGCCGTGTAGCCAACCCGCAGCGAGATGAGCCGCGCCGGGCGGTTGAGGACCATGGTCGCGAGGGCCCCGACGAACGCGACGACGGCGTAGGCGAGGATGTTGCGCACGGCTACTTCACGAAGTTGGCGTACGGGTTGAACGAGCGACAGAGTTCGGCCACGTCGGCGCGCACCGCCTGGACCTCGGCGTCGACGGCGCGCCCGCGAAGGGCCCTCGCCATCAGGTCCGCCACCTGGGTGAACTCGCCCTCACGCATGCCGGCCGTGGTTTGGGCGGCCGTGCCGACCCGGAGTCCCGAGGTGATGAAGGGGCTACGCGGGTCGTCGGGGATCGTGTTGCGATTCGTCGTGATCCCGGCCCGGTCGAGCACTTCTTGGGCCTCTTTGCCCGTGAGGTCGCCGTCGAAGTCGCGCAGGTCGAGCAGCACCATGTGGTTCTCGGTCCCGCCCGAGACGAGGCGGAACCCGTGGCCGGCGAGCGCGGTCGCGAAGGCCTTGGCGTTGGCCACGATTTGCTCGGTGTAGACCGCGAAGGAGGCCAGGGCCGCCTCGCGGAAGGCGACCGCCTTGGCGGCGATGGCGTTCTCGAGCGGCCCACCCTGCTGGCCCGGGAAGACGGCCGAATCGATCTTCTTCGCCAGCTCGGTTCGCGCGAGGATCGCACCGCCGCGCGGTCCGCGCAGGGTCTTGTGGGTGGTGAAGGTCACCACGTCGGCGTAGGGCACCGGGTTGGGGTGCGATCCCCCGGCGATCAAGCCGGCGACGTGAGCCGAGTCGAACATCAAGAGGGCGCCAACCTCGTCGGCGATCTCGCGGAACGGCGACGGATCGATGCGCCGCGCGTAGGCGGTCGCGCCGGCCACGATCAACTTCGGCCGGTGCGTGAGGGCGAGATCGCGCACGTTGTCGAAGTCGATCTGCTCACCGGGGTGTTCGGGGTCGTCGTTTCGCGGCGTCACGCCGTAGGAGACGAAGTGCCAGGCCTTGGAGGTCATCGACGCCGGTGAGCCGTGGGTCAGGTGCCCACCCTGGTCGAGTCGCATCGCGAGGATCGTGTCGCCCGTCTCGAGCAGCGCCTGGTAGACCGCGACGTTCGCGTTCGCCCCACTGTGGGGCTGGACGTTGGCGTGGTCCGCGCCGAAGAGGGCGGTGAGACGGCGCCGGGCCAGGTCCTCGACCTCGTCGACGATCTGGTTGCCGCCGTAGTAGCGCCGTCCGGGGTAGCCCTCGGCGTACTTGTTGGTCAGGACCGATCCGGTCGCGGCCATCACCGCCGGCGACGCGAAGTTCTCACTCGCGATCAGCTGCAACGTCGACGTCTGTCGCTGCCACTCCTGGCTCAGCAACGACACCAGCTCGTCGTCGTTGGTAATCCATGCGTCGAACGGGGAAGACTCCACGGCCGCCTCTCTTCTCAGGCCCGACGTTCGTCGAGCTTCGTCAACTTCGCGATCCGTCCCACGTGGCGGCCCTCACCCGGCTCGGCGTCGAGCCAGGCGCGCAGCGCTTCTTGGGCCACGGTCGGTCCGATCAGGCGTCCGCCGAAGCACAGGACGTTCGCGTGGTTGTGTTCGCGCGCGAGGTGCGCCGTGGTCACGTCGTGCACCAGGGCCGCTCGAACGCCCGGCACCTTGTTCGCCGCGATACAGATCCCAATGCCCGAGCCGCAGACCGCGACGCCGAGGTCGACCGCGTCCGAGGCCACCGCGCGCCCGACGGCCTCGCCGTAGTCCGGGTAGTCGACACTGTCCTCGCCGTTCTCGGTACCGAGATCTAGGACGTCGTAGCCCCACTGTTCCAGCGTGGCCGCGAGGTGTGCCTTGAGCTCGTAGCCAGCGTGATCGGATCCCAGAGCGACGCGCATCACATCCACCCTACCCGTCGGTCATTCTCGCCTATCGGCGTCGGCCCTAGTATCGGCGCGTGGAGCGACACCTCTTAGCCCCGGCCCTGGTCTCACGTCTCGACGTCGTCGGCGACGCCTTCCATCAGAATCGCGCCGACGTGCTCGAGCAGCTCGGGGTCATCGACGAACTCCTCGACCAGGCCAACGCCGGCGGCGGCGAGCAGGCGATGGCGCGGTTGCGCAGCCGGGGCAAGATGCCCGTGCGCGAGCGAATCGCGGCGGTGCTCGATCCCGACAGCCCCTTCCTCGAGTTGTCCGCCCTCGCGGGTTACGACTCGGACTACGCGATGGGCGGCGGCATGGTCGTGGGCATCGGCGTCATCGCCGGGACCGAGTGCCTGATCATGGCGAACGACCCCTCGGTGCTCGGCGGGGCGCTCACGATCTACTCGGCGAAGAAGTGGATGCGCGCCCTCGAAGTCGCGCGCGACAACCAGATCCCCTACGTGAGCTTCGTCGAGTCGGCCGGCGCCGACCTGCGCGTGGGCAGCGGCGGCGGGGGCAAGATGAACACCGGCCACTTCGCCGAGAGCGGCCGCTTCTTCTATGACCTGATCGAGCTGTCAAAGATGCGCGTGCCGACGGTGAGCGTCGTCTTCGGTTCGTCCACGGCCGGCGGGGCGTACCAGCCCGGACTCTCGGACTACAACATCGTCGTGAAGGACCAGTCCAAGATCTTCCTCGCGGGACCGCCACTCGTGAAGATGGCGACCGGCGAGGAGACCGACGACGAGACCCTCGGGGGGGCGCGTCTGCACGCCGAGGTGTCCGGACTCGGTGACTACTTCGCCGAGGACGAGATGGACGCGATCAGGCTCTGCCGCGAGGTCGTCTCGCACCTCAACTGGCGAAAGCGCGGCCCCGCCCCGTCGCTACGCGTCGAGGAGCCGGTGCTCGACCCCGAGGAACTGCTCGGGATCGTCAGTCGCGACCTGCGTCAACCGGTCGACGTGCGCGAGATCATCGGGCGCGTCGTCGACGGATCGCGATTCGAAGAGTTCAAGGCTCGCTACGGCTCGACGCTCATCTGCGGCTGGGCCTCGATCCACGGCTACCCCGTCGGCATCCTCGGCAACAACGGCGTGATCTACCCGCACGCCGCGGAGAAGGCGGGCCAGTTCATCCAGCTCTGCAACCAGATCGACGTCCCGCTCGTCTTCTTGCAGAACGTGACCGGCTACATGGTGGGACGCGAGGCCGAGGCCGAGGGAATCATCAAGAAGGGTTCCCAGATGCTCAACGCCGTCGCGAACTCGACGGTGCCCCACCTCACCGTGATCGTCGGCTCCTCCTACGGGGCGGGCACCTACGGGATGTCGGGGCGGGCCTTTGGCAACCGGTTCACCTTCCTGTGGCCCACCGCCAAGATCGCCGTCATGGGCCCCAAGCAGATCGCCGGCGTCATGAGCCAGGTCCGCCGGGCTCAGGCGGAGCGCAAGGGCGAGGAGTTCGACGAAGAAGAGGACGCCAAGATCGTCGCCATGGTCGAAGAGATGCAGGAAAAGGGATCGCTCGCCCTCGCCGCGACGGGCGTCGTGAGCGACGACGGCATCATCGACCCGCGCGACACGCGCACCGTGCTCGGTCTGTGTCTCTCGGTCGTGCGCAGTCGGCCGGTCGAAGGTGCCACGAGCTACGGAGTGTTTCGACTATGACGATGACGAGCGTGCTTATCGCGAACCGCGGCGAGATCGCGCGGCGCGTGATCCGCGGTGCCCGGGCCCTCGGGCTGCGCACGGTGGCGGTCTACGTCGACGCCGACGTGCGCGCGCCCTTCGTCACCGACGCCGACGTCGCGATCCGCCTCGCGACGGGCTACCTCGACGGCGCCGCCGTGATCGAGGCCGCCCAACGCGCCGGAGCCGACGCGATCCACCCCGGCTACGGCTTCCTCTCGGAGAACGCCGACTTCGCCCGGGCCGTCGCGGCCGCCGGTCTCACCTGGGTCGGGCCGCCGCCCGACGTGATCGAGGCCATGGGTGACAAGCTCGCCGCCAAGGAGCTCGCCCGGTCGCTGCAGGTTCCCGTACTCGTCTCGAGTGAGGACCCCGCCGACGCCGAGACCGTCGGGTTCCCGCTGCTCGTCAAGGCCGCGGCCGGCGGTGGCGGCAAAGGCATGCGCCTGGTCACGTCCCTGGACCAACTCGACGAGGCCGTCGCGGCCGCGCGGCGCGAGGCGCTCGGCGGCTTCGGTGACGACCGGGTCTTCCTCGAACGCTACGTCGGCGCGTCGCGCCACGTCGAGATTCAGATCCTGGGCGACGCGCACGGCAACCTCGTGCACCTGGGCGAACGCGAGTGCTCGATCCAGCGCCGCCACCAGAAGCTCGTCGAGGAGTCGCCGTCGTCGATCGTGGACCCGGCGATGCGCGAGGCCATGGGCGAGGCCGCCCTCACGCTCGCGCGGGCCATCGGCTATCAGTCCGCCGGCACCGTCGAGTTCCTCGTCGACGAAGCCACCCGGAACTTCTACTTCCTCGAGGTCAACACCCGACTCCAGGTCGAGCACCCGGTCACCGAGATGGTCACGGGCGTGGACCTGGTGCGCGAGCAACTGCGCATCGCCGACGGTCACACCCTCAGCGCGCCCGCGGTCGTAACGCCCCGCGGCTGGGCCATCGAGGTTCGTCTCTGCGCCGAAGACCCGGTCACCGGTTTCCTACCGGCGACCGGCGTGCTCGCGGCGTTCGAACCGGCCGACGCACCCACCGTGCGCTGGGAGTCCGGCGTCGAGCGGGGCTCGGTGGTCTCGGTCGCCTTCGACCCGCTGCTCGCCAAGGTCATCGCCCACGCGCCCACGCGCGACGAGGCCGCGGGCGTACTCGCGAGCGCCCTGGAACGGCTTCACCTCGGCGGGGTCACGACGAACCGGGACTTCCTCGCGGCGACCCTGCGCCACCCCGGCTTCCTCGCGGGCGACACCACGACGGACTTCATCGAACGACACGCACCGGCGCGCGCGCTCGAACTCAGCGAGGACGAGCTGCACGACGCCGCCGTCGCGGCCGCCCTCTGGCTCCAGGGCCGCAACCGCCACGAGGCCCCGGTGCTCGCGTCGGTGCCGAGCGGCTGGCGCAACGCACGGCTGCCGGACCAGCGCGTGGAGCTGCGTCACGGTGATCGAACCATCGCCATCGACTACCACGTGCGCCGCGACGGCACCGTGGCCCTCTCGACGGGTTCGGCCCGGGTGGTGTCCTGGACGCCCACGTCCATCGACCTCGCGGTCAACGACCGACGCTGGCGCGCGCGGATAACCGCCGCGGCCCACCACATCTACGTCCAGGTGCCGCGCGGCACCGTCGAGTTCGCCCCGGTGAGTCGCTTCCGCGTGCCCGGCGTGGTCGACACCGTCGGCGGACTGCTCGCGCCGATGCCCGGCGTGGTGATCGACCTTCGCGTGAGCGTCGGCGAGCGCGTTCGCGCCGGCGCGACCCTCGTCGTGCTCGAGGCGATGAAGATGGAGCACCCGATCACTGCCCCCACCGACGGCGTGGTCACCGCCATCCTCGTTCACAAGGGTCAGCAGGTTGATGGCGGAGCCGAACTCCTCGCCCTCGAACCCGACGAGCCCGCCGAAGACTAAGTCGCCGTGGTCGACCCGATCCGCATCGCCAACTGCTCGGGTTTCTACGGGGATCGGCTGTCGGCGGCGCGCGAGATGGTCGAGGGCGGCCCGATCGACGTCCTCACCGGTGACTGGCTCGCCGAACTCACGATGCTCATCCTCGCGCGCACGCGCCTCAAGCACCCCGGCGGCGGCTACGCGCGCAGCTTCGTCACCCAGATGGAGCAGGTCATGGGGACCTGTCTCGACCGCGGGATCAAGGTGGTCGCCAACGCCGGCGGACTCGACCCGGACCACTGTGCCCAGGCGGTCGCTGACGTCGCGGACCGGCTCGGTCTGGCACCGCGCATCGCCTACGTGAACGGTGACGACCTGCTCGGACGCCTCGTCAAACTCGCCGCGAGCGGCTACGGTCTCACCCACTTCGAGTCGGGTGAGCCGTTCGTGTCGGGGTCGCTGCTCACCGCCAACGCCTACCTCGGCGCCTTTGGCATCGTGGAGGCACTCGACATGGGCGCCGACATCGTCATCACCGGCCGGGTGACCGACGCGGCGGTGGTGTGCGGCCCGGCCGCGTGGCACCACCGATGGGCCCGTGACGACTACGACGCACTGGCCGGCGCGGTCGTGGCCGGTCACCTCGTCGAGTGCGGCGCCCAGGTCACCGGAGGCAACTACTCGTTCTTCACCGAGATCGACGACCTGACCCACGTGGGCTTCCCCTGGGTCGAGGTCGCCTCGGACGGTTCGTGCGTGGTCGGCAAACACGACGGCACGGGCGGCGAGGTCTCGATCGGCACCGTCACCTCCCAGCTGCTCTACGAGATCGCCGGTCCGCGCTACTTCGGGCCCGACGTCACGGCCCGCTTCGACACGATCCACCTCGAGCAGGTTGGTCCGGATCGCGTGGGCGTGAGCGGGGTGCGTGGCGAAGCGCCGCCCGCGAGCCTGAAGGTCGCCACCAACGAGCTGGGCGGCTTTCGCCAGGACCTGCACATCGCGCTCACGGGACTCGACATCGAGCAGAAGGCCCGCGTCGTCGAGGCGGCGTTCTGGGACGCCTGTCCCTACGCGCCCGGCGACTTCGAGCGGGTCACCACGCGCCTGTCGCGCACCGACAAGGTGGACCCCGAAACCAACGACGAGGCCGTCGCCCTGTGGCACCTGACACTTCGCGACCGCGACGAGGCGAAGGTCGGTCGGGCGGTCGCCAACGCCGGGGTCGAGATCGCCCTCGCGACGATCCCGGGCTACTTCGGTGTCGGCACCGCGCCGGGAGCGGCCACCCCCTTCGGGGTCTACCGGCCGGCCCTCGTCGCGGCCTCGGTCGTGCCCCAGTACGTGACCATGCTCGGCGGCGAGACGCGCGTCGTCGACTCGCTAGCGCCCTCCGCGAGCGCGGCGGCGCTCGAACAACCCTCGCCCGTGGACCCAGCGGCGCCCGTCGTTGCGGGACCCACGACGCGCGTCGCCCTCGGCCGCCTCGTCGCGACCCGCTCGGGCGACAAGGGCGGCCACGCCAACCTCGGCGTCTTCGCGCGAGACGAGCGCGTCTGGAACTGGCTCGACGGGTTTCTCACCACCGAGCGCTTGGCCGAGCTACTGCCCGAGACGAGCGCGCTCGTCGTGGACCGGTACCGTCTGGCGAACCTCTGGGCGCTCAACTTCTTCATCCACGATCTGCTCGAAGAGGGCGTCGCGGCGTCGAGTCGGTTGGACAAGCAGGCCAAGGGCCTCGGCGAGTGGCTGCGCAGCCGACTCGTCGAGGTCCCCGTGGACCTGGTCGGATCGTGAGCTCGCGCGCCGACCTCGACGCGCTGGCGCGCGACCTCGCCGACGAGCAGTCGTCCCTCGACGACCTGGTCGCTCCGATCGAAGACGCCGCGTGGCGCCGCGACACCCCCGCCGCCGGCTGGACCGTGCTCGACCAGATCGCCCACCTCGCCTACTTCGACCGCTCCGCCGCCGAGGCGATCCTCGACCCCGACACCTTTCGGGCCTCCC
>JAKAZI010000054.1 GCA_021809495.1 Actinomycetes bacterium | reverse complement strand
CCGGCACGACGGTATAGACTCGTCTCGCGCCGGTAGCTCAATTGGCAGAGCATTTGACTCTTAATCAACAGGTTCCGGGTTCAAGTCCCGGCCGGCGCACCAAGTTGTGTGGCGTTTCGGTTGTTGTCGTCGAGTCAAAGCGTGCGCGTTACGTCACCTCGCGGCGGGCATTGGGTCGACACTCATCTCTACCGTGAAAGTCGCGTCGCGAGCGATCCTCGTGGTGATCGAGTGTCGGGACCACCCGGTCAGTTGTGCGTCGGAACTAGAGCCAAGCGATAGAGACGCCCCGGCCGACCGGCTACCTCGGTCGACTCAACGACGGCGAAGCCGCATTTCTCGAGCACGCGCTGAGAGGCGACGTTCTCGTCTCTCGTTCGAGCGGTGAGCGTCCGCAGCGATAACTCCGTGGTCGCGATCGAGCACAGCGCCCGCAGCGCGTCGGTCGCCACGCCTCGCCCCGCGACGTGTTCGCCAACCCGATAGCCCACCTCAGCGGTGCCGTCCTTCAACTCGTAGAGGTTGAAACGGCCGAGCACCACGTGGTTTTCGTCGACGAGAACGTAGTAGGAACACGCGCCGGACTCCTGCTCGGCCAGACTCGCCCGGTGGTTTTCGGCGAAGTGCTCGAAGTAGGCGTCGCCACGATCAGAGATCGTGGAAGTGAAGTACGCCCGATTTTCGACCTCGAACGAGAAGATGGCATCGGCGTGGTCGCTTCGAAGGCGCTCCAGAACCAGCACGCGCCGAGTGTACCGGCCACCGTCACGGCATCGACGACACGACGAGGTCGACCGTGCCGATGGTGGAACGCCACACCGACACCAGCGAGAACGCGACGTCCGCCGTAACCACCCTCGTGTACCGTCGGCGTCGGCGCTCGCCCAGGCGTCACACCACGCACCCGGATCTGAGCGTCCGCGGGGCCGTGGGGCGGCCCCGCAACGTCCTAATCTGGCGAGGGACGAGGAGCGACATGGATACGAACCACAACGCCACGGTGCTCGATGCGATTGGTGCGACACCCCTGATCGAAATCGACGGGGTCTACGCCAAACTCGAATATCTCAATCCATCGGGTTCGATCAAGGCGCGCATGGCTCGCTACATCATCGAACGGGCGGAACGCGAAGGGCTCCTGCACCGCGGTGACACGATCGTCGAAGCCTCGAGCGGCAACACGGGCAACGCCATGAGCATGGTCGCCGCGGTGAAGGGCTACCGGATGCTGGTAATCATGCCCGAAGGGCTCAGTAGTGAGCGAGCCGCGATCTCGACGGCCTTTGGCGCCGAGTTACGCACCATCGGTACGTTCCACGTCAACGACGCCCTCGACGAAGCCGATCGACTCGGCGGCCAACCGGGCTACTTCGCGCCGCACCAGTTTTCCAACGAATGGAACATCGAAGAGAATCGAACCTGGCTCGGACCCGAGATCCTCGCCCAGTTGCCCCAGGGCCGAACACCCGACGCGTTCATCATGGGGGTGGGGACCGGCGGCACCCTGATCGGCGTCGGCCAGGCATTCCGGTCGGTCAATCCATCGGCCCTCGTCGTGGCGCTCGAGCCGGCCGAATCATCCACGATCGTGTGCGGGGATATCGCGCTGCACCGCATCGAGGGGATCTCCGACGGCTTCGTACCCCCCATCTACCAACGAAACGCCGATCTCGTCGATCGCGTCATTGCGATTCACAGTGACGACGCCGTCGCGGAGATGCGCCGACTGGCGCGCGAACACGGCGTCCTCGTCGGACCGAGTTCGGGCGCGAACCTCGTCGTGGCCCGTCAGGTTCTCGCCGACCTGCCAGACGACGCCATCGTCGTGACCATCTTCCCCGACGAGGGCGAGAAGTACCTCAGCGAATACTTCGCCGCCGACGTGACCTCGCTCAGTCGCTAGAGCGGCGTCACGTACGCGGCGCCGATGCCACCGTCTACGAGGAAGGTGGACGACGTGATGAACGATGCGTCGTCACTCGCGAGGAACAGCACGGCGCTGGCGATCTCCTCGGGTTCGGCGAAGCGACCCATCGGCACGTGCACGAGTCGGCGCGCCGCGCGCTCAGGGTCCTTCGCAAAGAGTTCGCGCAACAGCGGCGTGTTGACGGGACCCGGGCAGAGCGCGTTCACCCGGATTCCCTGCCGGGCGAACTGGACACCGAGTTCTCGGCTCATCGATAGAACGCCGCCCTTAGACGCCGTGTAGGAGACCTGCGACGTCGCCGAACCAAGCATGGCGACGAAGGATGCGGTGTTGATGATCGAACCACCACCGCGTTCGAGCAGCAGGGGTATGCCGTACTTGCAGCAGAGGTACACCGAGGTGAGGTTGACGTCCTGGACTCGTCGCCAGGCGTCCAGACCCGTCGTGAGGATCGAGTCATCGTCCGCCGGCGAGATGCCGGCGTTATTGAACAAGACGTCGACGCCCCCGTAGACCTCGATCACCCGGGCGTACATGGCCTGCACGCTCGCCTCGTCGGCGACGTCCACGTGCACGTACGTGCCGCCGATCTCCGCCGCGAGCGCCGCACCGGCGTCGTCGGCCAGGTCTGCGACGACGACCTTGGCCCCTTCGGCGGCGAACCGCCTCGCCGTCGCGAGTCCGATGCCGCTCGCGGCGCCAGTGATGACCGCCACCTTGTTGTCCAACCGTCCCATTACGCCTCCGTTGCTATGAATACGTTCTTTTCCTCGCTGAACGAGCGCAGCGCGTCGGGGCCGAGCTCGCGGCCGAGACCCGACTGCTTGAAGCCACCGAAGGGGGTCGAGTAGCGCACGGAGGAATTTGAATTGATCGAGAGCGTACCCGTTTCAACGCCTCGAGCCGTGCGCAGCGCCCGACCGATGTCGCGGCTCCAGATCGAACCCGAGAGACCGTACGGACCTTCGTTCGCGATAGCGATCGCCTCGTCCTCGTCCTCGAAACGTACGACCGACACGACCGGACCGAAGATCTCCTCGCAGTGGGCGCGCTCGGAGCGGTCCGAACCATCGAGCACCGTTGGCGGGTACCAGTAGCCCGGCCCACTCGGCGCGCTGCCTCGAAACGCGACCGTCGACTCGTCGACGTAGGCGCTCACCGTGTCGCGGTGGGCGGCGGTGATGAGCGGGCCCATCTCACTGGACTCGTCGCGAGGATCGGCCACCTTGACCGATTTCACCGCGGCCTCGAAGTACTCCATGAACCGGTCGTAACCTGAAGCCTGAACGAGCAGTCGCGATCGCGCACAGCAGTCCTGGCCAGCGTTGTCGAAAACGGCGTAGGGCGCCATCGCCCCGGCCCGCTCCAGGTCCGCGTCCGCGTAGACGATATTGGCGCTCTTGCCACCCAGTTCTAGGGTGAGACGCTTGACCTGCGCGGCGCACCCTTCCATGATCCGCCGCCCCGCGACGTTCGATCCGGTGAAACAGATCTTGCGCACCGACGGGTGCGTCACGAACCGCTCACCGACCGTCGCACCCTCGCCCGCGATCACCTGGAACACGCCATCGGGGATCCCGGCTTCGAGGGCGAGCTCGCCGACCCGGACGGCGGTCAGGGGCGTCAGCGACGCCGGCTTGAGAACGACCGTGTTCCCGGCCGCCAGCGCGGGGGCGAGCCCCCAGCCCATGATCGGCATGGGAAAGTTCCACGGCACGATGATGCCGACGACGCCGAGGGGTTCATAGAAGGTCATGTCGACACCGCCAGCCACCGGAATCTGGCGCCCGGCGTGCCGCTCGGGCGC
Source organism: Actinomycetes bacterium (assembly GCA_021809495.1). Lineage (GTDB taxonomy): Bacteria > Actinomycetota > Acidimicrobiia > Acidimicrobiales > RAAP-2 > RAAP-2. The sequence goes on along the minus strand of JAKAZI010000054.1, from coordinate 4,923 downwards.
TCCGGCGTAGTAGTGGAGCACATCGCGAACGTTGCCGGCCTCCCATCGGGCATTCGTGATCGTGTGCCCGGAGTTCGCCACCTCGAGTTGGGCCAGCTCCTCCACGTGGTCGTCGATGACCTCGGCGAACTTGCGCAGCAAACGCGCACGGTCGGCGGGTGACACCCGTCGCCACGTGGTCGCCGCGGCCGACGCCCGTTCAATGGCCCGATCGGTCTCGCCGACGTCGTGCATCACGACCGAGGCGATCTCGACCTCAGTGGACGGGTTGACTATTGAAATCGTGCTCATAACCTCTCAAATCCTCGGTAACGTTCCCAGTCGGTGACTGCGGCGTCAAAGGCGGCGACTTCGACGCGAGCCGCGTGTACGTAGTGGTCGACCACCTCGTCGCCGAAGGCGGCCCGGGCTACGGCCGACTGGTCGAACAGCGACGCGGCCTCGCGCAGGGTCGTAGGGACACGGGGCGCGTCGGCGCTGTAGGCGTTGCCGCTGAAGGGTGGCGCCAAGGTCAAGGACTCCTCGATTCCGCGTAGGCCGGCCGCGACCAGCGCCGCCTCGGCGAGATAGGGATTCACGTCGCCGCCGGGAATCCGGCATTCGACGCGGATCGACGCTCCGTGACCCACGACTCGAAACGCACACGTGCGATTGTCCAACCCCCACACCAATGCGGTCGGCGCGAAGGAACCTTCCACGAATCGCTTGTAACTGTTGACGTTCGGCGCCAGCCAGAGGGACAGTTCCCTCGCGTAGGCGATCTGGCCGGCCAAGAAGTGCTCGAAGACCGGTGAGAACCCGTACGGGCCGTCGCCGGCGAAGACCGGCTCGCCCGCTTCGTCACGGAGTGACAGGTGGATGTGGCACGAATTTCCTTCACGTTCGTTGAACTTGGCCATGAACGTCAGGCTGTAGCCCTCCTGGGCCGCGATCTCCTTCGCACCGAGTTTGAAGAGTCCGTGCTCGTCACACTTGTCGACGAGCGGGGCGTAACGAAACGCGATCTCGTGTTGACCGTAGTTGCACTCCCCCTTCAACGACTCGACCTCCATGCCGGCGCTTCGCATCGAGCGCCGTATCCGTCCCAGGAGGGGTTCGACCCGCGAGGTCCCCAGGATCGAGTAGTCAACGTTGTATTGGTTGACGGGCGTGAGGCTCCGGTAACCCGCGTCCCACGCCGCTTCGTAACTGTCGGTGAACACGAGAAACTCGAGTTCGGTGCCGGTAAGTCCCACCCATCCGCGTTCGTTCAGGCGCGCCACCTGGTGCTGCAGGATCTGGCGCGGCGACACGGCGACGAAGTCTCCGCCCACGGCGCGAACGTCGGCGAAGACCAGCGCGGTTCGTTCGTGCCAGGGCACGACGCGCACCGTCGAGAAATCTGGCTCGAACGCCAGGTCGCCGTAACCCCGCTCCCACGACGTGAGGGCGAATCCGTCGACCGTACGCATATCGACGTCAGAAGCGAGCACGTAACTGCAGCCCTCGACGGAACCATCGAGATACTCGCGGGCAAAGAAGTCACCGTCAATCCGCTTGCCTTGGAGTCGGCCCTGCATGTCAGTAATCGCCACGATCACCGTGTCGATCTCGCCGCGCTCGAGGAGATCGAGTAATCCTTCTCGAGACAATCGACCCGTCGTCGTCATGGCTCCTCCACTCGAGCCGCGTCAGCGGCGCTGATTCCTCACGATACCGGAATCGCCGGTGGCGACTCGTCCATCGGGCCCTCGAGAACTGCGCTGGCGTCGCGTTCTCGGGCCGTGACTCCTAACATCGCGGAGTGAATGAGTACACCGAGGACGCGCAGCGAGCTCTCTCGTGGGCCACGTCGTTGTACGGCGAAGCCAGCCCCTTTCACTTCTTCACCGTTCCTGAGCGTTTTGGCGGCGCGACGCGGGTCGACGACACGATCTGGTTGACGGTAGAGCGCGACGAAGGCTTCGGGATGAGCGCCGGACCGGCTGCGGGACCGCTTCGCGCGTGGCGCACCTGTCTCATCATCGATTCGAGCCTCGGGGATCGCGCGCAGGAACTTCGGTTGCGGAGCAACTGGGATTTCTATACCCGGCGCACCGAGGATCTCGACGCCGACGTCGAAGTCGTCACCGACGCCCCCGCGATTACCGCGCTGCTCGAACGAGACGCGCCGCGATCGTCGGTGTGGCCGGGAGCCGAGTCAGTCGTTGAATGGTACGGCGTTTTCGACGGCGCGACCTTGAGTGCGGTTGCGGCGCTCACAAGGTGGCGATCGGGCTATCACGTCGTCTCCTCAGTCGCCACGGCGGCCGACTATCGCGGTCAGGGCCTCGCACGACGAGTGATGCGCGGCGTGGTTACCGAGGCGCACGCTCGCGGCGTGACGTGGCTCGGCCTTGGCGTCGCCCATTCGAACCGCGTCGCACACAATGTCTATCGCGACACGGGATTCGTCGAACGGGCGCGCTTCTCCCGATACGGCTTGCCCGAAGACTAGCCTTGACCATTCACGTGAGTTCGTCGAGAGTGCTCTGGCGTGCTTTTCCCAATGACCGAAGCGCGAACGCGTTGATTCAGTCATTGATGTGATTCATCCGACGCGCATGCAGCTAATTTCGACCTTGCACAATGACTCCAGAGATGTGTTGGGGCGGCGCTGACCCTGCGTAGGACACTCTCGCGAGACGTGACGGCTCAGGTCAACAGGTCGATGCGCTGGTAGGCGTTGGATGCGACTCTCGACGTGAGCGTGGGCGCGCACGGTGACGTCGAGTCCGACGTGGGCGGCGACCCCGTCGCCACCGCATTCCACACACACGGCATTGGTTGAAGAGCCGTGTATCTCCGAGGTGCCCTTCGTTCTTGGTGACTGGCTGGTTTAGCAACCCCAGTTTCCCTTGTGCGGAGGGAATTTTCGCGGACGGTTGTTAATCGCTCACGCGGGCTCGAGAATTATCGGGGTTAGTCCGCTGGGCGAAGGATGGGACGAAGCGCGTCGAGGGTCGCCGGGTTATCGATTGTCGACGGCACCGGCATATCGACGCCATCGGCAATTGCCCGCATCGACTTACGCAGCACCTTGCCCGATCGAGTCTTGGGCAGCGCGTCCACGATGTCGACCTGGCGCAAACTCGCGACCGCTCCCAGCTGGTTTCGAACCTGCTGGACCAATTCGGCCGCGATTTCGTCGTGATCTCGATGGACGCCTGCCTTCAAGACGGCGAGCCCCCGCGGGATCTGTCCCTTCAACGTATCGGCGACACCGATGACCGCGCACTCGGCGACGTCGGGGTGTGACGCGATGATCTCCTCGATCTCACCGGTGGAAAGTCGGTGACCCGCGACGTTGATGACGTCGTCCACGCGACCCATGACGAACAAGTAGCCATCCTCGTCGTAGTGGCCGCCGTCTCCGGTCAGGTAGTAACCCGGGGTGTGGCTGAGGTAGGTGTCGAAGAACTTCTTCTCGTCACCCCAGACGCCGGCCATGCAGCCCGGCGGAAGCGGGAGCTCGATCATGATGAGACCCTCGGTATCGGTCGGTGCGGGGTCACCCGACTCGGTGAAGATCTGCACGTTGAATCCCGGCACGGGCACCGTCGGTGAACCGGGCTTCACGACCATCGGATCGAGACCCATGAGGTTCGCTGCTACCGGCCAGCCCGTCTCGGTCTGCCACCAGTGGTCGATCACGGGCACACCCAGTCGCTCACTCGCCCACGAGTAGGTCTCGGGGTCCAGCCGCTCGCCGGCGAGGAAGAGGTATTTGAAGCCCGACAGGTCGTACTGGCCGATCAAGGAACCGTTCGGGTCCTCACGCTTCACGGCGCGGAAACCCGTGGGGGCGGTGAACAGCGTCTTCACACCCCACTCAGCGATAACGCGCCAGTATGCCCCGGCGTCGGGGGTCCCCACGGGCTTGCCCTCGTACAGCAGCGTCGTCGCGCCAGCGAGCAGGGGCGCGTAGACGATGTACGAGTGTCCGACAACCCACCCGACGTCCGACGCCGCCCAGAAGACCTCGCCGGCCGTGGTGTCATAGACGTTCGGCATGGACCAGGTGAGTGCGACGGCGTGGCCCCCGTTGTCGCGCACGACGCCCTTCGGACGACCGGTGGTGCCCGACGTATAAAGAATGTAGAGCGGGTCCGTCGCTAGCACGGGCACGCACGGTGCCGGCGACGCCGACGCCGTCACCTCGTTCCAATCGAAGTCCCGACCCGGCTGCATCGCGGCCAACGCCTGGGGACGTTGAACGATCACGCACGCCTCGGGATGGTGGCTGGCCTCGGTCAGCGCCGCGTCGAGTAGCGGCTTGTACTCGATCACCCGACTGACCTCAATCCCGCACGACGCCGAGACGACGACCTTGGGCGCCGCGTCGTTGATGCGCATCGCCAGCTCGTGCGCCGCGAAACCGCCGAATACGACCGAGTGGATCGCCCCGATCCGCGCGCAGGCGAGCATCGCGATCAACGCCTCGGGGATCATCGGCATGTAGATCACAACGCGGTCGCCCTTGGCGACGTTGAGCGACTGTAGCGCCCCCGCAAAACGCGACACCTCGTCGAGCAATTCGTCGTAGGTGTAGACCCGCTTCACCCCGGTGACGGGGCTGTCGTAGATCAGTGCGCGCTGCTCGCCTCGCCCCGCTTCAACGTGCCGGTCGAGGGCGTTGTAGCACGTGTTCATCACGCCGTCGCTGAACCAGCGATAGAGCGGAGCATTGGAGTCGTCGAGTACCACGGACGGACTCTGGTACCAGGTGACGCCCTTGGCAGCCTCGCCCCAGAACTCATTCGGACTCTTGATGCTGCGTTCCCACGCGTCGCGGTATGAAGCCATGACCCCCCCACATCTCTCGAATTGCCTACGGCTTATCTAGTGGAGTTCCGGGTCACCGCACAACTGCGCGATAGGGTCCTAAGTCCAATCGACGATCAC
>JAKAZI010000053.1 GCA_021809495.1 Actinomycetes bacterium | reverse complement strand
ACCAGCAGCCAGATTCCAAAGACGAGGGCGAGCACGGTGAAGAACGAGCCCATGCCGAGCGTGAAGGGCCAGATCGAGGTGCCGGGGAAGGCCCCGACCACGCCCGCGCCCTGGGCCTGGGTCGCGTTGGGGTCATCCTCGGCGCGCGGGGCCATGCGCCGGCTCCACCAGTAGTAGTAGGCGCCGGGCAGGAAGCCGAGCAGCATGCCGGCGAACATCATCACCGAGCCGGCGTTCTCGTGGCCCCAGTTCCAGTAGACCGCGACCATTAACCCGAAGAACAGGCCGAGGCTGAGCAGGATCTTGGCCTCGATCTTCATCGCGGGGACTCCGCTGGCGCCTTGGCGGCGGGCGCGTGGGCGATCGCGCGGTGCTCGGGGTGGTTGTAGTCCCACGTCGGACGCTCCGAGCGGATGATCGGCAGCCGGTAGAAGTTGTGGTGGGGCGGGGGCGAGGTCGTGAACCACTCGAGGGTCTGGCCGTCCCACGGGTTGTCCCCGGCGGGGTGTTTCTTCCAGCTCACGACGACGTTCACGACGAAGAGCACCGTCGAGACCCCGACGAGGATGGCCCCGACGCTCGAGACGTCGTTCAAGAACTTCCACTGCGGATCGTGGGGGTAGATCGCCACGCGCCGGGGCATCCCGCGTAGTCCGAGGAGGTACATCGGCAGGGTGAAGACCTGGGTGCCGATGAAGAGGAACCAGAACTGGATCTTGCCGATTCGCTCATCGAGCAGGTAGCCCGTGAACTTCGGGCCCCAGTAGTAGAGCCCGGCCATGCCCGCGAGCACCAGGGCCATCACGACCGAGTGGAAGTGGGCGACCACGAAGTAGGTGTCGTGGGTGAAGAAGTCGAGCGGGGGACTGGCGAGGTAGATCCCGGTGAGGCCCCCGATGAGGAATGTGACGACGAAGCCGATCGCCATCAGCATGGCCGTGGAGAACCATATCTCCCCTCGCCACATCGTGCCGATCCAGTTGAAGATCTTGATGCCGGTGGGCACCGCGATCAAGAGGCTCATGATCGAGAAGAACGGCAAGAGCACGACGCCGGTGGTGAACATGTGGTGGGCCCACACCCCGAGCGACAGCGCGGCGATAGACAGGGTGGCAAAGACCATCCCCTTGTAGCCAAAGACGGGCTTGCGCGAGAAGACCGCGAGGATCTCGGTCACCATGCCAAAGAACGGCAGGGCGAGGATATAGACCTCGGGGTGGCCCCAGAACCAGAAGATGTGCTGCCAGAGCACGGGCACGCCCCCGCCGGCCACCGAGAAGATGTGCGTGCCGAAGTGCCGGTCGGCGTAGAGCATGATCAGTCCGGCGGTCAGCACCGGGAAGGCGAGCAGGATCAGGATCGCGGTGACGAGCATGTTCCAGGTGAAGATCGGCATGCGGAACATCGTCATGCCCGGCGCGCGCAGGTAGAAGATCGTGGCCACCAGGTTGACCCCGGTGAAGATCGCCGAGAAGCCCGTGAGCAGCAGCCCGCCGATCCACAGGTCGGCGCCGGCGCCGGGGGTGTTGATGGAGTTCGACAGCGGCGCGTAGGCGACCCAGCCGAAGTTGGCGGCGCCCCCCGCGGTGAAGAAGCCCGACAGCATGGTGATCGCGCCGGTCAGGTAGAGCCAGTACGAGAGGGCGTTCAGCCTCGGGTAGGCCATGTCGGGCGCGCCGATCTGAATCGGCACGATGATGTTGGCGAGCGCGCCGAAGGCGAAGGGACCCGCGAAGAGGTAGATCATCACCGAGCCGTGCATCGTGAAGAGCTCGTTGTACTGAGCGAGCGAGACCAGCGTGCCGTTGGGGCTCGCCAGCTGGGCCCGGATGATCTCGGCGAAGGCGCCGCCGATCACCAGCATGATGACCGCGGTCACGGTGTAGGAGAGGCCGATGACCTTGTGGTCGGTGGTGGTGATCCACTTCAGGATCCCCGTGGGACCGTGGTCGTGCTCGTGGCCCCCGTGCTCGGGGACGTCGTGGCCGGTCGGGCGTTCGAGGATGTCAACCATCACTTGGCTCCGTTGCTGACGTCGGGCTTGGACGGCACGATCGACGAGGTCTGCTGGCTCTGGGCGATGTTGGACGCCGAGGCCGCGCTCGCGCTCGAGGCGTTGTTGAACGAGGCGAGCCACGCCTGGTACTTGGTCATCGAGACGACCTTCACGTTGAAGTACATGAGCGAGTGATAGAGCCCGCAGAGCTGGGTGCACTGGCCGAAGAAGTCACCGGTGTTCACCGCGCGCAGCGTGAACTGGTTCAAGACGCCCGGCAGGGCGTAACGCGAGAAGTTGAAGGCTTTCACGTAGAAGCCGTGCACGACGTCGGTCGAGGTCAGGTTGATGTGGACATTGGTATTCACCGGCATGACCATCGTCGGGTTCTGGGTGGTCTGGCCGATGACGACCGCCGAGGAGCCCGGGTAGGAGAACTTCCAGCCCCACTGGAAGGCGTTCACGTCGATGGTGACGCTCGTCTTGGGGTTGGCGACTTCCTTGTTCTCGACCACCATCGTCGCCGCGAAGAGGCCGAAGACGATCAAGATCGGCACGATCGTGTAGGTCAGTTCCAGGGGGATGTGGTACTGGCTCTGCTTGGGGATCGCGTCACCGCGGCGCCGGTAGCGAAACACCACCCAGACGATGAGGGCCACGACCAAGGTCCCGATGATCGCGGCGCCGATTGAGAAGCCCTGCCAGAGGTGAAAGACGGAGCGCGACGAGGTCGTGTCACCCTGGTTCGCCCCGAAGTTCGGCACAGTGCACCCCGAGAGGGCGAGCGCGGCGAGCGGGAGTACAGCGGCCCGACGAACTCGTTGCCACCGGCGAGAGCGGGTCGATGCACCCTGGGGGGGCAGGGCGGGTGATTCCACGTTGAAAGACTACTAACGCCTTCTTTAGCGCCTCATAGCGGAAAGTATGAACGCCCTTAGTTTTGGGGCGACCGCCGAGGTCGCTCGGTCGGGCTCGTTGACCGACGACGTCAAATCAGGAGTTGGTGTCCGTCGTCTTCTCGTCTGTGACGTCGGTCGCCTTGGCGTCGGTCGATTTGGCGGCCTTGAGGCCCTTTTCGAACTCGGTCTTGGCCGAACCGAGGTTCCGGGCCAGCTTCGGGATGGCCGATCCGCCAAAGACGAGCACGGCCACCACAATCACCACGATCAGCAGATCGGGTCCAAAGATTTCAGCGAGAAACACGATCGTCTCCTTTGACTCGCTCTCCTTTAGCGTAGTGCCCTGCGCGCGAGCGCGGTAAGCGAGCTCGCGCGCCACCAGTGACGAGGCGCCACGCGGTTCGACCAGGTCCGTCGCCCCGGGGCCATCGCGGCCCGGCGACGGCTCACCTTCCGCCACGAACACCCCGTTGGCGATCGGTGGCAGCCTCTCGGCCGCGAGCGCTCGCGGCTACCCGGCGATCGCGACCCCGAGCACGAGGGCGAGAATCGAGCCGAGCGTACCGAGCCCCGCCCAGACGCCGCGCGCGCGCGGCGTACTGGCCTTGGTGTGTCGGTAGCTACCGATCCCGGCGACGGCCACGCAGGCCATCTTCACCCCGAAGACGACGTTCCACGACGTGCTCGCCGCCGCGTGGTTGATCGCGAGGTAGTTCCACACGCCCGTCGCGATGAGCAGCCAGTAGGCCGGCCAGCTCAGTCGCCCGAAGGCCGCGGCGACGCGCTTGGGGGCGTCGGCGCCGAGGCCGCGCACCGTCTTGATGAGCCCGGCGAGGACCAGCTGGCCCCCGACCCAGACCGTCGCGGCGAGCACGTGCAGGGTGAGGCGCGTGACGCTGAGCGCGTCGGCGAGCTGTGGCTGGTTGAGGACCGCGAGCACGCCCTAGCGACCCGTCCAGACCGGGGGGCGCTTCTCAGCAAAGGCGACCGCGCCCTCGAGGGCGTCGGCGCTCGCGCCGATGGCGCCGAAGGCCTCGTTGTTGACCGCCCAGGCCGCGCCCTCGGGAAGCTCGCGCACCTCGTGCATGACGCGCTTGGAGGTTCGCACGGCGAGCGGGGCGTTGGCGGCGATCCGCTCGGCGAGGGCGATCGCGGTGGCCAGGAGCTCCTCGGCGGCCACGACGCGGTTCACGATTCCGAGCTCGTAGGCGCGATTCGCGTCGATTGGCTCGGCCGTGAGGGCCATCTCGTTGGCGACGGTGATCGGGATGCGCTTGGCCAGACGGATCAGGCCGCCGCCGCCGGCGATGAGTCCGCGCGACGCCTCGGGGATGCCGAACTTCGCGTGTTCGGCCGCGACCACCATGTCACAGCTGATCATGATCTCAAAACCACCGGCGAGCGCGGCGCCGTTCGCGGCCGCGATGATCGGCTTGGAGAGGAACCGGTTGGCGATGCCCGCGAAGCCGTGGTCGGTGAAGGGGACCTCCCCGGCGGCGAAGGCCTTTAAGTCCATGCCGGCCGAGAAGGCCTTGTCGCCGGCTCCGGTGAGCACGATCACCCAGACGTCGTCGTCGGTCTCGGCCTCGTCGAGGGCGGCCTCGAGCGCGAGGGCCGTCGCGCGGTTGATGGCGTTGCGCGCCTCAGGTCGGTTGATGGTGAGCAGTAACACGTGTCCACGTCGTTCGCGCACGATTTCGTCGGCCATAGGTCCTCCTTGGACGCCCACTCGGGCTACGGCGACGACGCTACATCGTCGCTCGGACGCGACGTGAAAGACTGAGCCGGTGACCGGTCCGCGCCTGTTCGCCACGCTCGACGGCTACGGCGTCGAGGGCGGCTACGACGGTCTCGTGGGACCAGCGACGTGCTACGCCCCCTCGATCGCGCTCGGTCGGCTGTCCGGACCCGACCCGGTTGGGATTTTCGACGAGTACGAGGCCGTGCTCGACGCGGCGGCCGGGCTGGGACTGGACGGGGTGCGCCTCAGCGTCGAGTGGACCCGGGTCGAGCCGCGCCGCGGCGTGGTCGATGACGCGGCGCTCGCGCGCTACGCGGCGGTCGTGGACCACGCGCGTTCGCTTCGCCTCGCGGTCACCGTGGTGCTCTTTGACGCGGTGTGGCCGCTCTGGAGCGGCCTCGAGGCGTGGCTGTTGCCGTGGGTGGAACCGATAGCGATCGCCCACGGGCGACGCGTCGCCGAAGCGCTCGCGAACGCGCACGAGATCATCATCGCCCCGCGCGCGGCGGACCTGGTGAACGCCGGGTTCATCGAGGCGAGTGCCCCGCCCTTTCGCCGCCGCGCGTACCAGGACGCGACGAGCGCACGCTCGGCCCTCGCGCGAATCGTGTCGGCCCTCGCCGAGGACGACGCGATCGCGCGGCGCCTGAGCGGCTCGTGGCGCGAGATGACGCTCGAGACCAGTCCCGCCGGGGCGGCGGCGATCGCGTCTAACGGCGTTGGGGAGCTGCACCTGCGCAGCCTCGTCGCGGGGACCGGCCCGACGGCGGCGCGATCGGGACTGGTCTCGCGCCGCGACGGGCGTTGGGTGCCGACCGAGGCGTCGGCGCTACTCGGGCTGCTCCGCTGACTCGTCGGGGTGCTCGGCCTCCCAGACGGCCTCGACCGCGAGGTCGCGGCGTCGGCGCAGCAGGTGGATCCCGAGGAAGCCCCCCACGATGGCCACGAGCAGCACCACGCCGAGCCACGTCGAGTAGGTCTCGATCGTCGTGAGCGCCCCGCCCGCGTAGTAGCCGAGCAGCGAGTACGACGTGCCCCAGGCGATGCCCCCGAGGGCGTTGGCGAGAAGGAATCGCCGGTATTTCATCCCCGACAGGCCGGCGAGGCCGGGCATCACCGCGCGCAGGAAGGCCGTGAAGCGTCCGAGGAAGACGTAGAGGGGGCCGCGCTGGGCGAGCCCCGCGAGCGCGCGGTGCAGGCCGGCCTGGCGTTTTCGCAGCATCGGCAGCTCGAGGAGACGGTCCCCGTAGCGCTTGCCGACCTCGTAACCGACCGAGTCTCCGATGATCGCCGAGACGACGACGAGGCCGACGAGGACCCCGATGTTCACGTGGCCCCGGCTCGCCACCACCCCGGCGACGATGACCGAGGTCTCCCCGGGCAGGACGAAGCCGATGAAGAGGGCCGCCTCGCCAAAGACGAGTAGCGCTACGAGGCCGTAGACGAGTCCGCCGGGCAGGTGCTGGATCTTGGTGATGATGAAGCTGACGACCGAGGCGAGGACCATGGCTCCATTGTGGTCGGTCGGAGCCCACCGCGGGGGATAAGGGCCGCGTGCGCGCGGCGCGGGCGCTGTGGCACCATGAGTCATGTCCGACACGCCGCCCTCGAGTCGTCACGCCCCGGGCCCGCGGGCGCTGTTTCGCGCGCCGGCGCGCGCCGTGGCGCTCTCGGAGTGGGCGCTCGTTCCCCTGCGATTGTTCCTCGGGGCGACCTTCACCTACGCCGGGTTGCAGAAGCTCGCCAACCCCAATTTCTTCAACGGCGTGAGTCCGATCTCGATCCACGCCCAACTCGTGGCGGCCGCCCGGGTGAGCCCGCTGCGCGGGCTCGTCGTGCACCTCGAAGGACTCGCTACCCCCATCGGCGCGACGGTTGCCGTCGTCGAGGTCGCAGTCGGGGTGGCGACACTGATCGGGCTCTGGCAGCGCGCCGCCGCGATTGGCGGGGCCATGCTCTCGCTGTTGTTCTTTCTCACGGTGAGCTTCCACGCGGCGCCGTACTACACGGGGGCCGACCTGGTCTTCCTCGCCGCCTGGCTGCCCCTCGCGCTCGCCGGACGCTCCTCGCGGCTCTCGCTGCACGGCGTGCTCGACGCGCGCGTCGCCGCCGAGGCGCACCGGCCCACGCCCGAGGTCGTCGCGATCGCCTTTGACGACGTGCGCGCGCTCTGCGGTCACTTCGACGCGGGGTGCTGCGCCGCGCTCGATGGCGACGCCTGTGACTCCTCGCGCTGTCCGGTACTCGTGGCGCGCGCGCCGAGTGGCGACGGCGACGCGGTCGAGCGCCGCGCGGTGGTACTCGCGACGGCGAGCACGGTGCTCGTCGGCGGGGCGGTCGCCGTCGGGGCCACGGTCGCCGCCGTCGCCGGGCGCGTGGTCGGTGGCGCGCCGGCCCCGGTCAACCCCAACGCCCTGCACGCGCCGCCCGGCGCGACGCCCACGGCCCTCGGGGTCGTGCTCGGGCGCGCGCGCGACGTGCCGGTCGGCACGGCGGCGAGTTTCACGATCCCCGCGACCGGCGACCCCGGCATCGTCGTCCAGCCGAGCGCGGGGGTCTTTGACGCCTACGACGCGGTCTGTCCGCACGCCGGCTGCACCGTGGGCTACTACGCCCAGAGCCGCCTGCTCGTCTGTCCGTGCCACGGATCGCAGTTCCTCGTCGGCAACGGCGAGGTCATTTCGGGCCCCGCGCCCCACGGCCTGGCCAAGCTCACGGTGATAGAGGGTTCGGACGGTAACCTCTACTTGAAATGAGTGAAGACCGCCGCAGGATACTCGTCGTCGAGGACGATCACGACCTCGCCCAAGCGCTCGCGGACCTGCTCACCGACGAGGGCTTCACGGTCACCCAGCGCCACGACGGCGAGTCGGGTTTCGCCGAGGGGCGCGACGGCGCCTACGACGTGATCGTGCTCGACATCATGCTGCCCAAGCGCAACGGGTTCTCGGTCTGTCTGGACCTGCGAAGCGCCGGCGTGCACACGCCACTCTTGATGCTCACGGCCAAGGACGGCGAGCTCGACGAGGTCGAGGGACTCGAGGTCGGCGCCGACGACTTCTTGCGCAAGCCCTTCGAGTGGTCCATTCTGTTGGCGCGCGTGAACGCGCTGCTACGCCGTCATGAGCGTGAGCGGCCCCAGCCGCTCGTCGTCGGGCCGGTCTCACTGGACCCGGCGAGTCGGCGGGTCGTCGCCCACGACCGACCAGTGTCGCTCACCCCGCGCGAGTTCGCCCTGCTCGAGTACCTGCTCAGCCACGGCAGCGAGGCGATCAACAAGGGCGATATCCTCACCGCCGTGTGGGGCGGGGACTTCGACGGCGACCCGAACATCGTCGAGGTCTACATCGGCTACCTGCGGCGCAAGATCGACCTGCCCGACCGACCGTCGATCATCCGCACGGTCCGTGGCGTGGGGTACCGCGTTCGCGAGGACTGATGCGCCGGCGCGCGCTCTCAATCCGCGCCCGCCTGACGATGTACTTCGTCCTCTCGATCGCGGTGGTGCTCGGATTCACCGGCATCGCGCTCGTGAACCTCGTGCACCGCTCGCTCGTCAACAGCGCGACGAGCCAGGTCTCCCAGGTGATGGCCCAGGTTCAGACGCGTCTCGCGAGCACGTCGCTGCCCGCGGGGCTGCTCGTGCTGCCGATGGTGGGCGACGTGGTCGTCCAGGTGACCGACCCCGGGGGCCACGCGGTCTGGGCCGCCAGCTCGGCGATCGCCAACGAGCCCGTACTCGCCCGGGCGCGGCCCGACAATGCCTCGACCACCGGACTGGAGGCGGTCGCGATCACCGGGCGCGCCGACGCCGCGATCCTGGCCGCCCTCAGTCAGTCGACGGTTCAGTCGATCACGACTTCGCGCGGTCCGGCCCTGATCTTCGGCTTCGTCGACGGCGCCTCGATCACCCACAGCGTCGGCGTGCTGCTCGCGAGTGTCGCGATCTCCTTCCCGCTGCTGCTCGTGCTCGCCGGCGGGTTGATCTGGCTCGGACTCGGCCTCGCACTCGCGCCGGTCGAATCGATCCGCCGGCGCGTCGAGCGCATCGCGGCGCGCGACCTGTCCGAGCGGGTGCCGGTGACCGGCGGCGACGACGAGATCGCGCGACTCGCGCACACCGTCAACGAGATGCTCGACCGCCTCGAGTCGGCCAACCGCTTTCAACAGGAGTTCGTCTCGAACGTCAGCCACGAACTGCGCAGCCCCCTGACGACGCTGCTCGCGACCGTCGAGCGGGCGACCAACGTCCCCGAGCGGGCCGACTGGGCGAGCGTGGCCGACACGATCACCC
>JAKAZI010000052.1 GCA_021809495.1 Actinomycetes bacterium | reverse complement strand
TCCGATGGTGTCGCCGACGCAGGCGCGGGTGGCGAGATTGACATCGAGGGGATCGAGTCCCGAGAGGTCTGGCTTCACGTCGCGTCCTTTCGCGATTGGAACAGCGTCACATGGGATAGCCGTCGAGTCGTGCGAGCACCTTCAGCATGACCTCGTCCGCCCCGCCGCCGATCGACGCCAGGCGCATGTCGCGAAAGAACCGGGCCGTCCAGTTCTCCTCCATGTAGCCCAGGCCGCCGTGGAACTGGAGGCACAGGTCGGCCACGTCGCGCGCGAGCCGTCCGGCGGTCAGCTTGGCGACGGTCGCCATGCGGGTGATGTCCTCGCCGGCCATCAAGTCGCTCGCGCACTGCAGGTTGTGGCTGCGCAAGAGGTCAACGCGGGCCGACAGTTCGGTGAGCCGGTAGGCGACGTACTGCATCGAGGCCAGTGGTTCACCGAAGACCCGGCGCTCGAGCAGGTAGTCGCGGGTCCGCTCCAGGGCGTAGCGGCACTGACCGGCGATCGAGTAGGCGGCGCTCATGCGCTCCACGACGAACTGTCGCATTTGCTGTTCGAAGCCCCGGCCCGGTTCGCCGACCGTGTTCTCGAACGGTACGCGCACGTCGTCGAGCACGAGCTCGGCGGTGTCCGACGAGCGATTGCCGAGCTTGTCGAGTCGGCGCGCCGCGCTGAATCCGGCACTCGACGTCGGCACGATGATCTGGGACATCCCGCGGTAGCCGCCCTCGTCAGACGTGCGAACGAGTAGGCAGACCCAGTCGGCCTGGACGCCGTTGGTGATGTAGAGCTTGCGCCCCGTGATGACCCATTCGTCACCGTCGCGCCGCGCCCGCGTGGTGATCGACGCGACGTCGCTGCCGGCGTCGGGCTCGGTGACCGCGATCGCCGCCACCGCCGTACCGGCGATCGCGGGAGCGAGGAAGCGCTGTTTGAGTTCGTGCGTGCCGAAGTGGGCCAGGGCGGGCGTGGCCATGCTGGTCTGGACACCGATCGCCATGGCGACGCCGGCCGCGTGGATGCGGCCGTACTCTTCGCTCGCGATGAGCGAGAACAGGTGACTCGCCCCCTCACCGCCGTAGGCCGGGTCGTACTCGAGTCCGAGGAGTCCGTGGGCCGCGAGGCGGGGGAAGAGCTCGTGGGCGGGGAAGACGCCGGCGCGCTCCCACTCGTCAACGTGGGGGTTGATCTCGCGCTCGACGAGGGACCGAACGGTCGATCGGAAGGCCTCGTGCTCGTCGGAGAAGCGCACGGCCGCAGCGTAGCAGCGACCCGTCGGTCCGGCCGGGTGTCGAGGGATCAGTCAGCCTGGTTCTCGGCGTGGTGGTCGCCCACCTCGACGGGGTCGAGCAGGGTCATCTCGTCGTCGGTGAAGACCGTCGATCGGATCAAGAAGCGCACCCCCTCGGGTGCCTCGAGCGAGAAGCCACCACCGCGGCCCGGGACCACGTCGACCAACAGGTGCGTGTGGGACCAGTACTCGAACTGGTCGGCGCCCATGTAGAACGGCGTGCCGGCGACCTCGCCGAGGTAGACGTCGCGCTGGCCGATGCGGAACTCGCCGCGGGGATAACACATGGGACTCGAGCCGTCACAGCAGCCCCCCGACTGGTGGAACAGCAACGGACCGTGCTGGTCCACCAGTCGGGCGACGAGTGCCGCCGCCTCGTCGGTGATGTCGACGCGACGAAGTTTGTTCATGGTTAGAAGAACCCTAACTTGTGGGGCGAGTAACTGACCAGCAGGTTCTTGGTCTGCTGATAGTGGTCGAGCATCATCAGGTGCGTCTCGCGGCCGATCCCCGATCCCTTGTAACCCCCGAAGGCGGCGTGGGCGGGGTAGAGGTGGTAGCAGTTGGTCCAGACGCGCCCCGCCTGGATCGCGCGACCCACGGTGTAGGCGGTGTTGGTGTCGCGGGTCCAGAGTCCGGCACCCAACCCGTACAGGGTGTCGTTGGCAATCGCGATCGCCTCTTCGGTCGACGAGAACGTCGTCGCCGAGAGCACCGGGCCGAAAATCTCCTCCTGGAAGATGCGCATCTTGTTGTGGCCCTTGAAGATGGTCGGCTCGACGTAGTAGCCGCCGTCACAGCCCGCGACCTGGCGCTGGTGTCCACCGACCAGCACCTCGGCACCCTCGCTTCGTCCGATGTCCAGGTAGGAGAGGATCTTCTCGAGCTGGTCGTTGGACGCCTGGGCGCCGACCATCGTGTCAGTGTCCAGCGGGTTGCCGAGCTTGATGGCGTTCACCCGAGCGATGCAACGCTCCATGAACTCGTCGTAGATCGACTCGTGAATGAGCGCCCTCGACGGGCACGTGCAGACCTCGCCCTGGTTGAGGGCGAACAGGACGAGCCCTTCGATCGCCTTGTCGAGGAAGTCGTCGTCGGCCGCCATGACGTCGGGGAAGAAGATGTTCGGACTCTTGCCACCGAGCTCGAGGGTGACCGGGATGATGTTCTCGGACGCGTACTGCATGATCAGACGACCGGTCGTGGTCTCGCCGGTGAAGGCGATCTTGGCGATGCGCGGCGACGAAGCCAGGGGCTTGCCCGCCTCGACGCCGAAGCCGTTGACGACGTTGAGCACGCCCGGGGGGAGCAGGTCCGCGATGAGCTCGACCACCTTGAGGATCGACCAGGGAGTCTGTTCGGCGGGCTTGAGGACGATGCAGTTGCCCGCCGCGAGCGCCGGGGCGACCTTCCACGTGGCCATCAGGATCGGGAAGTTCCACGGGATGATCTGGCCGACCACGCCGAGCGGCTCGTGGAAGTGGTACGCCACGGTGGTGTCGTCGATGACCCCGATCGAGCCCTCCTGGGCGCGCAGGGCACCGGCGAAGTACCTGAAGTGGTCGATCGCGAGTGGGATGTCGGCGGCGAGTGTCTCGCGGATCGGCTTGCCGTTCTCGTAGCACTCGGCGATCGCGATCGCCTCGAGATTGGCCTCGAGCCGATCGGCGATGCGAAGCAGCACGAGCGAGCGTTCGGCCGGACTGGTCGCACCCCACGCGCTCTTCGCGGCGTGGGCGGCGTCGAGCGCGAGCTCGATGTCCTTGGCGTTGGAGCGCGCGATCTTCGTGAAGACCTCGCCCGTGATCGGTGTGACGTTGTCGAAGTATTTGCCATCGACTGGTGGCACCCATCGACCGCCGATGAAGTTGTCGTACGTGGGCTGTACGGTGACTGGACTACCGGCCGAGCCGGGAACGTCGTAGAGCATGATCCCCCCAATTTCCTTACCGGCGCGTGCGCCGAACCTCGTATGCGTGTCTCGCAACGGCCGAATGGTACGTGTCACCAGGTTGGCAAAAGGTTGGCGCCGCCGCCCTCGCGCGCGCGCCGGCCTCGGGGTATCGTTCGCACCAGGAGGGTTCGCCGCCGGGGTCTGGGGGGACGTGAATCGCGAGTTGAAAGAGCGTCGAGGCGACGCCGAGGCGCTGTGGCGCTACGCGGTGGGAGCGCACGGTTCGACGAGCGCGGCGCGCCCGGAGGTCTTCGCCTCGTGGCAGCGCTCGGCGCAGGCGGTCCCGGTAGACCTCGCGCTCGCGCCGATGGTCGAGCCGTCGGCGGTGACGGCTCAATTCGCCGAATCCCGGCTGGGTCGCGCGAGTCGGGTCATCCTCGACGACCTGCGCGACGTGACCGCCGACGGTGACCTCGTCGCCGCGTTGACCGACGAAACGGTGACCATCACCTGGCTCGCCGGGGGACGTCGGATGCGGCGCAACGCCGACGCGGTCAACTTCGCCCTCGGCGGCTGCTGGAGCGAGGGGTCGGTCGGGACCAACGCGCTCGCGCTCGCCCACCAGCTCGGTCGCCCGGCGACGGTCTTCTCGGCCGAGCACTACGCGCCGATGGTTCACGACTGGGTCTGCTACTCGGCACCGATCATCGATCCCACCGACGGTCGCTCGCTCGGGGTCATCGACGTATCGTCGCTGTGGAGCAAGTTCAACCCCTCGTTGCTGACGATGGTCCGCGCGCTCGCGCGCAACGTCGAGTACGAGTTGGCCCGCGACCCGACGGCCGCGATCGTCGTGATCTCGCCCGAGGGGCGCGGCGACCTGGGGCTGCGCGTA
This sequence comes from Actinomycetes bacterium, assembly GCA_021809495.1. Classification (GTDB taxonomy): domain Bacteria; phylum Actinomycetota; class Acidimicrobiia; order Acidimicrobiales; family RAAP-2; genus RAAP-2. Next base: position 5,162 of record JAKAZI010000052.1, on the reverse strand, counting down.
CTGGGCTCGGCGGCGGTCAGCGTGGACGGATCGCCCGTGCGGGTGAGCCCCCGTCAGCTGGAACTGCTCGCGGTGCTCGCGATGCACGACGAAGGACTCTCGTTGGACGAGTTGACGGCGCTCGTCTACGGCGATCAGCCGATCAGCGCTACGACGGTGAAGGCGGAACTGTCGCACCTGCGCCAACTGGTCGGCGACGTCATCGCGTCGCGACCCTACCGACTCACCGGGCGCGTCGACGCCGATCACGTGCGCGTGCTGAGGGCCCTCGCGAGCGGGGACCTCAACGCCGCGCTCGACCTCTACCGGGGGTCACTGCTACCGAGCTCGGAGAGCCCCGAGATCCGGTCGTGGCGCAACCAGATCGACGTGGCGATCCGCAACGCGGTAATGCGTTCGAAGAACCCCGAACTGCTCTATCGGCTGAGCGCGTGTTGTCCGGACGACGGCGACGTCGCGCAGCTCGCGCTCTCGCTCATGGCGTCCGACGACGTGCGCCGCGGCGTCGTCGCGGGACGTCGCGTCCGCTACTGAGCAGACTCCGTCACCCACGGCTTGGCTAGCCTACGATCGACGGGCTTCGCTAACGAAGGGTGGTCATCGTGCCGTACGCATTTTCCGACCGGGGACTCGAGGTCCAAGAGTCGGTCCATCGTTTCATCGAGCACGTCATCGAACCCAACGAGCAGACGTACTACGAGCAGTTGGACGAGCTCGGGATCGATGGGTACCCCCCGATCCTGGACCGGCTCAAGTCCCAGGCCCTCGAGCGTGGGCTCTGGAACCTGTTCCTGCCCCACCTCAACGCCGAGAGCCCGGGCACGCCACTGTCGAACCTCGACTACGCACCGATCTCCGAGCAGCTCGGTCGGTACTCGTTCGCCTCTGAGGCCATGAACTGCAACGCGCCCGATACCGGCAACATGGAGATCTTGAACCTCTACGGCTCAGAGCGTGTCAAGGCCGAATGGCTCGCGCCCCTGCTCGCGGGCGAGATCCGCAGCGCCTTCTCGATGACCGAGCCCGACGTGGCGTCCTCGGACGCGACGAACATCGGACTGTCCATCGAGCGCGACGGCGACCAGTACGTGCTCAACGGTCGCAAGTGGTTCTCGAGTGGCGCTCGTTCGCCGCGCTGCCAGGTGTTGATCGTGATGGGCAAGACCGACCCATCGGCGCCCCGCCACCGCCAACAGTCGATGATCGTGGTGCCCCGCGAGACCCCCGGCGTGGAGATCGGCGTCGAGCCGCACGTCTTCGGCTACGACGAACGGGGCGGTCACCCCGAGGTCATCTACCGCGACGTGCGCGTACCCGTCGACTACCTGCTCGGCGAGGAGGGGGGCGGCTTCGCGATCGCCCAGGCCCGACTCGGACCGGGTCGCATCCACCACTGCATGCGCACCATCGGGGTCGCCGAGCGGGCGCTCGAGCTGATGGTGTCGCGCTCGCTCGAGCGTAAGACCTTCGGGACGAGCCTCGCCCACAAGGGGCTCATCCAGGACTGGATCGCCGAATCGCGCATCGAGATCGATATGGCGCGTGAGTACGTGTTGCACACCGCCCACCTGATGGACACGGTGGGCAACAAGGGCGCTGCGGCCGAGATCGCCGGGATCAAGGTTGCCGTGCCGAACATGGCGCTCAAGGTCATCGACCGGGCGATCCAGGTGCACGGTGCCGCGGGCGTGACTCAGTTCACGCCGCTCGCGCACATGTACGCCGGCATCCGCACGCTGCGAATCGCCGACGGCCCCGACGAGGTCCACAAGATGACGATCGCCCGCCGCGAAATTCGCAAGCACAGCCGCGACTTCCACATCGGCCCCAGCGCGTAGCCCGCTACACGGCGCGCAACACCTCGCCGATCGCCCCGGGCAGGTCCGAGGACCGGGCGTATCGCGAGAGTCGAGACCCCGCGGCCCCGTGCACGTACGCGGCCAGCGCCGCGGCGTCCACGAGTTCGTGACCGCGCGCGACGCTCGCGCCGACGAGGCCCGCGAGCACGTCGCCCGTTCCGGCCGTCGCGAGCGCGCTGGTGCCGGATTGGATGACGCGCACGAGCCCTTCGGGACTGGCGACGACGGTCGTGGGGCCCTTCAAGAGCACGACGCAACCACTGGAGCGCGCGAGGGTGCGCGCCGCGTCGAGCCGATCGGCCGACGGGCTCGACCCGACGAGCCGCTCGTACTCACCGTCGTGGGGCGTGAGGATCCAGGGGACGCCACGGCGTGCCGCGAGCACCGTCTCGTCGAGGCCGTCAGCGTCTAAGACGACGGGTACGCGAACGTCGGCGAGGCGGGCCGCGAGCCACGCCGTCGCGTCACGGCCGAGACCGGGACCGGCAACGACCGCGCGACTACGTGAATCGGGTGGACCGTCGGTACGCACGACCTCACTCGCGATGGCGACGTTGCCGACCAACTCGCCTCGGGTCGCCAGTCGGATCATGGAGGCGCCGCCAGCCAGTGCCCCTCGGGTCACGAGGTCGGCCGCACCGGGCATCATCGTCGAGCCGGCGATCACGTCCACGGCGTGGTGCCACTTGTGGTCGGTGCGGTTCCAGCGCACGAAGTCGGCGAGGTCGCTCGCCTCCAACAACCCGTCGACGCCGTCGCTCTCGATGCCGAGAGTGAAGACGCGCAACTCGCCAACGTAGGCGGCTGCGTGTCCGGTCACGTGCGCCGCCTTGAGGGCTCCGAGTGCGACGGTGACGTGCGCCTTCATCGGCTGACCGAGGACCTCGCCGGTGTCGGCGTCGACGCCCGACGGGAGATCGGCCGCGACCACGATGGTCGTGGGAGGGACGTGGGGCGCCCGATAGGGCCGTGAGCACCCGAGGCCGAAGGCCGCGTCGATGACCAGGTCGTAACCACGCAGGGCCGGGGGCTGATCGGCGACGTCGATGACCGTCACGCGCGCGCCGCGCCGGCGCAATTGTTCGGCCGCGACGCGTCCGTCGGCCCCGTTGAGACCCGGACCGACGACGACCGCGACGCGCGCGCCGTAGGCGGAGCGAAGGTGGTCGCACGCGACCAGTGCTATGGCGAGCCCCGCGTCACGGACCAGGACGTCGACCCCCCGACGCGCCACTGCGCGCGCGTCGGCGCGCCTCATCGCGGCGCTCGAGAGGATCGGAATCACGGCGACTCAGTCGACGGGCTCGACGACGACCGCCGTACCGTAGGCCAGGATCTCCTGGTAGGTGTTGGCTAACTCGTTCGAGTCGTAGCGCATGGCGAGCACCGCGTTCGCGCCGAGGGCCTGAGCGGCCTCGGACATCCGGTCGAGGGCCTCGCCCCGGGACTGTTGGAGCTGCTGGGTGAGACCGCGCAGCTCACCGCCCCCGATGGCCTTTAAGGCGGCGCCGAGCTGGGCGCCGACGTTTCGAGTCCGTACCGTGAGACCGTTCACCTCGCCGATCACCTTGGTGACCCGATAGCCGGGCAGGTCGTTCGTCGTGACAATGAGCACAGTGACCTCCTTTGAACGCCACTGTAGGCCGACGTGCGACGCCCCCGTCACCCCGCCCTATCGTGAGGAAAGCGACCGAGTTGGAGGCTGAGGATGGACACGATGAGTGAAGAACTGGTCGGCGCGACGGGCGTCGGCGAGCCGGGATACCTGACGTGGCTGGGCCACGCGACCGTGCTGATGGTCACGTCCACGGGGACGAGGGTGATCTTTGATCCGTGGCTCGAGAACCCGAAGAGTCCGGTCTCGATGGACGACCTCGGACCCGTCGACGTCATCGCGGTGACCCACGGTCACTTTGACCACATGGGCTCGGCGGTCCCCCTCGCGCTGGCGACGGGTGCGACGGTGGTGTGCGTTCCCGAGATGGCGGCCTACTTCGCGACCCAGGGACTCGCCAACGTCGTCGAGATGAACAAGGGCGGCACGGTACGGGTCGCCGACATCGGGCTCACGATGGTCAGCGCCGACCACTCCTGTGGCGTGGCGGCCGGTGAGGGACAGGCCAACATCTACGGCGGGAACCCCGTCGGATTCATCGCCCACCTGCCCGAAGGCAGCGGTGGTCCGGTGTACGTCTCGGGCGACACCAACGTCTTTGGCGACATGGCCCTGATCCGCGAGCTCTACGCGCCCGAGATCGCCCTGATGCCCATCGACGGTCACTACAACATGGGCCCGCGCGAAGCGGCCTACGCGGTGATGCTGCTCGGGGTCTCGCGCTTCACGCCGATCCACTTCGGGACGTTCCCGCTGCTGGCGGGAAGGCCCGAGGACGTGGCGCGACACCTCACCGAGCGTGAGGCCACGGCGCGAGTCGTCTCGGTGGAACCGGGCGGATCGGTGCCGCTCGCGCGCCAGTAGTTCAGCCGAAGAGGCCGATCCGCCAGCTCGCGGCGTAGGGCAGTACCTGCACCGCGGCGATCACGCCGAGCGTGAGGGCCGCCGCGAGCGCCCACTGTCGCGTCGAGGCGCCCTTGATCTGTCGGCGCGTGTAGGGGATCATGTCGCGCGGCGCGAACCGGGCGGTCTCGACGAGATGTCCGAGGACGTGGATGGCCATCGCGGCGAACCACAGGACGAAGGAGGCCCGGTGGATCGTGAACAAGGACGGGCGCCACGAGACGGGCGCCCCGACGACGAGTCCCACGCCCGAGGCGAGCAGCACGACCGTCAGCACGACGACGATGGGCCCGAGCAAGCGGAGCAGCGGGGCGGGCGGACCTTTGCGTCGGTACTCGCGACTGCCGGCGTAGTACTTAACCATCCGCCAGGACGTCGAGCCAATCTTGAGCAGCACCGGCGGGATCAAGAGCACGCCGATGACGACGTGCGGCGTGAGCAGTGACTGGATACTGAGGATCGTGAGACCCTCGAGGAAGAGCAGCACGAGCAAGATCGCGCCGATGGAACTCGTCAGTCGGGCATTGCCTTCGACACCCGAGGCGCGGGTCGCGACGCGACGATCTCGTCCGCCGGGGACGTGTAAACGCTCGCGGGGACGGGCGTGAAGGGGGGTTCGTCGTGCCATGGTGGACCGGTGCCTCGTGTCGTCGAGCATCGAAAACGTGCACCGCAACGCTACCAACGCGGTCTCGCGCGAAGGTCGCAACAACATAATGACTCGCTAAAAATCATCACCGTCAACGAATCGGGCGACCGGGTTCATTGAGTAAGGTCGCCACATG
>JAKAZI010000051.1 GCA_021809495.1 Actinomycetes bacterium | reverse complement strand
TGACTCACCCGACATTGGCCGGGTCCTCCGATTTGGGCCCGCGCCCCTTCGGCGAATTGCGTGGGTGAGGGCGTAAGACAAATACGTTGGCCTACTCCGCGCGAGTTCTTGGCCGAAGTATCTCCTAGACACCGACCAGGGTGGGTGCTTCGGTTGACGCTTCAACGGGGTGAGCCGAATCGTCGAAGTTCTGACGACTCGGTCTTACCTCCCCTCCACGTCCGGCCACGGCGTGTCCCCGCGGCGGTGGATTGACTGGACCACCGAGTCAGGTTGGTCAGGGCTGGCGAGGAGTCGACGGTGGCCACCTGCGCAGTATCGGTCCGGTGTACGACAGTGGCCCTACTCCTCCACCAACCATGTTTGTGGAAGGGTGACCTACCAATGATAGAAGGCGGGGGTGAACGAGCCCAGTGGATTCGGAGCGAGTCCCACCGCACTCTGCAGGTTCGTCGATGTCTCCGTGAGCACGTCACCCTGTGGGATGAACAGGGCGGGCAGCAGCGTCGACACCACCCTGGCGTACCGTGCGAGGGATACGGGAGCCTGCAACGTCTGATTGATCAAGGCGTCTACCGCTGCGTTGCTGAACGCACCGATATTCGCCGTCCCCGTCGTGGCGAAGAGCGCCTCACCCGTGGGCAGCGCGGCGGGACTGTAAGTCCAACCCGAGTCCCAGGCACAGAGTTGGGCGGTCGGCGTCGTTGAGCAGGCGGAGACCACTTGGTCGTAACTTGCGAACTGGATGTTGACGTTGATCCCGATCGCCTTCCAACCCGCGACCAGAACTGCCATCTCTCGCACGAACTGCGGCGACGTATTGGGCATCAAGAGATTGAGCGTCAGCGGGGCTCCCGCCGCGATTCCCGCTCCGCACTGGTCGGAACCGGAACCGGGGTCCGCACAGGACAGGACGCCGCCGCTCAGCTGCCACCCGTGTGACGTCAAGATCGCGGTCGCCTTTGACGGGTCGTAGGGGTAACTGACGCTGATCGACCCGCCCGCAGTGGCCGACGCGGCTACCGGGATCGGACCACCGCCGGCGCTCGCGTAACCGCTGAACACGTTCCTCACCACCGTGGCCTGATCGATGTCCATCTGCATCGCGGCCCGAATGTATGTCTGAGTGATCAAGCTCCGACCGAGATCAGCGGTGCCGAAGTTGAAAGGCACGTAGCCAATCGACCAGGGCTCCCCGGCGGTGATGGTGTCAGTCGCAGCCAGGGCCTGAGCGGCGGTCGTCGAGGGATTCACCTGGGCGGCGGCGCTCGTGAGCGCGCCGTAGTCGAGGTTGCCGACGTTGAGCGTGCCCGACTCGAGGTCTCGCAACTCCTGGGCGGCTGACTGGTACGCGATCTCCGTGAATGAACTCAGCCGAGGGCGCACGGTACCGGAGTAGGCCCGGTTGACGCTGAAGGTTGCGTTACCCGACGAATCGATAGCGTTGAGAATCCAGGGACCGTCGACGCCGCTGCGCCAGAAACCGTTCGCGAACGTCGACGGTACCGTCGCGATGGACTCCAGGTAGGCCCCGACCGCTCGGCAACTCGCCACGGTGGCCGCCACCCGAGGCGCGCCGTTGGAGCAGTTCGCCATCGATTGGGCCGACGTGCGGTCCCAGGATTCGGGTAACGGCGTCACCAGCGAGAGGAAGTTGCTGACGATCCACGCCGGATTGACCGGACGCGTGAAGTAGAGGTGAACCGTATTGCCGATAGCCGACGCACCTCGAAGCTCACCGGGGATCCCGAGACCCGGCTCGTTCGGACAGAACCCCGTGGGGTCAGCGACCCACAAGTTCAAGAAGAACATCACCGAACGCCCCGTGACGGCCTGTCCGTTGGCGAATCGCCACGGCTTGATCGTGAAGGTCGCCGACGTCCTCGACTTCGAGAATACGGGTTCGTTGGCGACCGACAACGCCGGCACCTCCGCCGAAGTAGCGCCCGCGCCGTACCAGTACAACGGTTGGTAGAGCAGCCGCTGAAGGTAGTTGACGTTGTTGGACGTGTCGTACGCGCAGCTCATGAACGGAAAGATGTAGTTCGGCGTGGCGCCGGGTACTTCGGCGACGGTGATCGACGTGGGTGACGCGGACGCACGCGAACTGGCGGCGCCTACGAACAGCGAGAGCGCGGCGGCCACGAACAGGGCGGCGACCACGAACTTGAACTTTGACATAGGGGCATTGTCCCACGTGGTGCCCGCACGATGGTCGCACGCGGTGACCTTGAGTTACGTAGCCTCGATCACGCGGTAACCGCGACGTCGAAATTGCCTGCGTGCCCGATCAGTCAAGCAAGTTCCACGAATGCCGGTGTTCGGGCGTGAGGCCCAATCGACCGATGGCCTCGCGATGGGTTGGCGTCACGTAACCCTTGTTTCGCTCCCATCCGTATCCCGGGTAGTGCTGGGCGAGTTCATCGAGGAGCGCATCGCGATGAACCTTCGCGAGGACGCTCGCCGCGGCGACGCTGGCACAGTACCGGTCCGCTTTGACTTTGGTCACGACTCGCGGCACGCGCACCGACGCGAGCTCGGCTCCGGCGATGCTCGGTTGCGTCACGGTCAGCCAGTCGCGTTGACCGTCGAGCAAGACAACCGATGGGCTGACGTTCAACTGCGCGAGCGCCCGGCGGCCAGCAATGCCCAGGGCCGCGGTCAGACCGAGTTGGTCGATCTCCGTTGCGCTCGCCGATCCAATCGCCCACTCGTGGACCCACCCCTCGATTTCGGGCACCAGCGACTGACGTACCGATGCGCTCAAGAGTTTGCTGTCGCGAAGGCGGCTGGGGAATCCACCGGCGTCCGGACCAATCACGACGATCGCGCAGTGGCACGGACCCACCGCGCTCCCGGTGCCGACCTCGTCGAGCGACCCTATCCACCGATAACCCTCGCCGAACAACGTCATCTCGACGTCGAGGGTCGGTACAAGGGCGCTCTGGCTACGCGTTCCTCCACTCATTGGCGACCGTAATCCTACGAGTCCGCCGGCACCCACGCGAGCGCATCGATTAAGGGCCGCGCACAATTCACTGAGCCTTACAGTGGCGAGGTGGGACCATTCGAAGATGCCGCGCACCTGGCGCGCTCTCAGCACGTCCTCGTCGTCCCGCTCAAATCATTCGATACCGCGAAATCTAGACTGCGCGACGCGGGAACGTCGGATGTAGCGACAATCGCCGAACGACTCGCTCGCGCAGTTCTGCAGAACTGTGAACCACGTCGGGTCGTTGTGGTCTGCGAAAGTGACGACATCGAGCGCTTCGCCAAGGTCAACGGGGCCTCGGTGCTTCGATCGCCACGGGTCGGGCTGAACCACGCGGTCTCGTTCGCGTACCACCAGCTCGGACCCTATTGCGAGCGAATCTCGATTGTCCACGGAGACCTTCGCTTCCCCGAGGGGCTGGGGGAATTTGAACCCAGGAGCACCATCACAGTCGTCGCGGACCGCCACGGAACGGGAACCAACATCCTCTCGCTGCCCACGGGATTGTCGTTCCGTTTCCAATACGGCGTCGGTTCCGCGCTGCGCCATCGGCACGAAGCCGAGCGGATCGGCGTTGCGGTGGAAACGCTGACCGATAGTCTCTGGCGATTCGACGTCGACGTGCCGGAGGATTTGTCGGTATCCGACACGAATGGGGGGCCATCGGCCCCCCATTCGCTTGGTACCGCGTTGTAATGCCAACAACTACTTCTTGGCGGCGGCCTTCTTAGCCGGAGCCTTCTTGGCGGCGGCCTTCTTAGCCGGAGCCTTCTTGGCGACGGCCTTCTTAGCCGGAGCCTTCTTGGCGACGGCCTTCTTAGCCGGAGCCTTCTTGGCGACGGCCTTCTTAGCCGGAGCCTTCTTGGCTGGTGCCTTCTTGGCGACGGCCTTCTTAGCCGGAGCCTTCTTAGCGACGGCCTTCTTAGCCGGAGCCTTCTTGGCGACGGCCTTCTTAGCCGGAGCCTTCTTGGCCGGAGCCTTCTTGGCGGCTGTTGCCACTTTCCCTCCTTGGGACTCAACGTTGAATCAATCTGGGGCCTTCATCGACGGTTACGTCGACTTGCATTTTGCAATAAGGAACCGCGTTGAAGAACGTGAACTCGTTCGACCATCTGCCAACTTCCCAGCTGTACGATGACCGATCGCAGTGCACGGTTCTAATGCGGAAAGACGATGTTCGCAGTCATCATCGACGACGATGCGTATACCGTCAAACTCTTCCGTAGAAGAACAATCAAAAGTTCACTCGGTTCATCAACCAATGTCAAGCATTTCGACGTCATTCGCGACAATTGTTTTTTGTGACCTCTGACGCCATCTATCTCGGTCGCGCCCAACGCGGCGACGCGACGAGTGGCGACGAACGATCGACACTCGTGATCGGACCAAGCCGCAGTGGCAAGACGTCGTCGATAATCATTCCGAACCTCTTGCTCTCGACACGATCCGTTGTCGTCACATCGACCAAACCAGACGTCGTGGAGGCGATGGCTCACCGTCGAAGCGACGGCGCAACACTGCTCTTCGATCCGTCCGGCACCGTGCCGATTCCTCAAGGTGTTACTCGCATCGGATACTCACCGGTGAACCAATCACGCGAGTGGGATGGTGCGCTGCTCGCGACGCGATCGCTCGTCGACGTCGCCAGACGGTCGCACACCGAGCGAAGTGACGACCACTGGACTGAGCGCGCATCTTCCCTGGTTGCCCCGTTGATTCATGCCACGGCACTCCAGGGCGAATCACTCGGCCATTTGGCTACCGTTATCGATCAGCGCCACGGGCAAGATGCAATCACCACCCTTCGCACTCGCTACGGCGACAATCATCCATCCGTCGCGCTGCTGCAGGGAATCTTGGAGACCGACGAGCGAGAACGATCGGGGATCTGGTCAACCGCGTCGGGGCTCTTCGCCGGACTGCGAACAGACGCGGCCCGAGCTGCATCTCGAGGCGCACCTCTCGACGTCGATGAGTTCCTCCGCGGACCTCATCAATTGCACATCGTCGCACCGAGTCGTTACCAAGCCGTGTCCACGCCACTAATCGTGGGCCTCATCGAGGAGATCGTTCACGCGACCTACGACCGGCACGCCGAAGGTGCGAAGTTGCTCTTGGCCCTCGACGAGTTGGCGAACGTCGCGCCGTTACCACGACTCGCGACCATCGTCTCTGAAGGCGGAGGGCAAGGTGTCCTGACTCTCGCGTGTCTCCAAGACCTCAGTCAGGCTCGCGCGCGATGGGGCGGGATCGCGGATGGTTTCCTTTCGCTCTTCCCGACAACCGTCGTCTTGCCCGGTATCGCCGACCGCCAAACGCTCGAACTTCTCCACCGATTGGCGGGACGCACCCTCGTGGCATCGACGTCGATCCACCGGGGCCGGGCTCACCGTGCAACGTACGCCACGAGTTGGGTTGAGCGCGACCGCGCGACCATCGGCGACCTCGCGACCGGGCGACCCGGCTGGGCGCTCGGCATCAACAGCGATAATTCAATGCGGTGGATCGCCCTCACGCCGGCTCACCGTTCCGAGCGGTTCCGTGACTCTCGTAGTCGTGAGACGCCCACACGGTCCAGGTAGCGCTCCTCGTCGATAGTGCCGGATCGTTCGCGCGTGCGTTCTGAACTGAGCTCGGGCGTGAGTCGGCGTGCCTCGATGAGGCGTAGGGGACGCTCATCGATTCCGTGCGCGGCGCGCAAATGCGGGTGGAGCGAATCGATCGCTGCGTTGACCTGCGCACGATCCACCCCGAACGTAGACGCGTCAGCGAACGCGCGGACCAGGTCTCGGCGCGTGATTCGAGCTGCCCCTTCGAAGGCCGCGGCGTATCGATGGGCGTCGAACGAGCGTCGGGGCGGCTCAGCGGGCAGGCCAATCGGTTCAAATCTCCCCAGATCGCGACGCCACCGCTCCACGACCTCGCTACGCGTCCACGACCCTTTGTCACCGCGCTCGTCGTTGTGTCCGCTCCAGATCGCCCGATACCCCTCGTCGAGGCCGGTCACGCCCTCGATGCCCGCAAAACTGCGCCACGCGGTTCGCGCCGTTTGACGATTGACTTCGAACCGCACGGTGGACCGGTACAGCGCGTCGGCGGCCGGTAGATGAGCGAACAGCGAGCGCGAGTCGGCCACCGTCGACTCGTGGTCCGGTCGCGCCCCAACGAGCACGTGGTCGTGGAGATGCGGTTCGCCCGCCCGGTTGATCCCGTGGGTGAACCCGACAACCTTGCTCCAGGTCGCTTCGCGCAAGTACTCTCCGCCGTCGAGACGCTGACGCACGACGAGGGCCCGGTCCTCGAGGTAGTCGATCGCGGCGAGGACCCCGGCGCGGTGGGCGCTCACCACGCCCGGCGCGGCCTCAGCGTCGACTGCGAGCAGGATCGAGAGCGGTCGCGGCGCCGCCACGACGAGGTCGTATCCGACGACCGTCGCGCGCGAGGTGCCCTGGAGCGCCCCGGCAACGTCGGCACTGGACCCGGCGTCCCCGGTGCCGCGAAGCCACCAGCCGGGCGCGCCGCGGCGAACGTCGGCGAGCTCGTCAGCGCGATCGAGCGTCAGGTAGTCGACGTCAGCCGACCGGCGAACGAAGACGTGGATCACCGTGAACCTCCACGGCCCAACGGTCGCCGCTACAGTGCGGCTCGAATCTTGCGCGCGAGGTCGCGGCCCGCGTCGGCGAATTCCGGTGTCGCCACAACGGCCCCCGGGCCGGCCTGGACCATGAGGTGATCGAGGAACGACCGATCCGCCACGCGAAACCGGACGGCGTGCCGTCCGTCTTCGAGTGCCCGCCACTGAGCGTTCGGAAGTGGTTCGAAGATCCATCGCAGCGACGCTTCAACCACGACCACGACGTCGCTACCCGACTCGCCCACCGCCGTCAGCCAGTTCGAGATCGGATCGGTGGGACGGGGTTCGTCGGCGGGCGATTTGGCCACGACGTCATTGATCCGATCGACACGAAACGTCCGCCACGCCTCACGGGTCAGACAGAACGCGCGAACGTACGAATGACCGTTGAGCACGCGGATTTCGCGCGGTTCGATGGTCCGCTCCTGAGACACGTCCGCTGTCCCGGGGGTGTAGTGAATTTTGATTCGCTCACCGGACTCGATGGCTGAGCGTACGGTGTCGAGCATCGTCTCCGAGACGGCGTTTTCGACGCGCACCTGGGAACCGATAACGGACTCGATCTTGTCGATCGCCGACTGAACCTCGGGAACGTCGTAAATTCGCGATGCCTCGCGCAGCGCGATATTGAGTTCGAACATCTCACGCCAGGTCAGGGTCGCCAGGTCCGTCGCGTCGACGTCGCCGCCGTACTCGGCCCGGTACAGCGAATCGTCTTCGGCCTCGTTCTCCCAGTCGTCGCACTCTTTGATCACGTGGGCGGGAAACCCGTATTGGCCGTGTAACGGCTCGAACGAGACCAACCGGTCCATCACGTGGCGCACGACGTCCGTCGAGAGGTCGAAGCGACGCGCCAACTCGCTCACCCGAAGTCCGTCGCCACTGAGATGCACGGCGTGCAACAACTGGAGTGCCTGGCCGAGCGCGTCGGTGGTCGTACTGGGCTCGAACCTCACGGCGTCCAGCGCCGGCACGGCACCTCGATTCACGCCGCTGAGCCACGACGTCAACTCGCTCTTGAGAAGCTTGGGACTCACGAGTCGCACTCTCGCACCGGCGTTCACCACGAAACGCAGGGCCTCGCGCAGGTTGTCAAAGGAGAGCCCCACCTCGCACATCGCACCCTTCTTCGTGGCCGCGACGGCGTTGGGATACTCGCGAGTCAAGAGCGACGCGTAGTTCGCCGAGGTCACGACGACCACGTCCACCGGTTTGGGGGTGCGGGCGAACTCCGGGCGCCAGGCCGACGCGATCTCGCGCGTCGTCTCGTCAATCTCGAACGTCTCGGCGCGCACCACGGGCATCGACGTGATCCGGGTCATCCGATATCCCTTGACCTCATTCGTGCCGTGGACCCGGGCCACCAGGTAGGTGGCGCCGTTGATCACCCGCACGACGAGTGGTTCGACCACCCGCAGCTTGTTGGCCGAGGACTGATAGTCAAAGGCGAGCACGCGTTGCAGGCGCAGCGCGCGCAGCACGGGATTGAAGTAGTGGGAGAACTCGAGTCCGCCGTCGGGTGCTGGACCCTCGTCGAAGAGGCTAAACGCCCCCGAGCGGCCAAATCCGCAAAGCCGCAACGCCAGGCGAACGACGCGCCGTTCGGCCTCGCTGAGCGTCAGCGCCGGCGCGTACGCCGCGTCGACGTCCACCCAGTAGCCGACGGCGCCGTCGTCCAGGACGACCGTCTCGATCTGCATACCGAGTTCACGGATCTTGGCCTTGTCCCGCTCGAACTTCTGTCGAATCGCGGTCTCTCCGCCCTGGTACGCACGAACCTTGCGCGGACCGCTCGTCTTCACGGGGTACTCGTCGATCAGGAGCTCTGACACGATGGTCTCTTGGGTCAGCGGTCGCTGCCGGGTGGCGCTCTGCAACAACAGCGCCAGGGCCACGAGGCGCTCGCGACTCTCCTCGAGGGCGTTACGAATCACCGGTCACCCCTCGGGGCCGGCCAGCCGTCAGTGGGAACCGTCACGACTGCGAGGGTTCGTCGTCGCGGCGCCACACGCCGAAACGACCGCCCGATTTCTCCCACAGGGCCACGGCCTCAATGGTCATCGTGCGATCGATCGACTTGCACATGTCGTACACCGTCAGCGCCGCCATCGTCACCGCCGTGAGCGCCTCCATTTCGACACCGGTTCGGTCGATCGTGTCAACGCTCGCCTCCACGTCGATGTGGGCGTCGGCGATGGTGAAATTGATGTAGACGTTGCCCACGAGGACCGGATGGGACATGGGCAGCAGCGATGCGGCCTGTTTGGCGGCCTGCATTCCCGCGACTCGGGCCGTGGCCAGCACGTCGCCCTTATTTACGGCGTTCGCGGCCACCGCCGAGGTGGTCGACGCCAACATGTTGATGCGACACCGGGCCAGGGCGCGTCTCGGCATCACCTCGGTGGGCCCGATATCGCGTGGGAAGGTCCCGTCGTGCGGTGTTCGTCGGAGTTGGTGGAAGTCGTCCACGGCGCAATGCTACCGAGCCGCGGCCGGGACCCGGGACGTGGCCGGTACACTGGCTCGGTTATCTCGTCTGCGGGAGTTACGACGTATGCCAACCTACGAATACGAGTGTCAAGCGTGTCACGAGCGGGTCGAAGCCGTACAACACTTCTCTGACCCAGCGCTCACCACCTGCGAACTGTGCGGCGGTGAACTGCGCAAAGTCTTCTC
>JAKAZI010000050.1 GCA_021809495.1 Actinomycetes bacterium | reverse complement strand
AACGGGACGGTGGCGCTTCACGTCACTCCTCCACCGTCGACATGCCGAACTCGCGGCGCCATCCCTGGGGCAGCAGTTCGTCCAAGAGGTCATCGACCGTCACCGCGCCGATCATGCGCTCGTCCTCTTCCGCGACGACCGGCAGCACGGTGAGATTGAAGTCACTCATGGTGCGCGCGACCTGGTGGACGTCCCACTGCGGATACGCGGAGGTGAGGTCGGTTCGCGCCACCGCGAGGGCGAGGTCGGCGCCGCGCGCGCGAACGAGCGCCGCGATCGACGTGACCCCGACCGTTCGACCCTCGTCGTCCAGGACAAAGACGGCGTGCATCGAGGCGGCGGGCAGGCGCGACTCGCGCACGGCCTCGAGCGCTTGGTCCACGGTGGCGGTCACCGGCACCGAGAGGAAGTCCGGACTCATCAGGCCGCCCGCGGTATCGGCGTTGTAGGACAGGAGATTGCGCACCTTGGCCTGTTGACCCGCCGGCAGGTTCTCCAGGATCGTGAGACGCCGTTCCTGGTCGATCTCGCCGATGAGGTCGGCCGCGTTGTCGGGCTCCATGCGCGCGAGCAGCCGGGCGGCGTCGGCGTCACTGCGACTCTCGAGGAACTCGAGCTGGTGGGTGGTGTCGAGCTCTTCGAAGACGTCGGCCTCGAGCTCGCGGTCCAGGCCCACCGCCTCGATGATCTCCTCGCCTTCTTCGTGACTCGCCTGCTCGACGAGGTCGGCGATCTGGGCGGGGTGCAGTTTGGCGAGTTTGCGATACGGGATTCGCAGCCGCGCCGTGGGCACGTGGCCGACGAAGGGCTCGATCGAGGCGAAGTCGACGATCGTCTCGGCCTTGACGCGCTGGCCGATGGAGGGGCCGAGGATCCGTCGTAGCAGCGGGCGGCGCCCGGGGTCCACGCCGACGACCTCCCAGACGCCGTCGATCTTGGCCAGTTCGATCTCGTTGGCGCTGATCAATCGGCCGCGCACCAGGTTGATGAGGTGGCGTGCGAGCAGGTCTTCGGCGAGCAGGAGCTCCCCGGGGCGACGTTCGAAGCGGCGCAGGTCGACCCGGCGTCCCTCGAAGGTCACGCGACCGTGCTCGAGGCCGCCGATCTTTCGGATCGGCACGAAGAGGTCGCGGCCCTCGATGCGGATGACCGCGCCAACGACCGGCGGGTGGGCGTCGTCGCCGAGACGCGCGACCAAGTCCTGGACGCGTCCAATCCGGTCACCCTCGCGATCAAAGATCGGTCGGTGCAGGAACGTTGAGAGGTGGAAGATATCTGGCATGGGCACAACAACCGTGTCCAGGCTACCGCCGGTGGCGCACCCGAGCCGCTGGTCGAGAGTGAAATCTCGGTGTCAGCGAGGTCCCAGACCCGAAAGGACCCCCGCCACGTGCTCGAGATCGTCGTCGTCAACCCCGACGTGGGTCACCAGCCGCACGCGCGTCGCGGCGAGGGTGCCGGCGAGCACACCGTGCTCGGCGAGCTCGCCCACCAGCGCGCGCGCGTCGGGGTGCGAAAAGACGACGATGTTCGTGCGGCACGACGCGGGGTCGTAGCCCGACGCGGGGAACGTCGCCGCCACGAGGTCGGCCAGTCGACGGGCCCGGACGTGGTCCTCGGCGAGGCGCTCCACCATCGTGTCGAGCGCGACCAGTCCGGCCGCGGCGAGCACGCCCGCCTGGCGCATCGCGCCACCCAGGCGCTTACGCTCGACCCGGGCCCGACGCATCAGGTCCTCGGGTCCGGCGAGCAGCGAGCCGACCGGCGCGGCGAGTCCCTTGGAAAGACAGACCATCACCGTCGTCGCCGCCGCGGCGTAGGCGGCGGCCGAGGTGCCGGTCGCCACCACGGCGTTGAAGAGCCGCGCGCCGTCCAGGTGGATCGGCCGATCGACCGCGCTCGCGAGCGCCCCGAGGTCGTCGAGCGCCCAGGGCGTGCCGCCCGAAGGCATGTGGGTGTTCTCGATCGCGACGGCCCCGACGTGGGCGCGGTGATCGGCCTCGGCGTCGAGAATCTCGAGCACCCGGGCGAGGTCGAGGCGACCCGTCGAGTCGTCCACGGGGGCGAACTGGATGGAGGCATTTCGCGCCGAGGCCCCCATCTCGAAGTCCACGAGGTGCTGGTTCGCACCCGCGACGACCACGTCACCGGGACTGGTGAGCACCCGCATCGCCATCTGGTTCGCCATCACCCCCGAGGGCACGAAGACCGCCGCCGCCTTGCCGAGCAGGGCCGCGGCGCGCGACTCGAGGGCGTTGACCGTGGGGTCCTCGCCGTAGCCGTCGTCGCCAACGGGCGCCGTCGCCATCGCCTCGCGCATCGCCGCGGTGGGCTGGGTGACGGTATCGCTGCGCAGGTCGACGGTTCGAGTCATAGTTGCGAGGCTACCGTCGCTCGTATGATGACCCAATGGACAACCTCGAAGGCCTGCCCTCGGGTACGAACGTGCACGATCTGCTCGGCGTTGAGGTGGGCGAAGCATCCGCCGACCGGGTCGTGCTGCGCGTGGAGGTCGGGCCCAAGGTCCACCAACCCTACGGAATCCTGCACGGCGGGGTCTCGGCGCTACTCGCCGAGGGTGCCGCCTCCTTCGGCGGCGCGATCAGCGTGGCGCCCGATCACATCGTGGTCGGCACCGAGCTCAACTGCTCGCACCTGCGCTCGATGTCCGCGGGCGTCCTGACCGCGACCGCGACGCCGATCCGCAAGGGCCGCACCGTCCAGGTCTGGGGCATCGAGCTCACCGACGAGCGCGAGCGCCTGATCGCGGTCGCGCGCTGCACGTTGCAGGTCCTGAAGGCGCCGCCGAACCACTAGGTCCGACCTACACTGAGTGGGTAGCGGTCGGCGAAAGGGCTTTTCCATGGGCGTTCGATTCAAGGGGTGGGGTACCGCCGTTCCGGACCGGGTCGTCACGAACGATGAACTCTCCAAGACCCTGGACACCTCGGACGAGTGGATCACCGAGCGCACCGGCATCCGTGAGCGGCACATCGGCGGCTCGGCGAAGTCCCTCGGGGTCATCGCGGGCCAGCGGGCGCTCGCCGCCTCGGGCTACGGCGTCGACGACATCGACTTCCTGGTGCTCGCCACGACCACCCCGGACCGCATCACCCCCGCCACCGCGACCCTGATCGCCGCCGAGATGGGCCTCACCTGTCCGGCGATGGATGTCAACGCCGCCTGCAGCGGGTTCATGTACGCCGTGCGCACCGCCTACGGCCTGCTCGAGACCGGCCAGCGCCGCATCCTGGTCATCGGCGCTGAGCACCTCTCGCGCTGGGTCGACTGGTCCGACCGCAACATGGCGGTCCTGCTCGCCGACGGCGCCGGCGCGACGGTGCTCGAGTACGACGCGACCGGCAACGACCTGCTCTCGTTCAGCCTGGGCGCGAACGGGAACTGGGCGGACCTGCTCACCTGCGAGCACGACGGGTTCTTCCAGATGGACGGCAAGGAGGTCTTTCGCCGGGCCGTGCGCGTCGTGGTCGAATCGGCCGAGCAGGCCATGGCCGACGCCGACGTGAAGGCCGACGACATCGCCCTCGTCGTACCCCACCAGGCGAACATCCGCATCATCCAGGCCGCGACCCAGCGCCTGGGCATCGACATGGAGCGAGCCGTCGTCGTGCTCGATCGCTACGGCAACACCTCGAGCGCCTCGATCCCCCTCGCGATGGACGACGCCATCGCCAACGGGCGGGTCAAGGCCGGCGAGTACGCCCTCCTGACGGGCTTCGGCGCCGGCATGACGTGGGCGAGCGCGGTGGTCCGTTGGTCGTGACGGGCCCGTCGCTCGTCATCCTGGCCGCCGGTCGGGCCCGTCGCTACGGGGGACTCAAGCAACTCGCCCCCATCGGTGTCCACGGTGAGGGGGTCATCGACCTCATCGCGTCCGACGCCGTCGCCGCCGGATTCTCCCACTTCGTGCTCGTGATCAACCCCGAGACGGGACCCGAGATCCGCCGCCACGTCAACGCGACCTGGCCCCGGGGGTGGTCGGTCGACTTCGCGCTGCAGGCTGAGCCCCGCGGCACGGTCCCCGCGACCCTCGCGGCGCTGGCCCACCTCGACCCGACCGTCCCCTTCGCCATCGCCAACGCCGACGACCTCTACGGCCGTGACGCCTTCTCGTTGCTCGGCGAGCACCTGAGGACCAGGAGCACCAGCTGTCTGGTCGGCTTTCGCCTGGACCGCGCCCTGGTGGGCGACCTGCCGGTCTCGCGGGGCGTCTGCAACGTCGTCAACGGACACCTCACCGACATCGTCGAGCGCCGCCACGTCCACGACTCGCCCGACGGCTTCGTCGCCGACGACGGCCTCTCACCGGTCTTCCTCGACCCCGAGACGACGGTCTCGATGAACCTGTGGGGCTTCCAGCCAGCGATCTGGCCGTTGCTCGAGGCCGCGGTCACGGGGCACGACTTCAGCGAGAACCCCGAGGCGTTGCTGCCGGTCTTCGTCGGCTCGATCCTGCACCATCACCCGCTGCGCTTTGACGTGCTGCTCACGTCATCGCGGTGCGTGGGGGTCACGCACGCCGACGACCTGCCGCTCGTGCAGATGGACGTCCGGCTCCAGGTCGAGCTCGGTGAACGCCCCGAGTTCGCCTTCGGCGTTTGATCAGTGCCAGTCGCGCGAGCGCGTCGCGGCGAGGGCCAGCGGTTCGACTGACTCGGCGCTGAGCGCGAGGGTCCCCTGACCGCGTTGGAGCGAGCCGCGCACCACGAGCGCGCCGGCGCGCCCGGCGACCGCGGACCAGCGCGCCCACGCGCCCTTGGAGAAGATCACGTTCACGTGACCGGTCTCGTCCTCGAGGTTGAGAAACACGGCGCCGTTGGCCGTCTCGGGGTGCTGGCGGTGCGTGACCACCCCGGCCACCGCCACGCGCGTCTGCTCGGCACCGAGCAGTGAGGCCGCCGTCACCACGCCGCTGGCGCGCAGGGTCGGACGGATCAGTTCCATCGCCGTCGCCTCGGGGGTCAGACCGAGCGCCCAGATGTCGTCTTGGACGCGCTCCATCGCGCTCGGGGCCGCGAGCGGCGGCGCGACGAGTCCCGTGACGACCCCGGCGAGCCGGTCGGGCGACGACTGGGCCGCCGCGCCGGCCGACCAGGCCAGGGCCCGCCGTGACGGCCCGAAGGCGTCGAGGGCGCCGGCGGCGGCGAGTGATTCGAGGTTCGACTGCGAGCACCCGGCGCGGCGCACGAGGTCCTCGGGGTCCGACCAGGGAGCCCCGGCGACGATGCGCGCGGCGAGTGCGTCGTCGACCCCGCGCACGGCACCGAGGCCGAGTCGCACCGCGGATTCCCCGGTCGGGCCCTCGAGGGTCGCGCCGACCCCCGACGCGTTCACGTCGGGGCGGTGCACCCTAACCCCGTGACGGCGGGCGTCGGCCACCAGGCTCTGGGGCGACCAGAAACCGAGGGGCTGGGCGTTCAGGAGCGAAGCGAGGAACGCCGCCGGGTAGTGGTGCTTGATCCAGGCCGAGCAGTAGACGAGGTGGGCGAAGGAGACCGAGTGGGACTCGGGGAACCCGAAGTTGGCGAAGGCCGACAGCGCGTCGAAGAGCTCGTCGGCCGCGGCGCCGCCGATGCCGTTGACGGCCATGCCGGCGTAGAAGCGGCTCTTCAGTTTGAGCATGCGCGCCGCCGAACGCTTCGCCGCCATCGCCTGGCGCAACTCGTCGGCCTCGGCCGGTGAGAAGCCCGCGACCGCGACCGCCATCTCCATCAACTGCTCCTGGAACAACGGCACCCCGAGGGTCCGTCGCAGGATCGGCTCGAGCCGCGGGTGCAGGTAGGTGACCGGCTCCTCGCCGCGGCGGCGACGGATGTAGGGGTTCACGGCGCGGCCCTGGATAGGGCCGGGACGGATCAGGGCGACCTCGATCACGAGGTCGTAGAAGCACCGCGGCCGCACGCGCGGCAGGGTCGCCATCTGCGCGCGCGATTCGACCTGGAAGACCCCCACGGTGTCGGCCTCGCAGAGCAGGTCGTAGACCGCCGACTCCTGGGGTAGGGACCCGAGGTCGAGCGTCACCCCGTGGAAGGCCTGGACCTGGTCGACGGCGCGGTGCAGCGCGTCGAGCATGCCGAGCCCCAACAGGTCGAACTTCACCAGACCAATGGCCGCGCAGTCGTCCTTGTCCCACTGCAGCACGCTGCGTCCGGGCGTGCGGCCCCACTCGACCGGGCAGACCTCGATCACCGGTCGGTCGCAGAGCACCATGCCCGCCGAGTGGATCCCGAGGTGACGGGGTCGTTCGAGCAGCTGCGCGGCCATGGTCGTGACGAGTTCTGGCACGTCCGGACCGAGGGGGGTCATCGTGTGACGGTCGACCCGGTCTCGGATCGCGTTCACCTCGTCCTCGCAGTAGCCGAACGCGCGCGCGACGTCGCGCAGCGCCGAACGCGGCCGGTACGTGATGACCGCGGCGACCTGGGCCGCGTGGCGGCGCCCGTAGCGGGCGTAGACGTACTGGATGACCTCCTCGCGCCGCCCCGACTCGATGTCGACGTCGATGTCGGGGGGGCCGTCGCGCGCCGGCGAGAGGAACCGCTCGAAGAAGAGGTTCAACCTCACGGCGTCGGCGTTGGTGATCCCGAGCGAGTAGCACACGGCCGAGTTGGCGGCCGAGCCGCGGCCCTGGCAGTAGATGTTCTCGCGCCGACAGAACTCGGTGATGTCCCACACGGTGAGGAAGTACCCAGCGAAGCCGAGTTGACGGATCACGGCGAGCTCGTGATCGATCTGGCGCCACGCCCCGGGCACCCGCTCGGCGCCGCGCGCGCCGTAGCGACGGGCCGCGCCATCTTCGACGAGCTCTTCGAGGTAGGTCTGCTCGTCCATCCCCGGTGGCGTCGCGAACGGCGGGAGGTTCGGCGCCACCAGGCGCAGGTCGAAGGCGAGCTGCGCGCTGAGCTCCCCGGCGAGGTCGACGACCCCGGGCCACCGGGCGAACCGACGTCGCTGCTCGGCGTCGCTGCGCAGGTGCGCGAGGGGCGCGGCCTCGAGCCAGCCCTGCATCGCCTCGAGGCTGCGCCGCGCCCGAATCGCCGAAAGGACGTTCGCCCGGGCGAAGGCGTCGGGCGTGGCGTAGTGCACGTTGTTCGTCGCCACCACCGCGAGTCCACGACGCACGGCCAGCTCGGCGAGGACGTCGTTGCGCGCGACGTCGTCGGGCGCGCCGTGGTCCCACAGTTCGACCACCACGTCGTCACGGCCGAAGGCGTCGACCAGCCGCTCGAGAGCCCGCTCGCTCGCGCGCGGGCCGGCCTCGACGAGGGCGCGGGTTAGCGGCCCCTTGCGGCACCCGCTCAACACCACCCAGTCCCGGCGCGCCGCGGCGACCTCGGCGAGGGTGAAGCGCGGCGCGCCCTTCTCGCCGCGGCGCAGGTGCGCCTCGGCGAGCAGCGTCGAGAGGGCCCGGTACCCCTCCGGCGAGCGAGCGAGCACGACGAGGTGCTCACCGGAGGGGTCCGCCACGCCCACCCGGTCATCGTCGGCGTCGATGGTCAGCTCGGCGCCAAAGACGGTGGCGACGCCGAGGGCGCGAGCGGCCTCGGCGAAGCGGACCACCCCGTAGAGCCCGTGGTGGTCGGTGAGCGCGAGTCCCGTGAGGCCCAGTCGCGCCGCCTCGGCGACGAGTTCCTCGGGGTCACTCGCCCCGTCGAGGAAGCTGAACCCCGAGTGGGCGTGCAGTTCGCCGTACCCGGCCATCAGTCGTAGACCCCCGCGAGCGACCACCGGCCCGACTCGATGACGAGTAACAGGGCCTCGCCGGTCTCGAGCAGCACCTGGAGGTGCGCCCGGCGCCGGCCCACCGACCACCATCGCTCGACGAGGGGCCAGGGACCCGCGTACCAGGTCACGCCGCGCGCGCCGCCCGAGGCGAAGCTGAACGTGGTCGGTGGCGTGTTGAGCGCCCCGCGCGCGTCCACCCGAACGGGGCCGTTCGCCGCGCCGAGCAGTTCGATCGCCACCCGGTGGACGAACACCGTCGCGGGCGACGGCGCTCGCAGTTGACCGGGCCACGGCGCGTCGTCCTCGGACACCGCCGTCGGCGACCCCCAGGGCACGAGCGTCGCGCGGTCCTGCGGCAGACGGCCACCACGCAGCGCGGCCACGGCCACGCCGTCGGCCCCGAGTCGTTGACGCAGACGCAACGCGGCGGCGTGCGCCCGCTCGTCGGCCGCCCCGCGCTGGCCGAAGAACCCCCGCTGCTCGTCGGGCCGATCGACCCCGCGCAGGCGCCCGAGCCGCGCGCCGAGACGTAGGTCGCGCTGACCGGGCAACTCGTCGAGTTCACCGCGCGCGACCCGGTGCAGCGTCAGCACCGACGCGCTGAAGCGCTCGTTCACCCGTGCGCGCTCGAGGTCGGCGAAGTCCCCCACCGTCGTCAGTCCGAGTCGACGGCCGGTCGTAGCGAGGTCGCGGCGGCCGAGCACCGCGAGGGGCCGGGAGCGTCGGTACTCGTCGCTCGCCCCCGGTTCGATCACCACGCCCTCGCGCGCCGCGAGCTCGCACCAGACGAGACCGTCGGCCACGCCGAGCGACGCCTCACGGCCGAGCACGTCACGCACCACGGTCGCCACCGTCTCGAGCACCCGCGCCTCGCCACCGAAGAACCGACTGGGGCCCCGTGACGGCAGCACGTAGAAGCCGAGGCGGATGAGCTCGGTGAAGGGACAGACCACCCCGAGCGCGTCCAAGAGCGCGAGCGACTCGCGCAACGTGGAGCCGTCGAGCGCCTCAACGCGCAGCGACTGCACCCAGACCCCGACGAGTCGTTCCATTCAGACACCCGCCGCCCGGCCCCGGCGATCGGGTAGCACGACGACGTGTTCGGCGCTACGCACACCGGCGCGGCCCTCGATGCGCACGCGCAGCGTGCGGTCCTCGAGGCGAGACGACGCCGACCACTGCGCGTGGGTGACGCTAAAGGAGAGGTCGACCGGCAGGGGCCACGTCGCCGCGGACTCACTCACCACGAGCAGCACCGCGCCGCGTTCGCGCACCCGGTCCATCAACACCCGCGCGCTGCCCCTGGCCGCTCGCGACGGGGGCCGCACGACCACCAGGTCCACGCCGTCGAGCAGGTCAGCGACCGACTCGGCCCACGCCCCCCGGGGGCGCGGCACGAAGAGCACGCGGCGCAGGTCGACCCCGAGGTCGGCCATGGCGAGCACGCCGGGATCGTCGACGCCCACCACCGCCGCCCAGTGGCCGCGCGCACTCGCCCCGGCGAGCAGGCTCAGGGCCAGACTCAGTCCGCCCGCCCCCGACGGCGCCTGGATGGCGATCGTCGAGCCGCGAC
>JAKAZI010000049.1 GCA_021809495.1 Actinomycetes bacterium | reverse complement strand
GCCGGCAACGTCGTGCGGCCGTATACGAGCGCGGTGCTCTCCGTGAGGCTCCCGCCAACCGTCGATCCGCTCGAGGTCTACGGCGCCATCGAACGGGCGCTGCTGAGCGACCCCCCAGAGGGCGCGCGCATCGCACTACGCGAAACCAACACGGCCCAAGGCTGGGTAGCGCCAGAGCTCGAACCGTGGTTGGCCGACGCCATCGAGCGGGCGTCGATCGACTTCTTCGGGCGCGGCGCTGGATTCACGGGCGAAGGCGGATCGATCCCCTTCCTCGCCTCCCTCGGCCGCCGCTACCCGGGTGTCCAGTTCGTCGCCACCGGCGTGCTCGGACCCGACTCGAACGCCCACGGTATCGACGAGATGCTGGACCTGCCGTGTGCCGTACGGGTGACCAACGTCGTCTCGTCGCTACTGGAAGCGTACGTCCTCGCGAGTGCTCGCCCGTGACCCAGCCGGTAGACCTCTGGGTCGACCCCGTGTGTCCCTGGGCGTGGATGACCTCGAGGTGGCTGCTGGAGGCCGCGACCGTGCGCGACCTCGACGTGCGATTCCACGTCAGGAGTCTCGCGGTACTCAACGAGCACCGCGATGTGAGTGACGAGTACCGGGAACTGCTCGCGCGCGCGTGGGCCCCAGTAAGGATTCTCGTCGCCGCCGAGGCTTCTCACGGCAACGACGTCGTCGAACCTCTGTACAGCGCCCTGGGTCGTCGCCACCACGTCGACGGTCGGACCCTCGACGCCGCGGTGATCGCCGAATCACTGGCCGAGGTCGGCCTTGAGCCGGACCTCGCTGAAGCGGGCTCGGTCGCCACGTACGACGACCTGCTGCGCGCGAGCCACACCCGCGGGATGGCCCCCGTGGGTGATGACGTCGGGACGCCGGTTATCCACGTCGGTGACGTTGCGTTCTTCGGCCCCGTCGTCACACCGGCGCCCCGGGGCGAAGCCGCCGGGCGACTCTATGACGGCGTCCTCGCCGTCGCCGCGACGCCGGGATTCTACGAACTCAAGCGCAGTCGTACGAAAGGACCAGACTTCTCATGAGTAGTCGTCACATACTGTCGTCGGGCACGCCGATCGTCGTCGCCGGCGAGCCAACGGCGCCGCGTGCGCTCATCGTGATTCAAGAGGCCTTCGGGGTCAACGACCACATCCGCTCGGTGGCCCAACGATTCGCCGATGAAGGTTTCTACACCGTCGCGCCGGAACTGTTCCACCGAATTGGTTCCCCGGAGATCCCCTACGACCAGTTTCCCGACGCCATGGCCGCCGTGGGAGCGCTGACCCGTGATGGATTGACCGACGACCTCCTCGCGGCGAGTCGATTCCTCGTGGATGCGGGCTACGAAAGTGCCTCGACCGGTGTCGTCGGCTACTGCATGGGCGGGTCGGTGACGTTCTACGCCGCCACGCTGGGGGTAGCCGGCGCCGCCGCCACCTTCTACGGCGGAGGGGTAGAGACCGGTCGCTTCGGCTTGCCGCCCTTGCTCGAACTCGCGAGTTCGTTGCGCTGCTCGTGGATGGGCTTCTACGGCGACCTCGACAAGGGAATCCCGGTCGACCAGGTCGAGGCGCTGCGCGCCGCCACGAGTTCCTCGCCCTACGGCGCCGAGATCGTGCGCTACGCCGACGCGGAGCACGGCTTTAACTGTGACGCCCGCCCGGGGGTGTTCAACGAGTCCGCGGCCCGCGACGCCACCGCGCGGACCTATCAATTCTTCGCCGAACAGCTCAGCGCGCGCGGCTAACTGCGCGCGACGTCCTTCCAGGCCACGTCCTTGTCGACCCGGGGTTCGCCCGGCAGCCCGAGCACCCGTTCACCGATGATGTTGCGCATGACCTCGCTGGTGCCACCCTCGATCGAGTTCGCGCGCATTCGCAGGAACGCCTTTCGCGGGTCGGCACTGTTAAAGGCCGACTCCGTAGGACGCACCAACGGAAAGTTCGAACCGTAGAGCATGCCGTCGGCGCCGAGCAGGTCAACGCAGAGCGTGCTCGTGCGCTGATTCTCCTCGGCGAATACGAGTTTCGCCGCCGAGCCCTCGGGACCGGGGGTGCCCGCGCGACGCAGGTCGCTCGCGCGCCAGTTGGTGAGCCGCGCCACTTCATTGCGCACCCACGACGCCAACAACGCGTTACGCATGGCCAGTGCGTGAGCGTCAGAACGCGTCGACCAGCGTTCGCGCCAGATCGACACCGCCTCACCGATGAGACCCGATCCGCGCGACGGCACCGTGCCGCCGATCGACACCCGCTCGTTCATCAGCGTCGTCAACGCAACTCGCCAGCCATCACCCACGTCACCCAAGCGTTGATCGTCGCCGACGCGCGCGTCGTTAAAGAAGCACTCGTTGAACTCCGCCTCACCGGTGATCTGGTAGAGCGGCCGCACGTCGACGCCGGGCGCGCGCATGTCGACGAGGAAGGCGGTCATCCCGCGGTGCTTGACGACGTCAGGATCCGTGCGCGCGATCAGCAACCCAAAGGCGGAAATGTGCGCGAGCGTCGTCCAGACCTTTTGCCCATCGAGGCGCCACTCGTCGCCGTCACGAACCGCGCGGGTCGACAACGCCGCGACGTCGCTCCCGGCGCCGGGCTCGGAGAACAACTGGCACCAGATCTCCTCACCGGTGAATAGCGGACGCAGGTAGCGCCGTCGCTGCTCGTCGGTGCCGTGCACGACCAGGGTCGGGGCGACCATGCCGTAGCCGATGACGTTGCGCATCGCGGCCGACGGCGCCCCGGCGCGGGCCAGGCGCTGCAGGACGTGCAGTTGGTCGGCCGGGGTACCACCAACGCCGCCGTCACCCTCGGGGAAGTGCGCCCACGCGAGGCCGAGGTCGAACTGAGCACCGAGGAAGGTGACGACGTCGGTCGTGGCCGGTGGGAACTCACTCAGTAGGTGATCGATGCGCTCATCAATGCTCGCCACGCCCGTCATGATCCTCCTCGAGGTCTAGTGGTCCCGCTCCAGGCATCCTACGCAACCACCACTGGCACCTCGTTCGTCGATTAGAACCGAAGCATGACGATTCGACGCATCCTCGCCACGTCCGGTGGATTCATCCCCGGGCCAGTCCAGCAATCGGTGCGCCCCGGCGCGATGTTGCTCGACGCCCTCGCCGCGACCGGAGCGCTGCGGCCTCGCGTCTGCCTGGTCTTGACCGCCAGCGGCGACTCGGACGCCCACTACGCCATGCTTTACGAGTCCTTCAACGCCGTCGGGTGCGACGTCACCCAGCTACGGCTTTTCCCCCAGCCCTCCGCGGCGCCCGACGAGCGACTCCTAGATAGCGACCTCGTATGGGTCGGCGGGGGTTCCGTCGCCAACCTGCTCGCCCTATGGCGCCTCCACGGGGTCGACGACGCCATGCGATCGCGTGGGAAGCGGGCGTCATTCTCGCCGGGGTGTCGGCGGGCAGTCTCTGCTGGCACGTCGGAGGACCGACGGACTCGTTTGGCCAGACGTTACGCCCGATCGACGACGGACTCGCCCTCGTCCCGTACGCCAACGGCGTCCACTACGATTCCGAGCCCCAACGCCGACCGCTCCTGCACGAACTGGTGGCGAACGGGTCTCTCGCGCCAGTGGCGTTCGCCACGGATGACCACGTCGGACTCTGGTACCACGGCACCGAGGTCGTGAGCGTCGCCGCCGACCAGCCGGTCGATCCCGACACCGGACCGGCCGCCTACCGCGTCGAGCGTGTCGGCGACGATGCCGTGGAAACGCGACTCGGGGTTGGTCGGCCGATTACGTGAGTCTCGCCAGGTCGGGCAACGACCGGCGTACGTCGCTGCTGCGCGCGTTGAGCGATTGCGCCCGCTCGCGCGCGTCACTCGATCCACAGACCTCGAGCCAATTGGCGAGGAGGCTGTAGCCGTCTTCGGTGAGCACCGACTCCGGGTGGAACTGAACGCCCTCGAGGGGAAGCTCGCGGTGACGAATCCCCATCACGACGCCGTCAGCCCTCGCGGTGACCTCGAACTCGCGCGGCAGCGTCGCGGGGTCGACGACGAGGGAGTGGTACCGTCCCGCCGCGAACGGTTCGGGCATCCCGGCAAAGACCCCCCGCCCCTCGTGTTCGACCAGGCTCGCCTGACCGTGCACGATCGTCGGTGCCGCAACGATCGAGGCGCCGAAGGTGTCACCGAGGGCCTGATGACCGAGACAGACGCCGAGCATGGGCCGCTCGAGCGCCGCGCACGACTCGATGACCGCGGTGCAGCGACCGGCGTCGCGAGGATGACCCGGCCCGGGCGAGATAAGGACGCCGTCGAGGGACTCGTCGGCGAGGTCGTCGTCGGTGACCTCGTCGTTGCGTACGACGCGCAGCGACGCACCCAGTTCGGCGAGGTACTGATAGAGGTTGTAGACGAATGAGTCGTAGTTGTCGATGACCAGTATCGAAGGACCCGACGACATGGGACTATCCTACGGTGCCGTGAGGCGCCCACAGTGACGACGACGATGGGGGAAGTCGCCTTCCTCGAACTGCACCAGCGCGGTTTCAACGTCATCCCCCTGGCCGTGACGTTGCAACTCGACCGCGACACACCGGTGTCGCTGTATCAACGCTTCGGTTCGGGACGAGCCGTCTTCTTGCTCGAGAGCGCCGCAGTCGGCGAGACCACCGGCCGCTACTCGTTCATCGGACTCGACCGACGGTGGCGTGTCCACGTCGACGGCGCGCGCACGGTCGTTACGGGACTCGCGGTCGAACCTGACCCGCGCGGACCCCTCGAGACCGTGCGCGCCATACTCCAGCGCTACCAGACCTACCGCCCGAACGACCTACCGGACTTCTTCGGTGGCGCGGTCGGATTCATCACCTACGACTACGTCCGACGTCTTGAGCGACTGCCCCGCGGCGATGATCCCCAGTGGCCCGACGTCGATTTCTCGTTCCCGTCGGCGGTCCTCGTCATCGACCACCTCCGGTACTCAACGACGGCGGTGATCAACGTCGTCCTCGAGCCAGGCGACGATCCGGTCCGGGCCTACCGCGACGCGCGCCGGTACCTCGACGAGCTGGAGGCGACACTGCTCGGTCCCGGCCCCGAACGCGACATCGACGTCGAGCGACTCGTGGCGACCGCTCCCAACGCCAAAGACGACGTCGATATCCGCCAGATCGCCGCGGCGCTTTCGAACTTCGACCAGCCGTCCTACGAGGCGATCGTGCGTCGGGCCCAGGAGCACATCGTCAGCGGGGATGTCTTTCAGGTCGTAGTAAGCCAGCAGTTCACCCGCGACACCACGGTTGACCCACTGACCCTCTATCGGGTGCTTCGCGCGCTGAACCCGTCGCCGTACATGTATCTGCTCGACACCGCCGACGCCCACATCGTCGGGGCCTCGCCCGAGATGCTCGTGCGGGTGCACGACGGGACCGTGAGCACCCGCCCCATCGCCGGCACCCGACCGCGCGGTGCGACCGAGGACGAAGACGTCGCCCTGGAAGCCGAGATCATGGCCGACGAGAAGGAGCTCGCCGAACACGTGATGCTCGTGGATCTCGGTCGAAATGACGTCGGACGGGTGGCGGAACCCGGTACGGTCCGCGTCGAACGGCTGGCCCACGTCGAACGCTTCTCGCACCTGATGCACCTGGTCTCGCAGGTGAGCGGTCAGCTCCGAGACGGGCTCGACGCCTTTGACGCCTTTGACGCCCTCTTTCCCGCCGGCACGCTGTCGGGCGCGCCCAAGGTGCGCGCAATGGAGATCATCGACGAACTCGAGCCCGTGCGCCGTGGGATCTACGGCGGCGCCGTCGGCTACTTCGCGCTCAGCGGGAACGCCGACTTCGCCATCACCATTCGCACCGTGTACCTGCGCGGCACCACGGCCACGGTCAGCGCCGGCGGGGGGATCGTCGCGCACAGCCAGCCCGCGGCCGAGTACCGCGAGTGCATCAACAAGGCCTCGGCTCCCTTGCTAGCACTGCAGATCGCCGACCCTCGCTAATCACCGGCGCCGTGACGGCGCCCTAACATCGGTGTACGACCTAGAGCCAAAGGAGGCCTCGTGGAAGCAGAGCGTGCCTACGACCGGTGGCGCCGAGACTACGACGCCGCCAAGTTGCGCCGACCGAGTTTCGCGACGATGTCGGGGATCGAGGTCGACCCCGTGTACGGAACCCCCGACGGCGAGTACCCCGGCGTCTACCCCTACACCCGCGGCATCCACGCTTCGATGTACCGGTCCCGCCTCTGGACGATGCGCATGTTCGCGGGGTTCGGGACCGCGGTCGACACCAATCGACGATTCCGCGAGATCATCGCCGCCGGTGGCACCGGCTTGTCGACGGCGTTCGACATGCCGACGCTGCTCGGACTCGACTCGGATGACCCGATGTCCCTCGGCGAGGTCGGTCGCTGCGGAGTCGCCATCGACTCGATCGACGACGTGCGCGACCTCTTTCGTGACATCGACCTGTCTTCGATCACCACCTCGATGACCATCAATTCGCCCGCGGCCATCATGTTGGCCCTCTTCGTCGCCCAGGCCGAGGAGGTCGGCGTCGCGCGCGCGCGTCTCGGCGGCACGCTGCAGAACGACATCCTCAAGGAGTACCAGGCGCAAAAGGAGTTCGTCTTCCCGCCGCGCCAGTCGATGCGGCTCGTGCGCGACACCATCGCCTTCACCGCCGCCGAGATGCCCAAGTGGAACTCCGTCTCGGTGTCGGGCTACCACATCCGCGAAGCCGGCTCGACCGCCGCCGAGGAACTCGCTTTCACGTTGGCTAACGGCTTCGCGTACCTCGAACTGGCCCGCGAGGCCGGACTCGGCGTCGACCAGGTCGCGCCGCGCCTTTCCTTCTTCTTCAACGCCCACATCGACTTCTTCGAGGAGATCGCCAAGTATCGCGCCGCGCGACGGATCTGGGCCACCTGGTTGCGCAATCACTACGGTGCGACCGACGAGCGCAGTTGGCAGTTGCGCTTCCACACCCAAACCGCCGGGGTTTCGCTCACCGCGCAGCAACCCGAGAACAACCTCGCGCGCACCGCGATCGAGGCGCTGGCCGGGGTGCTCGGCGGCACCCAGTCACTCCACACCAACTCGATGGACGAGGCGCTAGCCCTGCCGTCGGAGAAGGCGGCCCGTCTCGCGCTGCGCACCCAGCAGATCATCGCCCACGAGACCAACGTCGCCAACGTCGCCGACCCGCTTGGGGGCTCGTGGTACGTGGAGTCGTTGACCGACGAGATGGAGCGCCAAGCCGAGTCCCTCTTCGCGGAGTTGATGGACATGGGCGACGGCTCGATGCTCGAGGGTTGCATTCGCGGCATCGAACAGAACTGGTTCCAACGCCACATCGCCGAGTCCGCCTACCAACTCGAACGAGCGTTCAACCGTGGTGAGCGAATCATCGTCGGCGTCAACGACTTCCTCGACGGCAACGAGGCCGAAGACCTTGAGCTGCTGCGCATCACCAACGAGGACGAACGCAAGCAGATGTCGCGACTGGCCACGGTTCGACAGCGACGTGACGACGACGCCGTGCGCCGGGCGCGCGAACGACTGGCGACCGACGCTGCCGTGGCCGAGGTGAACCTCATGCCCGCCTTGATCGACGCGGCCCGCGCCGAGGTCACGGTCGGTGAGATGATGTCCTCGCTGGCCGGCGTGTTCGGCCGCTACGTGGAGGTGCCGGTTCTATGACCGTTCGGGTACTGGTCGCCAAGGTCGGCCTCGACGGCCACGACCGGGGGATCAAGGTGGTGGCGCGAATCCTGCGCGACGCCGGGATGGAAGTTGTCTACACCGGGCTCTTCCAGACCCCCGAGAGTGTGGCGGTCGCCGCGATCCAAGAGGACGTCGACGTCGTGGGTCTCTCCATGCTCTCGGGCGCGCACATGACCCTCGCACCACTCGTGGTGGAGGCACTTCGTCAGCGTGACTCGTCGATACCCGTCGTCGTGGGCGGGATCGTACCCAATAACGACGTCGCCGAGCTCAAGGCAGCGGGTGTCGCGGCGATCTTCGGACCCGGAGCGAGTGACGAAGAGATCGTCGGTTCGATCACGTCGCTCGTGACACCAACGGAATAAGCGGACGTGACGCCGCTCCGCAGGAGACGGCGATGAACGCAGAGTCAGTTGCCCCGGAGTCGGACGCACAGATGTTCAATCGTTACGTCACGCCCGAGATTGGGGTCCTCTTACGGGTTGCGCGCACGATGACTTCCTCGAGGTCCGACGCCGAGGACCTGGTTCAAGAGACGATGCTGCGCGCCTTTCGCTCGATCCGCGGTTTCGACGGCGAGCACGCCCGCGCGTGGCTCTTGACCATCATGCGTAACGCCAACATCAACCGAGCGCGTCGCACCCCGGTAGCCGACTCCCTCGACGAGCCCGAACTGCTGCTCGAGCGAACACCAAGCGATCCCGCCGTGCTCGCCGAACGCTCGGAGTTTGACGAAGCCGTCCGGCACGCCGCCGACGAGTTGCCCGCGCCGTTCCGCGGGGTCGTCGCGCTCGTTGACCTCGACGGCCTCACCTACGCCGACGCGGCGGCCGTGCTCGACGTGCCGATCGGCACGGTCATGAGTCGTCTGCACCGTGGCCGTCGACGCATCAAGCAGCACCTGATCGAGCGCGGTCTCGCACCGCGAAAGGCCGCCAGGACATGAAGCGTTCCTTTGGACACGCGTTGCTCGACACGTACACGTGTCACGTGGTCGCCAAGCGTTTGCAGCGCTACCTCGACGGTGAGGTCGACGGCGCTACGAAACTCAGGGTTGAACGGCACCTCGAAACCTGTCGGACGTGCGGGATCGACGTTGAGACCTACACCAGGATCAAAGCCGCGCTCGCGCGCGGCGTGACCGACGTCTCACACGCGGAGGTTAAGTCCCAACAAGTGGTGTAAGAGTTCGTGGGCGTCGACGTTCTCCGCGCCAATCTCTTCGTCGTGAACTCTATGCCGCGGTGAGATCGATGGCAACCTCCTTGACGTGTGTGACGTCGATTGCTGGTCTCGGATCCTCAAGCGATAGTTCGATGATGGCGGGTTGACTGAGTGATTCGATGGTCACGTAACGCCTCGAGACGGCCCACTCGTCGTTCTGCTCGGCGAGCAGTGCGCCCACGAGACGGATGACCGCCTGGCGGTTGGGGAAGATCCCCACCACGTCGGTGCGACGACGGACCTCCTTGTTGAGACGTTCCTGGGGATTGTTGGACCTGATCTTCTTCCAGTGCTCGAACGGGAAGGCACTGAAGGCCAAGATGTCGTCGGCCGCGTCAAGCAGGTAGGTCGCCTGATCACAGAACCCCGCCTGGGTGAGTCGGGTGGTGACCTCGGCCAGTTTGGCCCAGGTGCTGTCGCGATCGGGCTGGTCGAAGATGGAGCGCACCAACGTCGCGATCATCGGCCAGCTGGCCTTGGTGCACTTCGTCGCCAAGTTCGCCATGA
>JAKAZI010000048.1 GCA_021809495.1 Actinomycetes bacterium | reverse complement strand
TGGCCCCGTCACTGTGACCGATGAGGTGAGCTGGTCGACCCAGCCACTCGAGGAAGGCCACGGTCTCTTCGGCCATCGAGTCGTAGTGGAAGGGCTCCTCGGTGTCGGCCGTGCGGCCGTGGCCGCGTCGATCAAAGCTGGACACGCGGTACGCGGCGCTGAGCCGACGGCCCACGCTCCGGCGCAGGCTCGCGCTGCTGCTCAGTCCGCCGTGCAGCAACACGACGTCCTCGCCGCGGGTTCGCCCGACGTTCACCCACGTGGGATGTCCGTTGAGCCTCACCGTCGTCACGGGGTCATCGTAGGCGGGTTCGGCCTAGCCTGGTGTCGTGCAGGCATTCACCATCACCGAATCGGACGGCGTGCTCGCGCTCGTCGCGCAGTCCGTCGAACCGACCCCCCGCGATCCCGACGACGTGCTCGTTCGCGTCGAGTTCAGCGGCGTGAACTACAAAGACGCGATGGTCGCGAGCCCGCGCAGCCGCGTTCGCCGCGTGAACTCACTCGTCGGTGGCGTGGACGCCGCGGGGGTGATCGAGTCCTCGAACGTGCCCGACCTGGCGGTGGGTACCCGCGTCGCGGTGCACGGTGGCGACCTCGGCGTCGCTCGCGACGGCGGCTTCGCCGAGTTCATCTACGCCCCGCAACGCTTCATCTCTCCCCTACCCGATGCGCTCTCGACACGAGACGCGATGATCATCGGCACGGCGGGGGTCTCGGCGATGGCGAGCGTCCTCGCGCTCGAGGATCACGGACTGGACCACGACGGTGAGGTCCTGGTCACCGGTTCGACCGGTGGCGTGGGTTCCGTCGCCGTCACCCTCCTCGCCCAGCGCGGCTACCGGGTTGTCGCCTCGACCGGCTCTGACCATCAGACGGACTGGTTGCTCGAGCGCGGCGCGGCGCGAGTAATCCGCCGCGACGAGGTCGGCGACCGGCTCGATCGCGTGCTCGGCTCCGAACTGTGGAGCGGCGCCGTCGACTGCGTCGGCGGCGAGACGCTCAACCAGGTGTTGCGCTGCCTGCGCTACGGCGGCGCCGTCGCGGCCAGTGGGCTCGTAGCCAGCGCCGACCTCACGACGACGGTGTACCCCTTCATCACCCGTGGCGTCGCCCTGCTCGGCATCGACGTGGTCGAAGCGCGCGCCGCCACGCGCGAACGGGTCTGGAACGCCCTCGCTGAAACCCTCTCGAGTGCCACCCTCGAGCCACTCGTTGACTCCGTCGTCAACCTCACGCACCTCGCCCACGCGATCGACGCGATCAGAGACGGAAAAACCCGCGGCCGGATCCTGGTGGATCCGGCCGCGGGCTGAAACGTCGTAGGACTATTCGTCGGCGACGATCGAACCGATGCGCTCTCCGATGCTGGGGTCGCGCTTGACGAGGACCGCCGCGTAGATGACCGCGAGCACCACCGCGACAAGCGCCATGTACGGATACCAGTTGTACGGCGTCGGCTGACCCGGCTTGGACAGGTAGTACAGCGGCACAATAATCGTGACGAGACCGAGAACTGGCAGCACCCCGTGGCGGAAGCCGTTGAAGAGGTCCGGGTGGTGCTTCTTGTAGTAGAAGGGCAGCGCCAGGTTGCTGAGCCCGTAGACCAACAAAATCAGGATCGTGCCGAAGGTCGAGGACTCATAGAAGAGGTTGCCGGCGCTCATGCCCGCCGACGCCCCGTGACCACCGAGCAGGTGGCCGAGACCCCAGACCCCGATGATCAACAGCGTGCCCGCGAGGAAGAACAGCAGTGAGTTGACCGGGGTGCGCTTCTTCGCGTGCACCTTGCCGATGAAGCTCGGCAGCAGCCCCTCGCGTCCGGCGTTGAAGATCAGTCGGGCCTGTGAGTTGGTGCCCGCGATCAGCGCGCCGAGCGTCGAGGTCATACCCGCGAGGAAGGCGAAGAACGCGGCCGCGCCGATGACGCCCTTGGCGACGGTGATGAATGGGATGATGTTGGGGTTGCTGAGCTTTGCGATGTCGCCGGAGAACCCGATCACGGTCGAGTAGGCGAAGAGCAGGTAACTCACGGACATGATCGCCACCGACGTGAAGACGGCCTTGGGGACGTTCTTACGCGGGTTGTCCGTCTCCTCGGCGAGCGCCGCCGAGTTCTCCCACCCGATGAAGAGGTAGATCGCGAGGGGGAAGCCCGCCGCGAGACCCGAGAACCCGTGCGTGATGTTCTTGGGGTTGAACGGCGCGAGGTTGATGTGACCGTGGAACTTGATCAAGGCGGCCACGCTCACGACGACCAATACCAGCATCTCAAAGGCGAAGAAGAAGCCCGCGAGTCGGGTGGAGACCGAGATGCCGCGGATCATCATGAACGCGGCGAAGGCGAGGAAGAGGACCGTCCAGATCCCCCACGGCACACTCTCCAAGCCCGAGACGTTGTAGTTCTGCAGGAGTGTCTGGAAGAACCCGCCGACGATGCCCACGACCGACGCCATCGCCGCGATGTAGCCGACACCGGTCAGCAGCGCCGTCGTCACACCCGTGCGCGCGCCGAAGGACTTGCCGACGAAGGTGATGAACCCACCGGTCGACGGCATCACCTTGGTGAACTCCGACAGCGTGTTCGCGAGGAACGCGATCGCGATACCGGCGGCGACAATGGTCAATGGGGACGCGAGTCCCGCCGTGTAGGCGAGAAAGCCGAACCCAAAGTAGAAACTCATCGCCGGACCGATATTGGCCATCGTCGCCGCCGCGATGTCAATCGGTCCGAGTACGCCTCGATGCAGGCGCTCATGTCCGCCGTCGACGTTGGGGACCTTCGCCCCCAACGAGTCCGGCGTAAACGCTTCGGTCATACACCCTCCTACGAATTGCGCGCGCATCATTGCGCACTAGCGCTGCGAGCAACGCGTCACCTGAAAGTAGTAGATGTCAAGCCGGCGACTACGCATTGTGAAACCGAAAATCAAAAAAATTTTC
Organism: Actinomycetes bacterium; assembly: GCA_021809495.1. Lineage (GTDB taxonomy): Bacteria > Actinomycetota > Acidimicrobiia > Acidimicrobiales > RAAP-2 > RAAP-2. The sequence continues at coordinate 6,529 of JAKAZI010000048.1, read as the reverse complement.
ACGGAGACCGAAAAAAGACCCGCCCGGACCCCATTACCCAGCGGTAACGGGGTTTCGCCTATCGGACGGGACTAGTAGAACGGGCTGACGTTGAGCGTGCCGCCGCTACAGGGCTGGATCGGGTAGGTCAAGGGGATCGACGCCTGGGACGAGCCGACACCCGTGCCCACGCGCACGACGGCCACCGACGGACACGTGGACCCGGCTCCCGTGGTCACGTCGTTGAAGAACACCGAGAAGGTCGTCGTCGAACCCTGGTCCAACGTCAATGTCGTCGGTGCGTGGTTCGCGGCCGGTGTAAGAAAGTTTCCCGGATTGCCCGACGAGGGGATCTCAATCGTGCGTTCGGGCAGCGTCGCGCCGGCTTGGTTCGCCAGGCCGAGCACCGGCCATCCCTTCAACGTGCACGAACCCGACGTGGTCTTGGTGAGGGTGAAGGACGTGTAGATCGTCCCCGCCGCTCCCTGGCTCAGTCCCCCGGTCCCGGAGAAGTCCGCGCCCCGGCACGTCGATCCGTTCGCCGACGCGAGCGTCGTTGTGGTCGTTGACGTCGTTGAGGTCGTCGTCGACGTCGACGTCGTTGTCGTCGTCGCTGAGGTCGGGGTCGTGTGGTGTCGACTCACCGTCACGATCACGACGAAGGCGAAGAAGATCGCCAGCGAGACGAGCGCGCGCTTCACTCGTTGAAGTCTTCGGGCCGTACGGTGTCGAGGAACTCTCGCAACTCGGCGACGAGTTCCGCCTCGTCATCGGGTTCGCCCACCACCTCGAAGCCATCCTCGAGGTGCATCACTTTTCCCTCGCTCGCCATCAGCTCGTCACGAACGAGTATCGGCGCGCCGACTCGCAACGCCAATGCCACCGCGTCGCTCGGACGCGCGCTCACGGCCACTTCCTGGCCGTCGCGCGCCAAGCGAAGCGTGGCGAAGAACGTGTTGTCATCCAAGTCGGTGATCTCAACGGAGAACACGCGCGCGCCCAGCGCGCTGATCACGTGACCCATCAGATCGTGGGACATCGGCCGTGGGGTCTCGACGTGCTGGAGCGCGTAGGCGATCGCCGTGGCTTCGGGGGCGCCAATGAATATCGGGAGCACGCGGTCACCGCCGACCTCTTCGAGCAGCAGCAACGGCGTGGACGACCCGACGTCCACGCGAACGGCTCGGAGGACAACCTCAATCACGGTGCCAGCCTAGACCGACGTCACGACGAATGGACGTCGCGTCTGGGCTACGCGCCGAAGTAGTCGCTACTCGCGCGTTCGTAGAGCGCCGCGCGCAGGGCCGCCGCCTCTCGCGCGACGTTCCTGGTCACCTCGGCCGCGGCGTCGGTGTCCATCGACGCACCGGGTTGACGGAGTGGCATGGTCCATTCGTCGACGATTCCGATCTCGCGCTCCACGACCCGGCGCAGTGTCGCGAGTCGCCGCGCGTCCACCCCGCGACTCAGCAGGGGGCCGGCGGCGAACGCGACACGAACGTCGAGCGCGCTGAAGACCGTCTCGCGTCCCACGTTCTGGGGGGTGACGAGACCCGCGGCGATCAGTTCGTTGACGGCCGTCGCCTCGAGTCCTGTCGCTGATAGGAACTCGGTCGTCGAGTAGTGCTCCTGGGCGAGCGTCTCGTCGACCGGCGCACTCGAGTCGTCCACGACACTCAGGTTGGCGCGTTCCGGGCGAGGCACGATGGCGCGCACCGAGGGAACCGCCGCCTCTCGGGCGGCCTGGCGGGTCACGCGAACCGCGGGCACGTCATCGAGCAATCCTTGCTCGATCAGTCGCAGGCGCACGACGCGCAGCGGCACGAACTCCTCGTTCGCCAGTCGGATCGCCTCGCGCAGACACGCGAGGTCACGATCTGAATACAGTCGATAACCCTTGCGACTACGCGCCGGTTGGACGAGCCCCTTGTCCTCGTAGTACCGGATCTTGGACAGCTCGACGTCGGGGAACTCTTCGCGCAGTACCGCGTGAACTTCGCCGATGCGCATGGTGGCGGCGCCGGGCGTCACGACGTCGCCTCCCAGAAGACGAGCTTGAACTTGCCCACCTGGACCTCGTCGGCCGTGTGCAACGTCGTCTCCTCCACGCGTGCGCCGTTGATGTAGGTGCCGTTAAGTGAATTGAGGTCGCGCAGCGTCACCCGACCGCTGGCCGTACGGGTGATGACCGCGTGATGGCGCGAGACCGACACGTCGTCGAGCAGGAGGTCGCTGTTTTCGTGTCGTCCCACCGTGGTCACCTCTTTGTCGAGTTCGAACCTGGTCCCCGCGGCGTTGCCCGACGCGACCACCAACATGTCCGTGTGGCTTCCCTGGGGACCGGCGCTCGCGCCCGGGTGAAGCACTTCTTGCACGCTCACGACCGGAATCGCAATGGTTTCGGGCGACGTCGAATCGTGCTGGGGCGCGCCACAGGCCCAGCAGAAATTGGCGTTCGAGTTCAGAATCTCGCCGCATCGACGACAGTTCACGCGAACCACCCCACTTGAAGTTCCATCGGCCCGGCCGACTTAATTCGAGGTCAGAGCGCGGTAGGCCGCCGCGTCGAGCAGCGCGTCCACGGTCGCCCCGTCGACGCCGTCGATCTCGCAGAGCCAGCCCTCGCCGTAGGGGTCCGAGTTCAGCGTCTCGGGTGCAGCGCGTAGTGATTCATTCACCGCGTGCACGGTCCCCGACACCGGTGCGTAGATCTCCGACACCGACTTGGTCGACTCGACCTCGCCGATGACGTCACCGGCGACAACCGTCGCACCCACCTTGGGCAGGTCGACGAACACCACGTCACCCAAGGCGTCCTGGGCGAAGTCGGTGATGCCGACGCGAACGGTGTCACCCACCACCTGGGCCCACTCGTGGTCGCGGGAGTATCGCAATTCCTCGGGAGTCTTCATGCGAAGAAATCTACTCCAATCCCCGCCCCGCGCGACCGGTCCGAAGGGCCCGTTTTGCCGGCCCGAAGTAACCGGCGAGAACCGCCCACGAGAGGGCGAGGCCCGTCGTCCCGACGACCCAGCAGGCGCCTCGGCCCCACTGCTGCCACGTCGCTAGAGCCGCGTGGTGGTCGTTGCTCGTCAGCAGGAACAGTGGGTACGTGACCATCAGCGCGAAGGTCGACACCTTGCCCCACCAGAGCACGTCGATGCGCGCCGCACCGAGCAGCGCGAGCACGATTGTGAGACCCGACACGAGCACCTCGCGCGCCAGCGTCGCGAGTGCGAACCACCACGGAACGCCGCCGGCGGCCGCGACGGCGATGAGTCCGGTCATCATCAAGACCCGGTCAGCGACGGGATCGAGCACCTTGCCGACCGTCGAGACCTGATTGAGCCGTCGCGCGACGAAGCCGTCGACCCAGTCGGTCGCACCGAGCGCACCGAGCAGCCACGCCGCCTCGGCGCGGTGACCCGTGTCGAAGAGCAGCCAGAGGAAGACCGGCAGCAGCGCCAGGCGCACCACCGTGATGAGGTTCGGCCAGGTCCGCCACCCAGCGCTGGCTTCGTCGCTCACGACGATGAATCAGGCGACGGTGATCGCGGGGTCGAGGTAGACGTCTTGGACTGCGTGGACCAGCGCCGCGCCCTCGTCGATGGGCCGCTGAAAGGCCTTGCGGCCCAAGATGAGACCCTGTCCGCCGGCGCGCTTGTTGATGACAGCTGTTCGCACCGCCGACGCCAAGTCGTTATCGCCCTTGGACTCACCGCCCGAGTTGATCAGACCGATTCGGCCCGCGTAGCAGTTCACAACCTGCCAGCGCGTCAGATCGATCGGGTTGTCGGTGGTCAGTTCGCTGTAGACCTTCGGATTGGTCTTGCCGAACTTCAAGGCGTTGTAGCCACCGTTGTTCTCCGGTTGCTTCTGCTTGATGATGTCGGCCTCGATCGTGACCCCGAGGTGGTTCGCCTGACCGGTGAGGTCAGCGCTCACGTGATAGTCCGCCTCGCTGGTCTTGAACGCGGGATTGCGAAGATACGTCCACAAGACCGTGAACATGCCGAGCTCGTGGGCCTCGGCGAAGGCCGCCGACACCTCGCGCAACTGGCGACCCGACTCGGGTGAGCCGAAGTAGATCGTCGCCCCGACGCCCACGGCACCGAGGTCCGCCGCCTGACGAACACTGGCGAACGGGATCTGGTCGTAGGTGTTGGGGTAGTTGAGCAGATCGTTGTGATTCAGCTTCACGATGAAGGGAATCCGGTGAACGTAGCGACGCGAGACCGACCCGAGCGTGCCCAACGTCGAGGCGATCGCGTTACAGTCGGCCGCGATCGCGAGATCACACAGGTGCGCGGGGTCGAAGTACGACGGGTTCGGCGCAAAGGAGGCCGCGGCGGAGTGTTCGATACCCTGGTCGACCGGCAGGATCGACACGTACCCGGTCCGACCAAGGCGACCATGGTTATAGAGGGAACCGAGATTGCGCAGCACCGTCGGCGAGCGGTCCGTCGATGCCATGACCTCGCCCATGAAGTTCGGTCCTGGAACGGTGAGCAATTCTTTGGGAAATGCGGTGGCGCGGTGGTCGAGCAGGGTCGATGCCTCGTCACCTAACAGTGCGGCGATGTCCATGAGTCCACCCTACAAGATTGGTCCGTCGGGCCCCGGTGCGGCCGCGACGGGTGACGTCGCGAATTCGAGTCAGCGTCCTCGGCCACCTATTGCGTCGCCAACCTCAACCAACTCGCCACGTTCGTCATCGCGAGCGTCGAGCGCTCGAAGCACGAATCTCCGTGACGAGGTGGCCTCAGTCGACTCGCTTTTTGGACACGGGAGTGGCTCGACGCTTGCGGTTCTTGCGCGGCGCGTCCATGCCCAGTTCCGCCAGGCGGGCCTGGGCGTCATAGGCGTCGGGCTCGGCCAGGACGACCCTCGCGAATAGTTCTCTCGCCGATCCCGCATCGCCCGCACGGTCGAAGATGTCCGCGAGCGCGTACCAGAGCCGGACGTGTCGATACGACGGATTTCGCAACTGTTTGGTCCCACCGGCGCGCACCAAGAGATCGATCGCCTCGTGGAATTTGCGTTGGTCGGCCAGCGCACCCGCCATCACGATCCGGCCCTCGGTCAACACGTCGGCGGTCGGCTCACTCGCCTCGAGTTCTTCGAAGGCTTTCTCCACCGCCCGGTACCGGCGATGGGCCCGGTCACAGTCCATGACGAGGGGCAGGTGTTCGGGATCCGAGGTCAGTGTGAAGTGTGCCCGCAGGTGGATCTTGGCCATGTTCCAGCGCTCACCGCGGTAGGCCGCGAGTCCGGTGAGCTCGCGAACCGCCGCGACCCCCGGGGTCGCGTCGGCCACCGTCCGACCCAGGCGCAGCGCCTCTTCGAAGCGCTTACGGTCGTAGGCTTCCGCGGCTTTGGTGAGGGTCATCACCATCTTCTCGCGCATGTACGCCGTGCCGATAAACGCCTTTCGGATGTCCGCCGCGACGTCGCCGGGCAGCGCGTACGAGGCGCGAACCTTGGCGGGTGCCTCGGTCTTCACGTAGGTCGGACGCTCGTCTTCAATCCACTCGTCCATCGGCCCCGGACGTTCACGCGGACCCTGCTCGTCGTCCAGGGCCCGACCCGTGCTCGAGATATTCACCGCGCCCTTGCGCGCGACGCCACCCCAGCCACGATCACGCGCGCGTTCACCGGCTCGTTGGCGCGCGGCGACCTCAGGGTCCACCACGCGCACCGGACGTCCGGCCCCGCGCGCACCCGAGCGCCGAGCGCCGTCGGGTCGCTCGTCGCCGCGTCGAGTCGGCCGCCCGGGGGCACCGTCACGCGCCGGCGGGCGCCCCTCGTGCCGGGGACCAGCGCCCGCCGCTCGCGGTGGGCGGCCCGTCGTCGTCGCACGGTCATCGCTTCGCCCGCCGCGTCGGGTCTCGTCACCACCGCGCGACCTCGCGCCCGCGCCGTAGCCCCGCGTCGCGCCCGTAGCACCGGGACGGCTCGGTCGCGTCGAGCGCGCGTCGCCCGCCCGCGTGGCCCGGCCGCTTTCTTCTGAACGGGCCGCGCCCGATCGCGGCCCACGACTCACGTCGCCTCGATATCGTGACTCGCGTCGGTCATCGCCCTCGGCTCGGCTCGAACCGGCGCGACCACGCGGTCCATCACCCGGGCGTTCGCGCGACGGGCTCCCAGAACGGTCGACGGCCCGGCCCGATCCACTCGACCCACCCCGATATCGTGACTCGCGTCGGTCATCGCCCTCGGCTCGGCTCGAACCGGCGCGACCACGCGGTCCATCACCCGGGCGTTCGCGCGACGGGCTCCCAGAACGATCGACGGCCCGGCCGGACCCACTCGACCCACCCCGATACCGCGACTCACGACTGTCATCGACCGCAGCGCGGCTGGGCGCGGCCCGGCGGGCACCGCTGGCGCCACGTTCGCGCGATGGCGCGCCTTCACGTCCTGGGTTCGCGCCACGTCGAGCGTCACCCGATCGATTCGGTGCTGAGGATGGGCGACCACCCGCACCACGACCGGAATTCTGTCCACGACGAGGTGCAGATGGGGAAGAAGGCATCCCACCAGTCTACGG
>JAKAZI010000009.1 GCA_021809495.1 Actinomycetes bacterium | reverse complement strand
CTAGTTCGGCTGATAGACCCCAAAGACGCCGCGCAGCGTCTCGGCGACCTCACCGAGCGTCGCCATCGCCGCGAGCGCCGTCTTCATCGGGTACAACACATTGCTCGATCCGCGCGCGGCCCGGTCGAGATCCTCGAGCGCGGCGCGAACGGCGTCAGCGTCGCGCTCGCCCTTCACGCGCTTCACCCGTTCCACCTGACTGCGCTGTTGGGCCTCATCGACGGGGAAGACGTCGTTGGCGGCCCCGTCGCGTTCGGCGAAGCGGTTCACCCCGACCACGACCTTCTCGCCACGATCGACCCGGCGGGCGAAGTCGTAGGCCGCGGCCTCGATTTCTTCCTGCATGTAGCGCGCTTCGATGGCCGCGACCGCGCCGCCCATCTCGTCGATGGTGGCGATGTACTGACGGGCGAGCCGCTCCACTTCGTTGGTCATCGACTCGACGAAGTACGAACCGGCGAGCGGGTCCACCGTGTCCGCGACGCCCGATTCGTAGCCGACGATCTGTTGGGTGCGCAGCGCGAGTTTGGCCGCGCGCTCGGTGGGCAAGCCGAGCGCTTCGTCAAACCCGTTGGTGTGAAGACTCTGGGTGCCGCCGAGGGCCGCGGCGAGCGCCTGAAGGGTGACGCGCACGATGTTGTTCTCCGGCTGTTGCGCGGTGAGGGTCGAGCCCCCCGTCTGCGTGTGGAATCGAAGCATCAGCGATTTGGGATCCCGCGCGCCGAATCGATCGCGCATAACCGACGACCAGATACGGCGGGCCGCGCGGTACTTCGCCACCTCCTCGAAGAGGTTGTTGTGGGCGTTAAAGAAGAAACTCAACCGCGGCGCGAATTCGTCGAGCGCGAGACCCGCCGCCAGGGCGGCCTCGACGTAGGCGATCCCGTTGGCCAGGGTGAAGGCGACCTCCTGGACCGCCGTCGATCCGGCTTCGCGAATGTGGTAGCCCGAGATCGAGATGGTGTTCCAGTTGGGCATCTCGCGCGCGCAGTAGGCGAACGTGTCGACGATGAGGCGCATGGACGGCCGCGGCGGGTAGATGTAGGTCCCGCGCGCCACGTACTCCTTCAAGATGTCGTTCTGAATCGTGCCGCGCAACTGATCGCCGCGAACGCCCTGTTCCTCGCCGACGAGCTGGTAGAGCAACAGGAGCGTCGACGCCGTCGAATTGATCGTCATCGACGTCGTGACTTGATCGAGGGGCAGGCCCGCCAAGAGCAGTCGCATGTCCTCGAGTGACGAGATCGCGACCCCGACCTTGCCGACCTCGCCCTCGGCGCGCACGTGATCGGCGTCAAAGCCCATTTGGGTGGGTAGATCGAACGCGCACGAGAGGCCGGTCTGCCCGGCGCCGAGGAGGAACTTGAAGCGCTCGTTCGTGGCCTCGGCCGTCCCGAAACCGGCGTACTGGCGCATTGTCCACAGCCGCCCGCGGTACATCGTCGGATGCACCCCGCGGGTATAGGGGAAGTCGCCCGGTTCGCCCAGCTCGCTCACCGGGTCGAAGCCCGCTACGTCGTTGATCCCGTAGACGGGCCGTACTTCAATTCCCGAATCGGTTGCTCGAAGGTCGTCGCTCACGAATCGTAGATTAGACGGTGCGTTTCCTAGGGGTGGACGTCGCGACCACCTCGTATCGACCACAATGGACGGGTGTACTGCCCCAGTTGCGGAAGTGAGTCAAGCGGACCGTTCTGTCCCGTGTGCGGGAACCCGATCTCCGGACCGACCCCCGCGAGGGGCTCCCACGGCCGGCTCGGCGGCTGGTGGCGGCGCGTCGGGGCCACACTCACCGACAACATCATCCTGTTGGTACCGACCTCCGTGGTGATCTGGGTGGTCACCATGGCCGCGGGTTCCCACGTCGGCATGCTCGCCGGCTTTGCCGTCCAGGGTGTGTACCAGGTCGCGATGCTCACCTCGTCGCGAGGTCAGACACTGGGCAATCGGATCGTTGCGACGCGGGTGTGCGACGTGGCTACGGGGGGAACGATCACCCGTCATCAGGCCATATGGCGGTGGGGGTTCGTCGCGGTCTATAGCGCGATCGCGCTACTCAACAACCCGATCGCCTCGTCCTTCGTGATGATGGTCGCCGTAGTGGACGTGCTGTTCCCCCTCGCGAACCCCCTCAAGCAGACATTGCACGACCGCGTCGCGGGGACCCTCGTCGTGATGGGACACGACTGACCCACGACGTGGTGGGCCAGGACATCGCGACCGCGGTGACTACGAGGCGCTGACCGCGACGTGGGGCATGCAGAGATCGTCGTACTCGGCGATGATGATCGGCCCCGCGTCCTCGCCGCAGGCCGGGCAGGAGGGGTCGCGACGGACCTTGAAGGTTCGAAAACTCTGGTCCATCGAGTCATAGGTCAGCAGTCGGCCGACCAACGGATCGCCGAGCTCGAGCAACAACTTGATCGTCTCGATCGCCTGGATTGAACCCACGATGCCGGGCAGCACCCCCAGGACACCGGCCTCGGCGCAGCTCGGAGCCAGTTCGGCCGGCGGCGGCTCGGGGATCATGCAGCGATAGCACGGTCCGACGTAGGGGTTGAAGATCGTCACCTGTCCCTCGAAGCGGAAGATCGAACCGTGCACCACCGGGATTCGCTTGACGAGCGCGGCGTCGTTGACGAGGTAGCGCGTGGGGAAGTTGTCCGTCCCGTCCACGATCACGTCGTAGCCGTCGATGATGTCGAGCACGTTGTCCGCGCCCAATCGAACGTCGTAGGTGCGCACGTCCAGGTCGGGGTTGATCGCCGTGAGGGTCTGCTTGGCGCTGTCGACCTTGCGCATGCCGATGCGATCCATGTTGTGCAGGACCTGTCGTTGCAGGTTGGACGCGTCCACGACGTCCATGTCGATGATGCCGATGGTGCCTACGCCCGCGGCGGCGAGGTAGAGCGCGGCCGGCGATCCGAGTCCCCCGGCCCCGAGCAAGAGCACCTTCGAGTCGAGCAGGCGCAACTGACCCTCGTCGCCCACCTCCGGTAGCAGGAGGTGTCGCTGGTAGCGGTTGCGCTGATCGGGGCTGAGCGTGCGCGGCGTCGACCAGGTGAGTCCCTCGTCCTTCCACTTGTTGAATCCACCGATCACCGATACGACGTCGGTGTAGCCGAGGTCCTGGAGGGTCTTGGCCGCGAAGGCCGAGCGGACGCCACCGGCGCAGTACACCGCAATCGGTGCGTGTTTGTCGGTCAGTCGTGACTCGACCGAGAACTCGAGGTTGCCGCGAGGGATGTGCACCGCTCCCGGCACGGCTCCCTGCTCGTGCTCGTCGGGCTCGCGCACGTCGAGAATTCGGTAGTGATCCAACCGGGCCGCGACGTCGCTCGGCTCAACCTCGCGAATTGCCTGCTTGGCCGCGTTGAGTAAATCGCGTGGTGTTGGCAAGGGTCGCTCCTTCGTTTGGCGAAATCCTACTGGTCCAGTCGAGAATCTCGTCATCACGCGTGCTAGACAACCGACCATGGACCTCGCGACCCTGCTGGCTCAGCGGCGAATGTGCCGTTCCTTTGACGCCACGCCCGTCGACGAGCGCTGGTTGGACGACGCCTGCGCGACCGCGATGTGGGCCCCGACCGCGGGAAACAGCGCCGGCGTACGCATGCACACGATTGGCGCGGACCTCGTGAGCGCGTACCTCGCGCGGGCCACCGACCTCGAGTGGCGACGTGACTCACCGCGCGCGCCCGGCCTCGCGCGCGCGGGCGCTGTGGTGTTGGTCACTTCACGACCCCAGGACTACCTCGAGCGCTACGGCGAGGCGGACAAGCGGTCCTCGGGACTGACGTCGATTGAGGCGTGGCCGATCCCGTACTGGCACACCGACGCCGCAATGGCGACGATGGCCCTCCTGCTCCTGCTGGAGGATGCCGGGTGGTCCTCGACGCTCTGGGGGAACTTCCGCCACGACCGCGACGTCCTCGACTGGGTCGGGGCGCCTGACGAGTTGCTCTTCGCGTCGGTGCTGATCGGTCGACCCGACGACAACGACCACCGGTCGCGCTCCCTCGAGCGAACCGTCCCCGCGCGCGCCGCCCGGGTCCGTCGCGTCGGGATCAGTCCTGAGCCATCGCCGTAACGAAGTCGACGATCGTGCGCAGACCGAAAGCCGTGCCACCCTTGTTGACGTAGCCACGCACCGCGTCTGAGCGACCGGGACCGGCGATGTCGATGTGCACCCACGGCCGGCCGGCGGTGAAGCGCTCGAGGAACAGTGCCGCGACCACCGAACCGGCGACCCCGGTCTTGCCGATGTTCTTCAGGTCAGCCACATCCGAATCCAGTTGGCCGGCGTAGGAAGCGGTGAGCGGCATGCGCCACAGCTGCTCACCGCTGCGCACGCCCGCGGCCATCACCGCGGGCGCGAGCTCGTCATTCGACACGTACACGGCGGCGACCTCGTCACCGAGCGCGACGCGCTGGGCGCCGGTCAGCGTCGCGATGTCGATGATGACGTCGGGCTGCGCCTCGGCGGCGAGACTGAGTCCATCGGCGAGTATCAGACGACCTTCGGCGTCGGTGTTGAGCACCTCGACCGTAAGCCCATTACGAATCGCGAGCACGTCGCCGGGCTTGATCGCCTTGTCTCCCGTGAGGTTCTCGGTCATCGGAGCGATCGCCGTGACCCGGACGCGCACGCCAAGGTCACTGAATACGCCCAGCGCACCCAGGACGATCGCCGCGCCAGACATATCGGTCTTCTGACCCATCATGGACTCGGCGGGCTTGAGCGACAGGCCCCCGGAGTCGAACGTGACGCCCTTGCCGACCAGCGCGACGTGCTTGAGCGAGGCGCCAGGCTCGGGGTCGTAGGTGGCGTAGACGAGTCTGGTGGGTTGAGCCGACCCCTGACCAACCCCGAGCAGACCACCGAGCCGCTCAGCGCGAATGCGTGATTCCGTCCAGACTTCGACGCTGACCCGCGGGTGGCGCTCGAGTCGTTCGACCACGCGATTGGCCAGCTCTCGAGGCGGCAGGTCACCGGCGGGGGTATTGATCAGCCGCCTCGCCCAATTGACTGCCTCGGCGACCTGCGAACCACGGCGAGCGCCAGTCGCGACCGCGTCGTGGGTCTCCACCGACGGCAACGGCGTCGCCAGTACCGCGAGTTCTACGACGAGGTCGACGTCGTTCTTATAGTCAAATGATGCGAGGACCGCACCTTCGGCCACGGCCTGCGCGATGAGTCCGGCGTCGGACAGTCCATCGACCGCGAGGAGCAGGCCCATCGGATCCTCGCCCGCCAGACGGACCCCGGCCGCCGCGGCAATTCGGTAACCCTCGGCGTCACCCGCGCCCACCGACACCAGCGCGACCGCCGGTGGGTCGAACCCGCGCAGGACGACGCTCGTTCCGGCGGTGCTGGTCAGCCCGTTGCGACGGCACCACGCCTCGTCGAGGTGACGGGCGAGCTCGATAGCGCCGATCGTCGCGGGGATAGCGACGTCGAGCGTGACCGCGCCATCGTTGACTACGACCGGTACGAGCACCGTCGCGCACTTCAGCGCGTCGGCGGTGGCAGTGACGCGGACACTACGAGACATGACAGCTCCTCAATGCGAACGGGTCGTGCGGTGGCTCGATCCCTCCGCCCAACGGGCGAGGGTCCACACGAGATCGCTCAAACGGTTTAGGTACGCCACGACGTGGCTCTCGGACAGGGGGTAGTTGACGGCGGCGCGCTCGGCGCGGCGCACGACCGTTCGCGCGACGTCGAGGGCCGCGGACACCTGGTTTTCTCCGGGGACGACGAACTCGTTGGGCATCACCGTCGCCGCCGAGAGCTCGTCGATCTGCTGTTCGAGTCGCGACACCATGGTGGCGGTGACCAAGGACTTGTCCGCCACGAGTTTGTGCCGATTCTCGGACATCGTCGCCACTTCGGCCATGAGCACCCACAGGTCGCGCTCGAGCGACACCAACAGGTCGTTCAACCGTCCATCTGGTTCACTCAACGACCGGGCCCAGCCGAGCGCGGCCTGGGCCTCGTCAACGGCGCCGTTCACCTCGATTTGCTGCGCGCTCTTCGCCACGCGACCGCCGAAGTAGAGACCAGTGGTCCCGTCGTCACCGCCCCGGGTGTAAATCTTCACGTTTTCAGCGTAGTGAACGAATGAGCCGCCGGTAGCCTGGCGACTGCATGGACTCACTCATCCCCTACGCCAGACCGGCCGCCGACGACGCGTACCTGAGGGCCCTGGCCGAACGAGTCTTGATCTTCGACGGGGCGACGGGCACCAACCTTCAGTTGCAGGACCTCTCGGCCGACGACTTCGGCGGGGAGGCCTTTGAGGGCTGCAACGAGATCCTCACCGTCACCAAGCCCGCGGCCATCGAGCGGCTGCACCGCTCGTTCCTCGACGTCGGGGTGGACGTGATCGAGACCGACTCCTTCGGCTCGTTCTCGACGGTCCTGGCCGAGTACGGCATAGCCGGGCGAGCCCACGAGTTGGCCATCGCATCGGCCACCATCGCCCGTCGCGTCGCCGACAGCTACGCGAGCCCCGGTTCGCCACGGTTCGTCGCCGGTTCGATTGGCCCCGGCACCAAGTTCCCCACCCTCGGTCAGATTAGGTACGACGACCTCGTCGCCAGTTACGAGGAGCTCGCCTACGGCCTGCTCGAGGGCGGTGTCGACCTCTTGCTCGTCGAGACGATGTTCGACCTGCTCGCCGGCAAGGCCGCCATCGCCGCGTGCCACCGCGCCATGGCCCGACACGGTCGAATCGTCCCGATCCAGGCCCAGGTGACGATCGAACTCACCGGACGCATGCTCCCGGGCACCGAAATCGGCGCCGCGATCACCGCGCTCACCCCACTGGGCATCGACGTGATCGGCATCAACTGTGCGACCGGTCCGGTCGAGATGTACGAACCACTTCGCCAGCTCGCCGAATCGGCGCCACTTCCCGTTTCGTGTCTGCCCAACGCCGGTCTGCCGAGCGTGGTGGACGGTGCGATGCACTACGACCTCTCACCCGAGGGACTCGCCGAGCACCACTCGCGTTTCGTCACCGAATACGGGATCAACGTCGTGGGCGGCTGTTGTGGGACGACGCCCGAACACCTCGCCCACGTCGTCTCAGCAATCCGCCCGCTCGAGCGTCGACGCCGGGAGCCCGTGTTGGAGCCGGGTGTGGCGTCGATCTACTCCACCACCCCGTACCACCAGGATCGATCCGTGCTGCTCGTTGGCGAGCGGACCAACGCGAACGGATCGAAGAAGTTCCGTGACGCCATGCTCGCCGGCGACTGGGAGACCTGCGTCACCATCGGTCGCGACCAGATCCGCGAGGGCGCGCACGTGCTCGACGTCTGCGTCGACTACACCGGCGCCGACGGCGTGCGCGACATGTCCGAGGTGATGAGCAGGCTCGCCACGCAGTCGTCGGTCCCCATCATGGTCGACACGACCGAGACGGTCGTGGCGCGCGAGGCACTCACGTGGCTGGGCGGTAAGGCGATCCTCAATTCGGTCAACCTCGAAGAGGGCGATGGTCCCGGCACGAGGCTCGATGGGTTCCTCAGCCTCGCCGCCGAGTTCGGCGCCGCCGTCGTGGCGACCTGCATCGACCAAGAAGGACAGGCCCGCACGGCGCAGTGGAAGGTACGAGCCGCCCGGGCCATCACCGAACTCGCGGTGTCGCGCTACGGGCTTGACGCACGCGATATCTTCATCGACCCGCTCGCCCTGCCACTGTCTACCGGCATGGTCGAGTCACGCCGCGACGGCATCGAGACCATCGAGGCGATTCGACGAATCAAGGACGAGCTGCCCGGCGTGCGCACCATCCTCGGTCTCTCGAACATCTCCTTCGGGCTCAACCCCGCCGCCCGACAGGTTCTTAACAGCGTGTTCCTCCACGAGTGCGCCCAGGCGGGTCTCGACGCCGCGATCGTGCACGCGTCGAAGATTCTGCCGCTGGCGCGCATCGACGACGAGACCCGCCAGATATGTCTGGACCTCATCTACGACCGTCGGCGCGACGACTACGACCCGCTCACCGCACTGCTCGAGAACTTTGAGGGTTCGAAGTCGACGGGCTCGACGCAGAGCCCCCTCGACGAGCTGGCGCTCAACGACCGGCTCCGCCGGCGAATCATCGACGGCGCGCGCACCGGGTTGGAGGCCGACCTCGACCGGGCGCTCGAAGAGGGTCAGTCACCACTCGCGATCGTCAATGAGATCCTGCTCGACGGGATGCGCGAGGTGGGCGAGCTCTTCGCAACGGGTGAGATGCAACTTCCCTTCGTGCTGCAGAGCGCCGAGACGATGAAGGCCGCGGTGGCGCACCTCGAACCCCACATGGAAAAGAGCGACCAGGGCGGCCGCGGCCGCGTGGTGCTCGCCACGGTCAAGGGCGACGTCCACGACATCGGCAAGAACCTGGTCGATATCATCCTGACGAACAACGGCTACGAAGTCATCAACCTGGGCATCAAGGTCGGCATCAACGAGATGCTCCAGGCCGTCGCCGAACACCGCGCCGACGCACTCGGGATGAGCGGACTCCTGGTCAAGTCGACGCTGATCATGCGCGAAAACCTCGAACTGATGAACGAGCGCGGGATGGCGGACGTGCCGGTGCTGCTCGGCGGCGCCGCGTTGACGCGCACGTACGTGGAACGGGACCTGCGCGGTGTCTACCAGGGTCGCGTCTTCTACGGTAAGGACGCCTTCGAGGGGCTGCGGGTGCTGGACCGGCTCGGTGAGATGCGCAAGAACAACGAGGACGATGACGCCTTCGGGCGGGAACTTTCCACGCGCAAGGTGCACCGTCGACTCCCGAGCGACGACGCGATATCGCCCTCTGACCTGCCTACGCGCAGTCCGTCAGTCCCGCTGGACAACCCCCTCTTCGCGCCACCCTTCCTCGGCAGTCGGGTCGCCAAGGGGATCTCGATCGACGAGATCAGCGAGTACCTCAACCTCACGGCGCTGTTTCGCAACCAGTGGGGATTCCGCCCCGAGAACGGTGAAGGAGACCCGGCGTTCAAGGAGCGGGTCCGTGCGACGCTGCGCGAGCAGTTGGCGATCGTCAAGCGCGACGACCTCTTGGTCCCCCAGGTCGTCTGGGGTCACTTCCCCGCCGCGGCGGACGGCAATGACCTGGTCATCTTCGCGGACGACAACCGCGACGCCGAAGTGACCCGCTTTCGTTTTCCGCGCCAGGTCCAGGACCCCTACCTCTGCATCGCCGACTTCTTTAGACCGGTGGCCAGTCCCGATCGCGACTACGCGAGCTTCATGCTCGTCACGATGGGACCGCGAGTCTCGCAGCGCACCCAGGTGTTGTTCAGTGAGAACCGCTACACCGAGTACCTGCTCCTGCACGGACTCGGTGTCGAGATGGCCGAGGCCCTCGCCGAACTCTGGCACCGGCGCATCAGAGAGGAGTTGGGCTTCGCCGATGAGGACGGCCCGAGCCTGGCTGGCCTCTTCCGTCAGCAGTACCGCGGCGGGCGATACTCGTGGGGCTACCCGGCCTGCCCCGACCTCACTGAGAACGCGAAGGTCGCCCAACTGCTCGGCGCCGATCGCATCGGCGTGGCCGTTTCCGAGGGCTACCAGCTCCACCCCGAACAGACGACCGACGCGATCATCTGCCACCACCCGTCGGCCAAGTACTTCATCGCCTGAGCGAGGGCGAGGAAAACCACCGGCGGGTTCAACCTAGACTTTCGCCGTGACCTCCGCTCTCTCCAGGCGTGACGTCCTGCGCGGCGTGGGCGCGTTCGCCGGCGCGATGGCGATCGGCTCAGCGTTCGGCACCCCGGCGAGCGACGCCGCCACACTGCCCACCGGCGTTTACGCCCAGTGGGTCCGGCGCGAGAACGTACGGCCCGGCGACGGCTCGTGGCTGCGCGGTGTTGCGGCCCCGGCGGGCGATCTCGAGGGCTACGCCAACGCGACCAGCGTGAATCTCGGCGAGGCGGTCACCTTCTTCGTGAGTACGACCTCGCCCACTTACTCGATCAAGGTCTTCCGGATGGGCTACTACCAGGGACTCGGGGCGCGACTCGTCGAAACGCGTCTGGATCTAACCGGCTTCGCGCGCGCGATGCCGGCGCCCGACCAGTACGGGACCGTCGACTGTCAGTGGCCGGCGTCATTCCGCGTCATCACCGATAAGCGCTACCTGCCGGGCCAGTACCTCGTGCGCCTCGAGAACGCCGAACACCAGTTCCGCTTCGTCCCGTTCCTCGTGCGCGATGACTCGTCCAGGGCCGCCTTCGTGTACATGAGTTCGGTCACCACCTGGCAGGCGTACAACACCTGGGGCGGCTTCAGCCTCTACCGCCAGGCGACACCCGTTGGCAGCATCACCGTGAACGACGCCAATCGAGCCGTGCGCGTCTCATTCAACCGGCCCTACGACAAGGCCTTCGCCAACGGGGCCGCCGACTTCGTCGGCAATGAGTTTCCGCTCCTATTCCTCGCCGAAGAACTCGGACTCGACCTCGCTTACTGGACCGACATCGACTTGCACGAGCGCGGGACGACGCTGACCCGCCACCGGGCGCTGCTGTCGCTCGGCCACGACGAGTACTACTCGCCCGCGATGCGCTCGGCGGTCGTCGCCGGGGTTGACCGAGGCGTCAACGTGGCGTTCTTCGGCGCCAACTTCTGCTACCGCAAGATCCGCTTCGAACCCGGCGTCAACGGCATCAACCGGCTGATGATCAACTACCGATCGACCGCCGACCCCATCACCGCGACCAACCCGTCGCTCGCGACCGTGAACTGGAGTCAGTACCCGTCAGACACTCCCGAAAGCACCTTCACCGGCTCGATCTACGGCGGTGTGGACGGCACGGGGTCGCTCAGTGTCGTCGACGCCGGTTCGTGGCTCTGGCGCGGCACCGGGGTCGCAAACGGGACCGTGCTCACCGGTGCGCTCGGGGGCGAGTTCAATCACTACAACCCCTCCGTCACGAATCCAGCGAACGTGCAGATCCTCGGACATTCGAACGTCGGCGGCGGAATCAGCGACGTGACCTACGTCGCCGAGCCGGGCCAGGGCGGCGTCTTTGCGAGTGGCACCGGCCACTGGGTATTTGACCTCTCCGACGCCCCGAAACTCGGAAACTTCTGGGTCCCGGCGCCGATCCCGGGGGTCACCAACGTGATCCGTCGCGCAACGATGAACATCTTCGCCCGCTTCGGCGTGGGACCAGCGGGCAACACCACGCCGTCGGTTCCAAACACGAACCAGTACTAGTCCATCACCGTCGGCTACGTCGTCGATGAACGGCGGCTGGTAGCGCGTCGCTAGCGGCGTGACGGCAACGGCAAGGGCGTGGCCTGCTGGAGCGCCTCGCCCGCGTGATAGCTCGATCGGGTGAGCGGCGACGACTGCACGTGGCTCAGTCCGAGGCGCCGACCTCGATCGGCCAGTTCCTCGAACTCGGCCGGTTCCCACCACCGCGCCACGGGGACGTGACTCGCCGTCGGTCGCACGTACTGGCCAATCGTCGCGATCGAGACGCCGACCGCCGCCAGGTCCGCGAGGGTCGCCTCGACCTCGTCGGCGCTTTCGCCGAGACCGACCATGATGCCCGACTTGGTCGTCAAGCCCTGCGCGCCGGCGCGCGCGAGCACCGTCAGCGACCGTAGGTAACCCGCGCTCGGACGAACCGCCCGCTGGAGCCGAGCCACCGTCTCGATGTTGTGGTTGACCACGTCAGGCCGCACGTCGAGGATCAGCTGCAGACTCGCGATGTCGCCCTTCAGGTCACTGATCAGCACTTCGACGGCGGTCTGGGGGGAGCGTTCACGGATCGCGGTGACGGTAGCGGCGATCGCGCCGGCGCCGCCATCGGCCAGGTCGTCGCGAGCGACGCAGGTGATGACGGCGTGGCTCAAGCCCAGGCGCACCACGGCTTCGGCGACGCGGTCGGGCTCGGTCGGGTCCAGGGGCAGGGGTTTGCGGGTATCGATGAGACAGAAGCCGCACGCCCTCGTGCACCGCTCACCGTTCACCATGAACGTGGCGGTGCCCGACGCCCAGCACTCGTAGATGTTGGGGCAGCCCGCCTCCTCACAAACGGTCACGAGGCGCAGGTCGTCGGTCAACTTGCGAAGCGACTGGTACTCGGTGCCCATACGCGCCTCGATACGCAGCCACGAGGGTTTGCGTGATCGTAGTTCGACGCCGGCGTCGGGGTCGACGCCGGCCTTGCGCAGGCGGCGTAACAGCGGTCGTTCCAACGATGTGGTGGCGGCGCTGCGATCGACCGCCGCCACCGAACCCGGGCCGCCGAGCGCGGTGTCGAGCGTCGCGCCGAGGTACTCCTCGACGTCGCTGAAGGACGCTTCAAGGCCGAGCGAGCGCATCGAGCCGACTGGCTTGTCGGGAATGCCGCAGGGCACGATCGCGTCAAAGGACCTGAGGTCGACGTCGACGTTGAGTGCGACGCCGTGCAGGGTTCGACGGCTTCCGGCGCGGTTGCGTTCGGTACGCACGCCCACGGCCGCGATCTTGACCGGTCGCTCGTCGAGTTGGGCCCAGACCCCGGGGTAGCCCTCGAGGCGTCCGACGCGACCGAGCCGACCTTCGGGGTCGAAATGAACGACGGTGGCGATCACCGCATCCTCCAACCGACCCACGTGTTGACGGCCCGCCCCCGGTCCATCGTCGACGGTGACGATCGCCCACGCGACGACCTGTCCGGGTCCGTGATAGGTCACGTCACCCCCCCGATCGGCCTCGACGACGTCCGCGTCGAGACTGGACGGCGGGACGAGGAAATGCTCGGGCACGGCGCGGATCCCCAACGTGTACGTCGGCGGGTGCTCCATGACCAGGACGTAATCGTTAGACGCCTCCATCAACGCGCGCTGGAGGTCATTGGCCTCACGGAAACTCACCCGTCCGACGTGGCGCCGACGCAACACCTAGTGCTCGCTGTCCAGGTCGATCCCCGCGAGTAGCTCGGCCACCCGCTCGAGGTACGCCGTCGCGGTGAACGGCTCGCAGATCCGGTGGTCAAAGGAGAGCCCGATGACCACGCGGCGTCCAACGCCGACCGATACGCCGTCGTCCAAGACCACCGGCACGCGGCGGACGGCACCCATCGAGAGCACGGCCACCTCGGGCTGGATGATGATCGGATTCGTCAAGAGCGAGTCCGGCCCGGTTGGACCGACGATGGTGAAGGTTCCACCCATGAGGTCATCGGCCGTGAGCTGGCGGGTCGAGACGCGCTCGAAGAGTTCGTGGATGCGCCGGGCGAGGGCCCGAAGGGTCAGACCGGCGGCGGCGTGCACGACCGGCACGAGCATGCCGTCGCGCAGCACTTCGCGCATGAAGCCCAGGTTCACCGTTCGATGAACGACCAATTCGTCGCCCGCGAACGTCGCGTTCAAGAATTCGAACTCGCCCAGAGCCCGAACCGCCGCTAGTCCCATGACCATCTGATCCGAGATCTCGACGCCGTCTCGGGTGTGCCGTCCCAACGCGTCCAAGTGGTCGAAGATCGACGCGTCGACCTCGATCGCGACGAACCCGTGCGGCGTGCTTTGCGACGACAACGTCATGTGTTGGCCCATGCGACGAAGGCCATTCGAGAGCGGCACGACGACTTCGTCCGTCGGTCCGTTGGCCACGGCCCGCTCAGCGTCGCGACGCGTGATGGCTCCCCCGGGTCCCGATCCGCGAACCGTGGCCGGTTCAACGCCGCCGTCGGCGAGGATGCGGCGAACGACCGGTGAAATGACGACGCCGGCCGCCGGCGCGTCACCCGTCGCGGCTGCGGTGTCGCCCTTGACCGGCGCGGGTGCGCTGGCCGTCGCGCTCGGTGCGGCCGCGGCGCTCGGTGCGGCCACCGGTGTGGCCGAGACCGTACCGGCGACGGCGTTCTCGTCGATCACCGCCACCCGCGATCCGGTCTCGACCGTGTCACCCTCCGCGGCCAGGATTTCGGTCAATACGCCGGCCGCCGGCGACGGCATCTCGGAGTCGACCTTGTCCGTCGAGACTTCGAAGAGCGGTTCGTCACGAGCAACGGAGTCGCCGACCTTCTTGAACCACCGTGTGATAATCCCTTCGGTCACCGATTCGCCCAGTGACGGCAGCGTGACATCAGCCAACGTGGAGCCCCCTACCCGCTAGCGCCAACAGCGTCTCGCCGAAGGTCTCCGAAAGTGACGGGTGCGGTTGGATGAGCGCGGCGGCCTCTTCGGCCGTGGCTTCCCAGTTCACGGCGTAGTACCCGGCGCCCAATTGCTCGGTCACCCACGGACCCGCCATGTGCACGCCGAGGATCTGGCCGGCCGTGCCGTCGGCGCGCTTCTCAGCGATGATCTTGACGACTCCTTCGGTCTCGCCGATGATCTGCGCACGACTGTTGCCGCCGAACGGGTCCTTTTTGACCACCACGTCGAAGCCCCGCTCCTTCGCGGCGGCCTCGGTTAGCCCGACGAAGGCCACCTCAGGGTTGGAGTAGATCGCCCACGGCACACGGTCGTAGTCGACCGGAACCACCGGTTCACCGAGGATGGTCTTGATCGCCACGATCGCCTCGGCGAAGCCCACGTGCGCCAGTTGCGGGGTATTCGCGACGATGTCACCGATGGCGAAGACGTTGGGGTTCGCGGTGCGCATCGACGAATTGGCGACCACGAAACCCCGCTCGTTGATCTCCACGCCGGTCCCGTCGCCGAGCAGGCCCTCGCTGCGGGGGCGTCGACCGACCGCCAGCACGACGACTTCGACGACAACGTCCTCGCCGCCCTCGACGTGGACCGCCGTCGCTCCCTTCGTGGGCGTGTGGCCCGTTACGTTCACCCCGGCGCGAACGTCGATCCCGCGCTTCTTGAAGGAGCGCTGCACGACGTTGACCACCTCGCTGTCACAGCCCGTGAGGATCGTCGCCAGTCCCTCGAGCACGGTCACCGATGCGCCCATGTCTGACAACATCGACGCGAACTCACAGCCGATCGCGCCACCACCAATAACCGCGGCGCTCGAGGGCAGCGTGTCGAGGTCCAAGAATTCATCGGACGTGAGCACGATCGTGCCGTCCACGTCGAATCCGGGCAGGGTCCGCGGAACCGAGCCGGCCGCGAGGATGACGTTGGTTCCCTTCGCCTCGACGCCGGCGTCAGCCCCATCGAGGACGCGCACGACCTGGTCGGCGTCGAGGCGCGCCGTGCCCTCGAAGATGGTGACCTTTCGGCCCTTGAGGAGACCGGACAGCCCCTTGTGCAGTTTGTCGACGACGTCGTTCTTCCGGGCCTGGCTGACCGAGAAGTCCACCGTCACCGCACCGGTGCCGATGCCGAACGCACTGGCGTGTTCAATGGTGCGTCGTACGTGGGCCGTCTCGAGAAACTCTTTGGCCGGGACACAGCCGCGGTGCAGGCACGTACCGCCCACCTTGTCGCGCTCGACCAGCGCGACGTTCAACCCCGCTGCGGCTCCGTAGAGCGCGGCGGCGTAGCCACCGGGGCCACCTCCGATGATCACAACGTCAAACTGCTGGACCTCGTTCGCCACGGCGGATTCCCTTCAATCATTTGGTCAATCGGACCAACGAAATCTTAATGTTTCCAACGCCGGCGCCGGCACGCTCGTGCGCTAGGCCTGTTGGCCCCGTTGGTGGTCGGCCGCCGCGGTGGCCAGCTCGTCGACGAACTCGTTCATCGGATCGCCCGAGTGGCCCTTCACCCAGGTGAACGTGACGGTGCGCTCGCCGCGAAGCGTGAGGTCGAACAGTGGCTCCCAGAGGTCGCGATTCGCCACGGGCTGGCCTTGGGAGTTCTTCCAACCCCGCCGCAACCAGCCGACGTACCAGTGGTCGTTGAAGCACTTGACCACGTAGGTCGAGTCGCTCACGATCTCGACGTCGCCGTCGGGATTGGCCCTCAAGGCCTCGAGGACCGCGCGCAGTTCCATCCGCTGGTTCGTCGTTCTCGCTTCGGCGCCGCTCGCGTAACCGTCGCGCCCACGCGCCCACGCCCAGCCCCCCGGACCGGGATTGCCCCGACAGGCACCATCGGTGTGGATCCGGGTCACAGCTGGCGCGTGATCCACGCGTCCGCGTCTGACGTGAAGCGCGTTACCGCCGCCGGCAGGTCACCGCGAAGCACCTGGCCGAGGGTGACGTGTTCGAGCACCTCGCGCAGCGCGGCGCGTACCGCGACCCATACGTCGCGCAGATGTTCGGCGTCACCGTCGTAATTGAGAGTCTCGGGTCGCATCCCGCGCACCCCGGCCATCGGTCCGCTGACCACGCGCAAGATGTCGGCGATCATGATGGTGTCGGGGTCGTGGGCCAGTTTGAACCCACCTTCGGGACCGCGCTGACTGGTTACCAGACCGCCGCGACGGAGGTCCGAGAGAATCGCACCCAGGAACTTCGCGGGTAACTGCTGTTCGGCCGCTAAATGTTCGGCACTCACGGAGGTGTTGCTGGCCGCCAGGGTGAGTAGCGCTCGAATGGCGTACTCGGCCTTCGCGGGAATCTGCATACGCCCATTCTGCCCGAGTCCGCGGACCGGTCCGGGTGATGGATGACGGCGGCGCGAATTTCGTCGAATGCCGACCGGCGGTCCGGCGGCCGACACCCGATTTAGAGTGTGCGGGTGTACGAACTCGAACGACGGCGCCTGTACCTGTGCGTCGGCCATCGCGACGACCTCGCGGACTTCTTGCCCGCGGTGCTGCGCGGCGGGGTCGACGTCGTGCAACTTCGCGAGAAGGAACTCGACGACGAGCAGCGCCGCGTCTCGGGTTCGTTGATGGCCGCCATCTGCCGGGACTTCGGTGTTCCCTTCATCATGAACGATTCGCCGTATCTGGCGGCCGAGGTGGGCGCCGACGGCGTTCACGTGGGCCAAGATGACCTCAGCGTGTCGCTCTGTCGCGACCTCTTGGGTCCCGACGCGATCGTCGGGCTCTCCACGCATGACCCCGAGGAGTTCACCCGCGCACTTCAAGAGCCGACGACCTATCGCAGCGCCGGACCCATCGTCGCGACACCGACCAAGCCCGGCCGGTCGGGCACCGGGATCGCGTACGCCCTCGACTGCACGCGGCGAAGCGACCAGCCCGTCTACGTCACCGGCGGGGTTGACGCCACCAACGTGGCCTCGCTCGTGCGCGACGGACTCCGTCACTTCGTGGTCGTACGCGCCCTGACCGGCGCCCCGGACCCCTACGGCGCCGCGGTATCGATTCGTCGCGCCCTGGACGAGGCCATCGCCGCCGTCGATTAGCGGTGGCGGTCGAGCCAGCCGAGCAACGTCGCCACCATTCGGGGGTCCGCCCGCAGCTGGTGACCGGCGCCTTGGATCAGACGCAGCTCGGCCCGACCGTCCGCCGCACTGAGCAGGTCGCGTGCGTCACTCGAGGGCACCTCGAGGTCGTCGGTCCCGTGGCCGATCAGGAGCCGCCGGGGTGGGATTGAGGCGACCGCCCCGAGCGGATCGACCGCCATCACGTCGGCGCGCAACTCGTCGGCGCCGAGCAGGTCCTTCTCGTCACCAACCACCCCCGCGGCGAGGATCCACTGGCGAAAGGGGACGGCCGGACCGCACCAGGTGTCCAGGTGCGCCGGGGCGGCGAAGGTCGCGACCCCGCGCACGCGCTCGTCGTCGGCGGTGGCCGCGAGCGCGAGCGCGCCACCGAATCCGAATCCCGCGAGGGAGATCCGTCCGCCGTCCTGGTCGATGCGTGCGATGACCGCGGCGAGGTCGCGGCGCCACTGGCTCGCCGAGAACGTCCCCGTACTCCCTCCCACGCCCGAGAGCGTCCCGGTCGCCACCGTCCAACCTGATTCACTGGCCAGATGCTCGGCGAGTTCGGGTAGCAGCCCGGCCGCCTGTCGACCCATGCCCGTAGCGCGCGGTAGTCCGTGCACGAGCACCAGCACGTGGTCGCTCGCCGGTCGAGAGCTCGAGGAAGCGATGCGTAGATCCAGGACCGACGCACCACTGGCTAGCTGTTCGTGGACGAGCACGCTGCCTTAGATGCCCAACTGGTTGGCGAGCAATTCGCGGTGGTACGCCGGATCACCGAGGAAGAGCTCGGAACTCTTGGCTCGCTTGAAGTACAGATGCGCGTGGTGTTCCCACGTGAAACCGATACCACCGTGGATCTGGATGTTCTCGGCGGCGCAGTGAAAGTAGGCCTCGGAGCAGAACGACTTGGCGAGGCTCGCCGCGATTGGCAGCTCGTCGTTGCGCTCCTGGGCGGCCCACGCGGCGTAGTACGCCGCCGACTTCGCCGATTCCACGTCGAGGAGCATGTCGGCGCACTTGTGTTTGATCGCCTGGAACGACCCGATGGGCCGACCGAACTGGACGCGATTCTTCGCGTACTCCACCGCGTTGTTCAGCACGCGCTGGGCGCCACCGACCTGCTCAGCGGCCAGGGCCGCCGCCGCGATCTGCAGTGTCGTCTCGAGTCCGCCGAGGGCGCCGCCGTCGGAGCCCACCAGCTGGGCCGGGGCGTCGTGGTACGTGATGCGGCTCTGTTTGCGGGTCTGATCCATCGTCGGCAGCGACGTACGCGCCACCCCGGGGGCGTTCGCGTCCACGGCGAACAGTGAGAGTCCGGCCGCGGTCATCGCGGGGACGAAGATCACCGAGGCGCTCTGGCCGTCGGTCACGTAGTTGTTCGCACCGTTGATCGCCCACGCGCCTCCCGAGTTCGTCGCGGTGACCGACGTCGTAGCGAGGTCCCACCGGCCGGTGTCGTCGGTGAGGGCCACGGTCGCGATGGTGTCCCCCGCGGCGATGCCCGGTAGGTAGGCGGCGCGATCGTCGTCGGTGCCTACGAGCAGTACGGCGTTGGCCGCGAGCGCCACCGTCGAGAAGTACGGCGAACACAACAGCGCCGCGCCCATCTCTTCGAAGACGACGTAGAGCTCCACGGGACCGTAGCCCTGGCCGCCGAACTGCTCGGGGATACCGAGTCCCTGCAACGCCAACTCGTCGGCCATCTGGCGCCACACCGCCGGGTCGTATCCCTCGTCGGTGGCCATGAGCCGACGGACCTCGGTCTCGGGCGATTTCTCGTCCAAGAACCGCTTCACCATCTTGCGCAGTTCCTCCTGCTCCTCTGAAAAGCCGAAGTTCATGGTCACCCTCGATTCCCGCGGGCTCGTGAGCCAACGCACTTGCGAGGATAGCGAAATCCCTACGTCCCCGTCGCGTGGCATCCTGAAGTCGTGGAGGAATCGACGGTCATCTGGAGCGGCGCGGGTCTGGACGTCCACCGGGTGGTGGTTGGGCCGCTCGCGAACAACGTCTACGTCCTGACGTGCCGACGTACCTCGCAAGCGGCGTTGATCGACGCCGCCGACGAATCGGACCGCCTGGTCCGATTGGCCGACGCGCTGGGTGTGGTCGAGGTGTTCGAGACGCACGGGCACCACGACCACGTGGGAGCGATCCCTCGCCTTCGTGCTTCGGGACGTATCGTGTGGGGCCACCCGGGCGATGACGGGCTGTTCCCCACCATCGACCGCCACCTCGCCCACGACCAGGTACTCGAGGTCGGTGAGTTGCGTGTTCGGGTCATCCACACGCCGGGCCACACGCCCGGTTCGACGTGTTTCGCCGTCGAGGGCAGCCCCGTGCTCTTCAGCGGCGACACGCTCTTTCCCGGGGGACCTGGCGCCACGTCCTTCGAGGGCGGCGACTTCCCCACGATCATCGCCTCGATTGACGAGCGCCTGTTCCAGCGCTTCGCCGACGACGTCCTCGTCTTGCCGGGCCACGGCGCGCCAACGACCATCGGCGCCGAGCGCGCGCACCTCGGCGAATGGATTGCGCGCGGCTGGTGACCGGCCGAAATTCCAGGCGTGAACGATAGGCTCGAATCGTGTCTGTGCCCTTGCTAGAACTTCGAAACGTCCACGCCGTCGCCGAGGACACCTCCATCTTGCGCGGTGTCGATTTGATCATCAATCCCGGTGAGGTCCACGCGCTCATGGGACCCAACGGCGCGGGCAAGTCGACCCTCGCCAGCGTCGTGATGGGGCACCCGGGCTATCGCGTGACCGAAGGCCAGATCCTGCTCAACGGCGACGACATCGCCCGCTGGTCACCCGACCAGCGGGCCCGCGCGGGCATCTTCCTCGCCTTCCAGTATCCCGAGGCCATCAGCGGCGTCTCGGTCATCCAGTTCCTGCGCCAGGCCATGGTGGCCCGCAAGGGCTTGAGCGAACTGTCCGTGCTCGAAGTGCGCCTCGAGCTCGCCGAGTGGATGGACCGACTGGGCATGGATCCGGCCTTCGCGGAGCGACACCTGAACGATGGCTTCTCGGGCGGTGAGCGCAAGCGCAACGAGGTACTGCAGATGGCCCTGCTCGAACCCGTCGTCGCGTTGCTCGACGAGACCGATTCCGGCCTTGACATCGACGCGCTGCGCATCGTGGCGCGCGGTGTGCGCACCGTGCGCAGCGAGCATCCGGCGATGGGCGTGGTGGTCGTAACCCACTACGTCAAACTGCTCGAGGAGATCGAACCGGACCGCGTCCACATCCTGGTCGACGGACAGATCGTCCACAGTGGCGGCGTCGAACTCGCCGCCACCATCGAACACGACGGGTACGACGCGTGGCGAACGGTGCTGCGATGAGCTCCTACAGCCCTCGGCGGGTGCGCGACGACACGCCGCTGCTCAACCGCGAGATCAACGGTCGCCCGATCACCTACCTCGACTCGGCGTCCTCGACACTGCCCCCGAGGCCGGTCATCGAGGCGATGTCGCGGTACTACGAACTGCGTCACGCCAACGTGCACCGCGGCGTCTACCAGACCGCCGTTGAGGCGACCGACGTCTACGAAGGCGCCCGGGCGGCGACCGCACGGTTCATCAACGCACCCCGGGGCGTGGACGAGATCGTCTTCACCAAGAACACGACCGAAGCGTTCAATCTCCTCGCCAAGTCCTGGGGCGCGGCGCACCTCAAGGCGGGCGACGTGGTGCTGGTGACCGAGATGGAGCACCACGCGAATATCGTCCCGTGGTTCCAACTTCGCGATCAGATCGGCATCGAGGTGCGCTTCGTGCCGGTCAGCGACGACTTTCGCCTCGACGTCAGCGGCCTGGACCGCCTGCTCGAGGGCGTCAAGTTGTTCTCCTTCACGGCCGCGTCCAACGTGCTCGGCACCCGCAATCCGGTCAAGGAACTCACGCGGATCGCCCACGACCACGGGGCCCTCGTCGCCCTCGACGCCGCCCAGTCGGTCGGTCATCAGCCGTCCGACGTGGTGGACCTCGACGTTGACTTCTTCTGCTTCTCCGCCCACAAAATGCTCGGGCCAACCGGCCTGGGCGTGCTGTGGACACGCGCGGCGATCCTCGAGTCCATGCCCCCCTTCCTCGGTGGCGGCGGCATGATCGCGGACGTGCGCGTCGACGGGTACGTGCCCGCGAACGGCCCGACCCGCTTCGAGGCCGGTACCCCGCCGATCGCCGAGACGGCCGGACTCGCGGCCGCCATCCGGTACCTGGAGGGACTCGGACTGGAGAACATCGCCCGCCACGAAGAGGATCTCACCGCGGACGCCCTCAAGCGCCTCGCCAACGAATTCGACGGCCGGGTGCGAATCATTGGTCCGGCGGACGCCGTCGATCGCGGCGGCGTCTTGAGTCTGGACGTCGACGGGGTCCACCCCCACGACGTCGCCCAGGTGCTCGACCAGTTCGGCGTGTGCGTGCGTCCGGGACACCACTGCGCCAAGCCGCTCATGCGTCGGTTCAATCTGGCGGCGACGGCCCGCGCCTCCTTCGGTCCCTACTCGCTGACCACGGATACCGATGTCCTCCTCGAGGCGCTCGAGAGCGCCGTCACGATGTTCGGCTGAGCCATGGCTAACCTCGACGACCTCTACCGCGAAATCATCCTCGACCACTACCGCACGCCACGCAACCGCGGTGAGCTCCCGCCACCGGCGGTGCGCACCGAGGGCTACAACCCGCTCTGCGGCGACGAATTGGTCGTCTACCTCGACATCCACGACGGTGTGCTCGTAGACATCAAACTGACCGGTCACGGCTGCTCGATCTCCCAGGCGTCGTCCTCGATGATGAGCGCCGCCGTGAAGGGCAAGACCGTCGACGAGGTGCGCGCCGCCATCGAGCGTTTCAAGCAGTTGATGACGGTACACGAGTCGTCACTCGACGGTGACGCTGAACCACCGGTCGCCGATATCCACACGATGGGCGAGTTGGCGGCCCTACAGGGCGTGGTGAAGTTCCCCGTGCGGATCAAGTGCGCCACCCTGGCCTGGAACACCCTCAGCCAGGGACTGGACGATACCTACGGCGTGCAGGGCACCGGATCGAAGTAGGGCATCACCGCCGTCGGGTTTGACGGACTCTTGGTCGCGGCACCGGCCGTGGTCGTTTTGGTCGCGGTAGCTCGGGTGCTCGACGTCGACGCAATCGTCGTAGTGGTGGTGGTCGTTGCCACGACCGGGGGCAGAGGAGTCTGGAGCTGGGCGTTCGGCGGTGGATTAGTCGGCGTGAGCAACGACGAGCCGAAGATGTTCACGAGCAGCTGCTGGGCCTCGGGCTGCTGGGCGAACAGCACGTCGCCGAGCAGGCCCACGGTCGCGGGCACGGTCGGCAACGTGTAGGTCAGCATGTTCGACGGATTGAAGCTGTGGAACTTGACCGCGAAGGCGATGAGCTCATTGAGCGAGAATCCGCTGTCCAGGGTGATGCCCTGGGGGATCTTCGAGAGGAACGAGTTGATCGTCAGGGGGTTGTAGAGGCTCTTGGCGCGACTGATCATCGCTCGCAAGAAGGCGTTCTGCCTATCGATCCGACCGAAGTCACTCGTGCCGTCGTAGTTCCACACGCCGTTTTGGAACCACTGGTAGTGGCGGCTGCGGGCGACGGCGAGCGCCTGGAAGCCCGTGATCAGCTGGCAGCCGGGGTGAGGAATGTTGAGCCCCGAATACGCGTCTTTGGCCGGGTACGGGAAATCGAGGTAGACCCCGCCGAGGGCGACCGCGGCGTTGATGAGGCCCGCGAAACTCACCTGAATCACGTGGTTGATCGGAATGCCGAAGTTCGCGGTGATCGTCTGGGCGAGCAGGGACGGACCGTTGCCGTAGTTGACGTTGATGCGGTTGAATTTTCCGAACAGGGCCTGGTTGGCGAGCAACGTGACCATCGTGTCGCGCGGGATCGAGAGGATCGTGATCGTGCCGGCGGCCGGGTCGACGTGCATGATCTTCACGACGTCACTACGCTGGCCGGCCACCGAATTCGTCGACGCACCGGTCTGACGGGCGACCGTGCCGGTCAGCCCCGCGCGCGAGTCCGAACCGATCTCGAGGATGTTGAACGGTCTACCGGAGAGCTGGGGCAACTCGCCGACGACGTTGACCTTCGGGATCTGGCTGAAGCGCCACTGCGCGTAGAGGTACCCGCCACCGACGAGCGCGATGAGCAGTGCGAGCACGACGACGCTCGAGATGATCGCGATCCGTCGGCCCCGGTGGCTCCGGCGGACTTTGGCGGCTCGCACGGGTCGTGACGGGTTCGCCCGATGTTCGACCGCCTGTCCGAGGGCGCGAAGTCGCTCCTCGTTCGCGAGGGTGCCCTTCGTCGCCTCGGATCGTCGGTTCCCGCGGCCCCGCGAGGCGTTGTGACGTCCGTCAGCCATCGGTTAACTGTACTCCGCGACCCCGTTAGAGCGGATTCGGCACACGGAACGGCTCGTACCCGTCGCGCTCGAGCACCTCGGAGAGTTCCGGCCCGCCGGTAGCCACGACGCGGCCACCGCTGACCACGTGGATCGTGGTCGGCGTCAGTTCCTGGAGCAGCCGCCGGAAGTGGGTGATCGCGAGAACGCCGCAGCCCCACTCGGTCGTCGCGGCCGCGAGACGCCGCGCCACCGCGCCGAGCGCGTCGACGTCGAGCCCCGAGTCGATCTCGTCGAGGACCGCGAAGCGCGGCCGCAGGATGGCGAACTGAACCATCTCGGCGCGCTTGCGCTCGCCGCCGGACAGGTCGACGTTCACGAATCGATGCAGGAGCTCGGGGCGCAGGTCGACGCGACGCGCCTCGTCGGCCATTCGCTCGGCCAGTCCTTCGCGCTCGGCGCCCGCGGCTTCGAGTACGTCGATGAGGCGCACGCCGGGGACCTCCATCGGCTGCTGCAGGGCGAGGAACAGACCCGCACGCTCCCGCTCAGTGGCTGAGAGCGAGAGCAGCTCGACGTCGCCGAGCTTCACGGACCCATCGAGGACCTCATAGCCCGGGTGACCCGAGATGGCGTGCGCGAGGGTGGACTTGCCCGAGCCATTCGGGCCCATGATGACGTGGACCTCGCCCGAGTTCATCGTCAGGTCAAAGCCCCGAAGGACCTCCTTGCCGCCCACCGCGACGCGCAGGCCCGAAATCGTCAAGGTCGTCATGGGATAGTCACCTCCACCCGTCCGTCGCGCACCACCACGTCGTATCGAGCTACCGGCTGGGTCGCGGGGAACGACTGAGGAGTCCCGTCGGTGAGATCGAAGATCGCACCGTGTCGCGCGCACTCGATCGTCGCACCCGCCTGGTCGACCTCGCCCTCGGCGAGGCTGTAGTCCTCGTGACTGCACCGATCGTCCAGCACGTAGAAGTCGTCCTCGATGCGCACGATCACCAGCGTGCGCGCGCCGACCCGGACCTGGCGGGCCTCGCCGCTCGTGAACTCGTCGACGGCGCCGACGTCGTTGGCGCTCACGCGCTCACCGGGACTGACGCGAGCGCGAGCGCCACGTCGCCCTCGACCAGCCCAGCGAGTGCCGGGGGCAACGCGTCGAGCATCTCCAGGAAGAAGCCCTGGATCATCAGACGCTCCGCGTCGCTGCGCGTCACGCCGCGTGACTCGAGGTACCAACGTTGCAACGCGTTGAGCGGTCCCACGCTGGATGCGTGCGCGCACACGACGTCGTTCTCACGGATGTCGAGGTTGGGCACGCTGTCGGCGTGGGCGTCGGGCGAGAGCAGCAGGTTGTGATTGGTCTGACGCGCGTCGGTCCGCTTGGCTCCCTTTTCGATTTCGATCAGTCCGGTGTAGACCGAGCGCGACGTGTCAGCGACCGCGCCCTTGGAGAGCAGCGTCGAACGGGTCCGGGGCGCTCGGTGGAACTGGTGAGTGCGAAAGTCGTGCACCTGGGCGCCGGAGCCGAAGAACGTCGTGCGCAGTTCGTTCTCCGCGCCCGTTGCGCGAAGGTCGGCGTCGTTGCGCGAACGGTCGTAGTGCGCACCCATGCCGAGTACCGCTTGGCTGAGTCGGCCGTCGCGTTCGAGCAGGCCCGTCGTTCGCGCGACGTGCCAGGCGGTCGGGTCCAGGCGCTGATAGGTAACGAGTCGCAGCGACGCGTTGTCCGCGACGCGGTACTCGCTCACCGGCGCCACCATCGCGTTGGCGCCACCCTCGTAGTACTCCACCACCGTCGCGTTCGCGCCGCGCTCAAGAACCAGGTGCGTGCGGGGAAACGACGCCGAGGCGTTCGCCGAGTGGACGATCACGATCGGGCCGTCGACGTTGGTGCCGGCCGCTACCGTCACCACGACGGTCGCGGGACACAGCGCGACGTTGGCCAGGGCGAAGGCGTCACTGGCGTATCGCTCGAGCGGGTCGTCGCCGTCGAGGGTCGTCAGGTCGGGGTTTAGATCGACCGTCACGCCTTCAACCGGTTCGCCGATGTCCACGAGGAAGCCGTCGAGCACGCGAACGACGGTCGCGGCCAACGCGCCGAGGGCCACCGCGAAGTCGGACTGAGGCGTCAGCGTCGGTGTCGCGGGCACGGCGTAGCGATCGAGGTCGAGCTCCGACAACGGCGCGTAGCGCCAGACCTCGTCGGTGGTGGTTGGCAATCCGACCGATTCGAAGGTGGACCAGGCGCGAGCGCGAAGGGCGGAATTGGGTCGACTACTGATGAATGAGGTGGCGGATTCGGCGAAGGTTGTCATAGTCGAGGGCGTTAGCAGTGTAATGGTCCGCTCGAGCCGACCGATCCCCGCGTCTATCCTTCGATCGAGCAGGGAGACGACATGGAGTTCACCTCAACGGTCCTGACGCTCGAGCTACGCGGCGCGGTGGCGACGTTGTGGCTCGACCGACAAGAGCAGCGCAACGCGATGGGTCAGGCGTTCTGGGAGGACCTCCCGCGCGCCGCCGCAGCGCTGCGCGACGCGCGCGACGTGCGCGTACTCGTGGTCGCCGCGCGGGGCCCGCACTTCACCGTCGGCCTGGACCTGAAGGAGATGGCCGGAAGTCTTCTCTCGAGCGGCGAGCAGGCGTCGCCCGCTCAACGCAACGCCGCGCGCTACGACGCGGTACGCACCATGCAGCAGGCCGTCAACTCGATCGCCGACCTGCCGTTCCCGGTGATCGCCGCGGTGCACGGGTACTGCATCGGTGGGGGCGTTGACTTGATCTGCGCCTGCGACATTCGCCTGGCCGCTCCGTCGGCGACGTTCTCGGTGCGCGAGACCAAGGTCGCGATCGTCGCCGACCTGGGCACCCTCCAGCGTCTGCCGCGCATCATCGGGGCCGGTCACGTCGCGGAGCTGGCGTACACGGGCATGGACGTCGACGCCGAGCGCGCTGCGGCCATCGGCCTGGTCAACCACGTGACCGGCGACGACGTGGTGGCCGACGCCTACGAGCTCGCCGAACGGATCGCCGCGAACTCACCGCTGGCGGTCCAGGGGACCAAGGCCGTCCTCGCGGCGAACGACGGGCGCACGGTGCGTGAGGGACTGGAATTCGTCGCCAACTGGAATACCCTCTACCTGCGCAGCGACGACCTCGCCGAGGCGATGAACGCCTTCATCGAGCGACGGCCCCCCACGTTCGCGGGACGTTAACGACGCCAGAACCGCCAGTTGCGACGACTGCGACGTTCCGCCTCGTCGAGTTCGCGGCGCCGCTCGTTGACGAGCTCGGGCGCTACGGCGTTGACGATCTCACTGGCGCTCTCGAGCAGCGCGCGGCGATCGTCGATCGGCACGTCGGTCTTGGGTGGCGCCTCCACCGGCCGGTCGACCAGCGACCCGTGTGACCACCCCACGTCCGCGAGACGACGCTCGTAGGTGATGCAGTCCTCGGGGCACGACCACGGCTGGTCCGGCGCGTTGCCGAGCACGCAAAACCTGGCCACCTCGCCAGATTTGTACGTACGACTCTGAAAGTGCTTGCACTCCTCGCGCATCCCCACCGGATCATCCTTCCACGCCCAACGGGGGGCCGATCGTCAGCCGACCGAGCCTTCCATCTGCAACTCGATCAGGCGCGACCACTCCACCGCGTACTCCATGGGCAGTGTCCGCGTCACCGGTTCGATGAACCCGTTGACGATCATGCCCATCGCCTGACTCTCGGTCAGGCCCCGGCTCATGAGATAGAACAGCTGGTCGTCACCGATCTTCGAGACGGTCGCCTCGTGGCCGATTGAGGCGTCCTGCTCACCGACCTCCATGTAGGGCTTGGTCTCTGAGGTCGAGTACTCGTCGAGGATCAACGCGTCACAGCGAACGAAGCTCTTCGCGCCGGTCGCACCTTCGTCGACCTTCACGAGTCCGCGATACGTCGTGAGACCCCCGTCCTTGGAGATCGACTTCGAGATGATCGTCGAGGTCGTCTCCGGGGCCACGTGCACCATCTTGGCCCCGGCGTCTTGGACCTGCCCGGGACCCGCGTAGGCCACCGACAACACCTCGCCCGAGGCCTTGGGTCCCATCAGGTAGACCGAGGGGTACTTCATCGTTAGTCGCGAACCGATGTTGCCGTCGATCCACTCCACGTGCGCCTCAGCCTCGGCGCGGGCTCGCTTGGTCACCAGGTTGTAGACGTTGTTCGACCAGTTCTGGATCGTCGTGTAGGTGATGCGCGATCCCGGCAGGGCGATGAGCTCGACGACCGCGGAGTGCAGTGAGTCCGTCGAGTACACGGGCGCCGAGCAACCCTCGACGTAGTGGACCTGGGATCCCTCGTCGGCGATGATCAGCGTTCGCTCGAACTGACCCATGTTCTCGGTGTTGATCCGGAAATACGCCTGCAGCGGTTGGTCCACCTTCACACCCGGCGGCACGTAGATGAACGAGCCACCGCTCCACACCGCCGAGTTCAAGGCGGCGAATTTGTTGTCGTTGGGCGGGATCACGGTGCCGAAGTACTTTCGCACCAGGTCGGGGTACTCGCGCACCGCGGTGTCCATGTCGCAAAACAGCACCCCGAGACGCTCGAGGTCCTCGCGGTTGCGGTGAAAGACCACTTCGGACTCGTACTGGGCGGTGACCCCGGCGAGGTACTTGCGCTCGGCCTCGGGGATTCCGAGACGCTCGTAGGTCGTCTTGATCGCGTCGGGCAGGTCCTCCCACCGGTCGACGCGGCTCTCGGTCGGCTTGATGTAGTAGTAGATGTCGTTGAAGTCCAGGTCCGGCATACGGTCCGCGAACCACGGCAACATGGGCTTCTTCTCGAATCGCTTCAGCGCCGCCAGGCGGAACTCGCGCATCCACGACTCTTCGTTCTTGATTCCCGACATCTCGCGAACGATCGCCTCGTTGATGCCCTTCTTGGGCTTGAAGACGGGAATCTGATCGTCGGACCAGCCCAACTGGTACCGGCTGAAGTCCAAGTTGTCGATCGTCATATCGCTCCTCTGGGCATTATCCCTACGTTCATAGTACTAACTACGGTCCCCGCCCTGTCAGAAATTACTGGCAAAGTGGGACGGTGCCTCTCACCCCGTCCGTTCCCCAGCGTCCCCACCCCATCACCCGTCACGGCGACACCCGGGAAGATCCCTACTACTGGCTCATGGACCGCGACAACCCCGAGGTCCTCGAGCATCTGTCCGCGGAGAACGACTTCGTGGCCTCGTCGCTCAAACACCTCGCGCCACTCGAGTCGCAGCTCTATGACGAGATCAAGCGACGGATCGAAGAGACCGACATCTCGGTTCCGGTACGTCGCGGCGCGTGGTGGTACTTCGAACGGACCCGCGAGGGCCTGAACTACCCGATCAGCTGTCGGGTCCCGGTCAGCGCCAACGACTCGACCCCGCCGGTGGTCGACCCGTTGGCGGCCTTCGCCGACGAACAGGTGATTCTCGACGAGAATCTCGAAGCGCAGGGTCACGATTTTCTGTCGGTCGGCGTGCTCGACGTGAGCCCGGACGATCGGTGGGTGGCGGTCGGCGTGGACTTCGATGGCGACGAGCGTCATCGCGTCACGGTGCGCCCACTCCTCGGCGACGCGCCCCTCAGCGATTCCCTCGAAGACGTCTATTACGGCTTCGCGTGGTCGCGCGCCAGCGACTACTTCTTCTACACGCGCGTCGACGACGCCATGCGGCCGTGGCAGGTCTGGCGCCACCGCCTCGGCTCGGCCGCCGACGAGGACATGCTCGTCTACCAAGAGGACGACGCGCAGTTCACCGTCTCGGTCGGACGCTCACGTGACGACGAGGTGATCGTCGTCTCGATCGCCTCGTCGACCACGACCGAGGTCCAGTACCTGGCGGCCGATCAACCCACCGAGGCGCTCGTGGTCCTCGAGGCGCGACGCACGGGGATCGAATACGGCGTCGAACACCTCGTCACCGCCGACGGCACGCGCTGGTGGCTCAAGATCACCAACGAGGACGCGACCGACTTTCGCCTGCTCGGACGGCCCGTTTCACACGACACGTGGCGCGAGCTGGTCGCCCACCGCCCGGGCACCCGGATCGACGGGGTCGACGCGTTCTCGACGTGCCTGGCGCTGAGCGAACGCGAGGACGGATGCGCCACCGTGCGCATCGTCCCCCTGGAGCCCGCGGAGCCCTTCGGCACCGACCTGCTGGAGCGGTCCTGGCTCGTGGACGGGGTCGACCGGCCGAGCACGGTGTCACTGGGCGTCAACCCGACCTACGACGCGGACTCGTTGCGCGTGTCGATCACCTCGATGGTCACGCCAAACTTCATCGCCGACGTGGACCTCGTCTCGCACGAACTGCTCGTTCGCAAGCGACAGATCGTGCGCGGTGGCTACGACCGCGACGCCTACGTCACCGGCCGTCACTGGGTCACCGCCAGCGACGGCCAGCGCATCCCCGTGTCGATCGTGGCGCGCCGCGACGTGGTGCACCAGCACGACGACGGATCGATCAGTCCGGTCGGACCGGCTCCCCTGCTGCTCTACGGGTACGGGAGTTACGAGATCTCCATCGACCCCGGTTTCTCGTCGATCCGACTGTCGCTGCTCGAACGTGGCGTGATCTTCGCGATCGCCCACGTGCGTGGCGGCGGCGAGATGGGACGCTCGTGGTACGAGATGGGCAAGCTCGCCCAGAAACCGACGACCTTCAGCGACTTCGTCGCCGTCGCGAAGGACCTGGTCGCGGGGGGTTGGACCGAACCGCAGCGACTGGCGATCCGCGGCGGCTCGGCCGGTGGACTCTTGATGGGCGCGGTGATGAACCTCGCGCCGGACCTCTTCAAGTGCGTCGTCGCTGAAGTCCCCTTCGTCGACGCCCTGACCACGATGCTCGACGCGTCGCTCCCGCTCACCGTTGGCGAGTGGGAGGAGTGGGGCGACCCCGACGCGAGCGCCACGACGTATCGCACCATGAAGTCCTACTCGCCCTACGACAACGTGCGAGCGACCAACGATGACGGGAGTGTGCGTGTCTACCCGCACCTCTTCGCCGCCGGGGGGCTCAACGACTCGCGCGTCGGGTTCTGGGAGCCGGCGAAGTGGGTGCTGCGCCTGCGCGACGCGAACGCCGACAACGTCGCGTATCTCAAGACCGAGCTCGGCGCCGGCCACGGCGGCCCGTCCGGTCGATACGACGCGTGGCACGACGAGGCACTGATCCTGGCCTTCATCATCAGTGAGATCGTTGCCTGAGGAGCGGCCGGCAACGAAGAAACTGGCGCTACGGAGCGAGAGGGGCGAAGGATCCCCACGCCGGAGTCGTCGGTGGCGCGGCGCTAACCAGTGCGGTCCGGGCGGGCGGTGCGCCGGTCTTGGCCGGTGCGTTCGACCACGGGTGATGCACGAGCAGGAACGCCGCCACGATCACCGCGACGACGATCACGAGCGAAACCACCACGCGGCGTCGGTACGCCAAGGGACTGCGGTGCGCCGACCGGTCCAGCGCCCATTGCACGTCGTGACGGTGCGGACCGATCGACGCGACCTCCTCGTCGGACATCGCCTCACCGAAGACGTACTCGTGGGACGACTCGAGTCGCAACGGGGCGGGATCGGGGTGCGGCGTTGGGGTGTCACTGTCCAAGAGCCGGAAGCCCTTCGCCGTTTGATAGGGCGACGGTGGCGGCCCGATCAGGGTGCCCGAGGTGCGCAGGCGCCGCTCGTCGTCTCGAATCTTGCGCCAACGCAACACGCCCACCGCGAGCAGTCCGGCGATCACGACCGCCACCACCACCTCAATCGCAACGGTCATGAGACTCCCGCTCGCCAGCGCCGTGGTGCCACCACGGCCCACCACGAAAAAGCGTAGTGACTCGGCAGCGCTACGCGAGTGCGCTGAAACCGGCGCGATAGAAGACCAGGGGTTCGCCATCGTAGGCGGCCACAAAGTCGGCTTGAACGATCGCCACCTCGTGATCGCCGTGGGGACGAATCGCGACGATCGGCCCTTCGACGTGCGCGATCGCGCCCACGAGTAGGGGCGAACCAGCGGGTCCCGTCGTCCACTCCCCGAGCGCGAAGCGGTCCGCGCCGGTCGTGGCGAATCGGCGCGCCTCTTCGACCTGCGCGTCGGCGAGGATGTTGATCCCGACCACGCCGTGGGTGCGCACCTTGGCCCACGAGCGCCCGTCGAGCGCCGCGGCGAATGTCACGAGCTGGGGTTCGAGTGAGAGCGAACCGAAGGTTTGACACGTGAAGCCGGCGGGGCCGTCAGGCGTCTGGGCGGTCACGACCACGACGCCCGTGGCGAAACGACTCACCGCGTCTTTGAAGTCACCGATCGAGGGAGGGGTCACATCGGGACACTACCGGCCGCGATCACTCAATCAGTTCCCTGGGATCGCCGACCAAGCGGACCGCGTCGGCCACGTGCTCCACGAGCCCGTCCGCGACGAGCGTCGCGAGCAGTTCTGCAACGCGCTGCGGTGGCTGCGCGACCCGACGCACCACGACGTCGAGGCGCGCCGGTCCCTCGCGTAACGTCGCGACGATGCGTCCGCGTAGTTGCCGGTTCGACCCCGCGAAGGCGCCCTGGGGCACCGACACGGCGGCGCTGCGCCGGGCGGGGTCGGCGCCGCCGTTGGTCCGCCACGCGCAGCGCGACGCCAGCGGGCAGGTCGCGCATCGCGGCGTCCCCGTGCAGAACTGGGCGCCGAGGTCGAGCATGGCCTGGTTATGCGCGGCGCTGTCGCCGCGGCCGAGCAGCTCATCGGCGAGTCGCTGGGCCTCGGCTCGCCCCAGCGGGCGGTTGGCGATAGCCCGGGCGAGGATGCGCCCGACGTTCGTGTCGAGCACGCCCACGCGAACCCCGAAGGCGAATGAGGCAACCGCGTTGGCCGTGTAGTGGCCGACACCCGGTAGCCGGCGCAACGCCAGGGGGTCCTTCGGGATGCGTCCGTCGAACTCGTCGGTGATCGCGCGCGCGGCGTCGTGGAGATACCCCGCTCGACGGTTGTAGCCGAGCCCGCCCCACAGCTCGATGACCGTCGACCGAGGCGCGTTCGCGCACGAGGCAACCGTGGGTAGCGTCTCGAGGAACCGGCGCCACGGTTCGATCACTCGAGCGGCCTGAGTCTGTTGGAGCATGACCTCGCTGACGAGCACCGCCCACGGGTCTCGCACCCCGATCCACGGCAGGTCACGGGCGATCGACGGCGCGACGTCCCCCAACGCGCGCGCGAACGAGCGCGGCGTCAGTCCCAGACGTCCTCGCCGTAGGGGCGACGGCGCGCGGGTGCGAACTCCCGCTTCCAGACCATCACCTTGCGCCGGAAGTAACAGACCTCCTGGCCGTCCTGGTTGAACCCCTTGGTCTCAACACGCACGATGCCTCGGTCGGGCTTGGAGGACGACTCGGTGACGTCGAGGACCCGGGTCTCGGCGTAGATCGTGTCGCCGTGGAACGTGGGAAACCGGTGAATGAGACTCTCCACCTCGAGGTTCGCGATCGCCGCGCCCGAGACGTCGGGCACACTCATACCGAGTACCAGCGAATAGACCAGATTGCCCACGACCACGTTGCGACCCTGGACGCTCTCGTGCTCGGCGAACCACGCGTTGGTGTGCAGCGGGTGGTGGTTCATCGTGATCATGCAGAACAAGTGGTCGTCGGCCTCGGTAATCGTCTTGCCGGGCCAGTGCCGCAGTACGTCGCCCGGCGTGAAATCCTCGAGGTATCGCCCGAAGGGTCGATCGAATGTGGTCATGGCGCCAGCCTCCTTGGTCCGAAAGAACGGCTATTCGCTCGGTAGCGGACGAGTCGTAAACGACGCGGTAGCCCCGGGCAGGTTCTCGCCATCGATCACCATGCGCCAGGTGAATCGTTGACCGGGCGCGAGTGGGATCGGCCCGAAGTTGACCGCGATTGGCACGTCCACCGGCGTACCCAGGGGCACGCCGACGGGCTCGCTCGCCGAAAAGTCGCCGCGCACTTCGATGGCCTGCATCCCTTCGGGTGTCTCGAACTGGACGAGGCGACCGTCGGCGTCCTCGAGGAACAACTCCCAGTGGTGGTTGGCGTCGAATTCGTGCGCGTCTACGCTCACCTTGACCGCGACGGCCGACGGTACGGGGTCGGGTCCGGTGACGGACCAGCCGCCGCCGAGGATGTACAACTTACCGTCGGCCACCTGGGCCGAATCCGCCAGAAGCATGGTCACGTTCACCGGTCCAGCCTAACGTCGCCACTCGACCCGCCCGCGTCGAACCGGTAGTTTGCATGTATGTCAACGCCACCCAACCCGCCCGACGTGAGCGCCGCCGCTAACCTGGTCACCCGCGCTCAGGCAATCATCGATGGCGCGACCGAACGGTTGCGCGCCCTCGGTGGACCGGACCGCGAGCAGTCCCTCGCCTACGACCTCGCTCACGCGGCCAGCGCCATCGCCACCGCCCGGGCCAACCTCGCCTACGCGGCCTACGGTGAGACCGAAGCGAACCTCGCGAGCGCGTTCCTCGGGCTAGCGCTCAGTGACCTGGCCCAACGAGTCCTCGGTCGTGAGGACCGCTGGGGAGTCGACGCCGGCTGGTTCGAACCATTCCGGTCCTTCGTCACCGAGCAGCGCGACCCGGCGCGGCTCGCGTCACTCGCCGAGACCCCGGGCGATAGCCACCTCGGTGAGGACTTCGAGATGGTGCGCGACTACTTCCGTCGCTTCGCCGACGACCAGATCCGCCCCCAGGCCGAACACGTCCACCGAACGAACGGCGACATCCCCGAGTCAGTGATCGAAGGACTGCGCGACCTCGGTGGTTTCGGGCTCTCCATCCCGACGGCCTACGGCGGCGACGCCGCCGGCGGGGCTTCGGAGTACCTCGCGATGGTGGTCGCCACCGAGGAGCTCTCGCGGGCGAGTCTCGGCATCGGCGGCTCGCTGATCACGAGACCGGAGATCCTCACCCGCGCGCTGCTCGCCGGCGGCACGGACGAACAGAAGCAACGGTGGCTGCCCCACGTGGCCAACGCCTCGGTGCTCGCCGCGATCGCGGTGACCGAGCCGGACTACGGCAGCGACGTGGCGAACCTGACGACCTCCGCGACCAAGACCGATGGCGGCTGGCTGATCAACGGGACCAAGACCTGGTGCACCTTCGCCGCCCGCGCCGACGTGCTCGTGGTGTTGGCCCGGACCGACCCCGACCGGTCCAAGGCTCACCGGGGCCTGTCGCTCTTCCTCGTCGAAAAACAGCGCGGCGACAGTCACGGCTTCGTACTGTCTCAGGACAGCGGCGGTCGGCTCGAGGGTCGTCCGATCGACACGATCGGCTACCGAGGCATGCACTCCTACGAGGTCAGTTTCTCGGGGTGGTTCGTGCCCGACGAGAACCTCGTCGGCGGCGAGGCCGGACTCGGCCGTGGCTTCTACTACCAGATGGCGGGTTTCGAGAACGGTCGAATCCAGACGGCGGCGCGCGCCGTGGGCGTCATGCAGGCGGCCTACGAAGCGGCACTCGCCTACGCCCGCGAGCGGCGCGTCTTCGGCGCGCCGATCATCGAGTACGAACTGACCCGAGCCAAGCTCGGCACGATGGCCGCCATCATCCAGAGTTCGCGTCAGTTCGCCCTCGCGGTCGCGCGCCAGATGGGCGACGGCGACGGATCGATGGAAGCCTCGATGGCCAAGGCGTACGTCTGCCGGGCCGCCGAGTGGGTGACCCGCGAAGCCCTGCAGATCCACGGGGGCATGGGCTACGCCGAGGAGTACCCCGTCAGCCGCTACTTCGTGGACGCGCGCGTGCTCTCGATCTTCGAGGGGGCCGACGAGACGCTGTGTCTGAAAGTGGTCGCGCGTCGTCTGCTCGACCGGGGCTGACCTACTCGTCGATCGTGAAGGGCTCGTGCACGGCGCCGAGCGTGATGCCCGCCGAGTGCAGGTTGACCTTCTCACCGCGCGCGCGCTGGGCGTGCATCGCGGCGCGTTCCCAGCGCTCCTCGACTCGGCCGTAGCGCCAGAATCCGAGGGCGGCCAACCAGATGACGACGAAGAGCCCGACGATCGTGAAACCGGCGCGGTTGATATTGAAGGACGCGGCGAAGGACCAGAAGCCGCCCGAGAACTTGAGTTCGCTCACCAGTACCTGGGCGAGTTCCAGGGTGCCGATGTAGAACGCCACGAACACGCTCAGTCCCGTGATCGTGATGTTGTAGTACACCTTGCGCACGGGCTTGGAAAAAGCCCACCCGTACGCGAAGTTCATGAACGAGCCGTCGATCGTGTCGAGCAGGCTCATGCCGGCGGCGAAGAGGATGGGCAGCGACAAGATCGCCCAGAGCGGCAGTCCCGCCGCGACCGAGGTACCCGCGAGGACGAGGAACGCGACCTCGGTGGCCGTGTCGAAGCCGAGTCCGAACAGCACCCCGAGCGGGTACATCTTCCACGGCGCATCGATCGATCGCGCGATGGGGCCGAAGAAGCGCATCATGAAGCCCCGCGCGTTGAGGTGCTTTTCCAGCTCGGAGTCGTCGAAGCGGCCCTGGCGCATCGCGACGAAGAGCCGCACGATGCCGACCAGGATGATGAGGTTCAAGATCGCGATCAGATACAAGAAACCGCCCGATACGACCGTGCCGATCAGTCCGCCGTAGTGGTGCAGCGACGAGTGGGAGTTACGGACCTGGGACCCCAGTGCGCGCGCGCCCAGTCCGAGCAGGACCGTGAGCACGAAGACCACGGACGAGTGCCCGAGGGAGAAGAAGAATCCGACCGACATCGGCCGCTTGCCCTCGGACATGAATTTGCGGGTCGTGTTGTCGATCGCGGCGATGTGGTCGGCGTCAAAGGCGTGGCGCATCCCCAGGGTGTAGGCGAGCACGCCCGTGCCAACCCCGAGGGTCTTGCCCGAATCGATCCCGAAGTGGTGCGTCACGGCCACCATGAGCAACGTGAAGCCGACCACGTGCAAGAGTCCGACGAACCCGAACATCGACGCCAGCCGCCGACGCTCGCGTGAGGAAAACGACGCCCGGACCCACGCCAAACGAGAACGGTCGGTCGTCGGCGCGGTCGTCACGCCGTCACCTTAGTAGGAAGAACTCCTAATAAGACCGGTTACCGTTCGGAGCGCTTCAGACCCGCTCGTTCGCCTCTGGTCAGGAATTTCGTCGCCATCTTGCGAC
The DNA here is from genome assembly GCA_021809495.1 of Actinomycetes bacterium. Classification (GTDB taxonomy): domain Bacteria; phylum Actinomycetota; class Acidimicrobiia; order Acidimicrobiales; family RAAP-2; genus RAAP-2. The sequence goes on along the minus strand of JAKAZI010000009.1, from coordinate 4,486 downwards.
TCGCTTCGTCGATCATCTCGTCGCCGAACATCACCGCCCCGGTGTTGTTCTCGTCGGTCGCCACGCGATAGGCGTCCAGGATGTCCCACGCCTTGTCGAACTGCTCCTGGGTCGGCGAATAGACCTCGTTGAGCACGAGCGCCTGGTCCGGGGTGAGTGCCCACTTGCCGTCGTAGCCGAGTACCCGGGTGCGCTGGGCGAACTCGCGAAGCGAGTCAAGTTCGCGAATCTTAAGAAACGGCCCGTCGATCACCTGGAGACCATTGGCCCGCCCGGCCATGAGGATCCGCGAGAAGACGTAGTTGAAGTGGTCCCCGGGGTACTCGGGTATGGCGACGCCGCCGGTCAACACCGGCATCTCGATCGACGCGGCGAAGTCGGCGGGTCCAAAGATGATCGTCTCGAGCCGCGAGGACGCCGCGCAGATCTCGTCGACGTTGATGAGCCCTCGGGCCGTCTCGATCTGGGCTTCGATACCGATGTGGCCGACGGGCAACCCGGCGTTGCGCTCGACCTGGGTCAAGAGCAGGTCCATGGCGACGACTTCAGAGGCCGACTGCACCTTGGGCAGCATCACCTCGTCGAGGCGCGCGCCGGCGTTGCCGACCACCTCGATGACGTCACCGTAGGTCCACGGCGTGTCCCACGCGTTCACCCGCACGCAGAGCACTCGCTCGCCCCAGTCCTGTTCGCGGATCGCCTTGACGACCTTGGCGCGCGCCGCCACTTTCTCATTGGGAGCAACCGAGTCCTCCAGATCGAGGAAGGTCATGTCCGCGGTCGCGGTCGGCGCCTTGGCGAGGAACCGGTCCGAAGAACCCGGGGTTGACAGGCAGGAGCGTCGTGGAAGGTTACGTGAGCGTTCAGACATGGCAGTGAGCCTATTTCTACGGCGACCCACGCCAAGACCACGTTCATATCGACAATTTAAGATTGCCGCTGATCAGGTACGTTGCCCTACTGATGGACAGAAACCGGGGCGCCGGCGCCACCGAGCCGATAGCGTGGTGCGCGTGACTGACGTCGAGCGCCTGGCGCGCCATTCGACGCTACGGCCGACGCGAGGGCTAAAGCGACTACCACTGCGTGGACTGGTCGTCGCCGCGGCGATGGTGGCTACGACGGCGCTGCCGATTCCAGCGGGTGCCTCCAACTTGACCAACGCCCGCTCCGAAGCGACGACGCTCTACCGCCAGATTCAGACGATCGACAACCGCGTCGGCTACCTCGGTCAGAAGTACGACATGTCGTTGATCACGTTGCATCACATCGCCAACGTGATCACCAACACGAAGGCCATCGTCGCCCAGATCCAACGCGACCTCGCCAAGGGCAACAGTCAGCTGCAGGCCGACGCCATCTTCGCCTACGTGACCAACGGGTCCGCCGCGAGCAACAACCCGCTCTTTTCGAAGAACGCGTCGAACATCGGCGCCACCGACGTCTACAACCAGCTCGCCGCGGGCAACGTCTCGACGACACTGGCGAACCTCAAGAGTTACCGGATCAAGTTGACCCAGGAGCGCTCCATCCTCGCCGCCGAGGATCGCAAAGCCGCCAACGCCGCGCGCACGGCCGCTCGGGCCTTCCACGAGGCCAAGATCCTGCAGGCCACCCTGCAGAACACGCTCAGCAAGGTCAAGGGCCAGATCGCCTACTTCATCAACCAGCAGGAGGCGGCCGCCGCCGCCCAGTCGGCGAGCACGCTACGCAACGCCCAGCCCGTGGCGAACTTCCCGGCGCCGCCGCCGGACTCGCGTGCGAACATCGCCATTCGCGCCGCGATGTCCTTCCTCGGCGTCCCCTACGTCTGGGGTGGCGCGTCGCGCTACGGCGTGGACTGCTCGGGTCTCGTGATGCTCGCCTACGCCGCGGCCGGCATCTTCCTACCCCACTACTCGGGCGCGCAGTTCGCCGACACGATGCGCGTCCCGCTCATCGACATCCAGCCCGGCGACCTATTGTTCTACGGCTACAACGGCGATCAGCACGTCGCGATGTACATCGGCCACGGCGAGATGATCGAGGCGCCGTCAGCCGGTTACACGGTACACATCACCCCGGTGCGACTCGGCTACGGGTTCGCCGGTCTCGGCCGGCCGCGCGCCTAAGGCGTGTCCGCCTTCCCGACGTCGTTTCACGTCGGTCCGCTCACCTTCCACGTGTACGGCTTCGGCCTCGCGATCGCCGCGTACGTCGCGTTCCTCTACAGCCGTCGTCGCCTCGAACGCGCTGGTTTCGACGTGCGCCCTTACGGCACGTTCGCCGGCGCGTTGGTCGTGGCCGCCCTCATCGGCGCGCGCGTCGCACACGTCGCGACCAACTGGGGCTACTACGCCGGCCACCCGGGACGATGGATCGCCGTCTGGCACGGTGGACTGGCGAGCTTCGGCGGCATCGCGGCGGCGCTGCCCGTCGCGTTGGTGCTGCGGCGGCGGTGGTGGCCCGATACCTCACTCGCCCGCTTCGCCGACGCCGTCGTGCCGGCGCTCGTCGCCGGCTGGGCGCTCGGTCGCCTGCTCGGCCCACAGTTCATGGTCCAAGGCGGTGGGCACCTGACACACCAGTGGTTCGGCATGCACTACGTCGGGCAAGTCGGCAAGCGCGTCCCCGTGCCGATCATCCAGGGACTGGAGGACGGCACGCTGTGGCTCGTGCTGCTGTGGGCGCAGCGTCGCGCCATCGGGCGCGTGGCCGGCGCCGTCGCGGCGATCGCCATGATGGTCTGGGGCGCCGTGCGCGCCCTCGACGAGCGGCTCCTGCTCGGCCAGCAGTCCCACAGCGGCTCGATCGGCGTGCAACTCGCGGCCGTCGCGCTCGCCGTCGCGGGGGCCGTCGTCTTCGTGCGACAACTCCGGTTCGGCGAACGCGACGCCGCTCAGCCGATCGGTTCGAAACGCGCCGTGAAGTGACGAAGCGCGGCGGGCTCGTAGACCATGCGGTAGCCGACCAGCGACGACGCCTCCTTCGCGACCGCGCTCACCACCTCGATCACGTAGTCGATGTGGCTCTGGGTGTAAGTACGCCGCGGGATGGCGAGGCGCACGAGTTCCATGGCGGCTGGCCGCTCGGTGCCGTCGGGCTGACGACCGAACATCGCCGTTCCGATCTCGACCGATCGGATACCCCCGGCCTCGTAGAGCGCCACCGATAGCGCCTGACCGGGATACTGCAGGGGGTCGATGTGCGCGAGCAGCGACTTGGCGTCGATGTAGACGGCGTGACCACCGATGGGCTTGACGACGGGAACGCCGGCACGGTCGAGGGCGTCGCCGAGGTAGGCCGTCGAACGGATCCGGTATCGCAAGTAGTCCGGGTGAACGGCCTCTTTGAGGCCCTGGGCCAGTGCTTCGAGATCGCGGCCGGCCAGCCCACCGTACGTGGGGAACCCTTCGGTCAGGATCAGCAGGTTGCGGCACCGCTCGGCCAACGCATCGTCGTTGAGCGCCAGCCAGCCGCCGATGTTTCCGAAGGGGTCCTTCTTGGCCGACATGGTCATACCGTCGGCGAGTGACGCCATCTCGCGAACGATGTCGGCGACGTCGCGTTCGCCCTGGCCCTCTTCGCGTTCGTGGATGAACCACGCATTCTCGGCGAATCGGCAGGCGTCGAGGAAGAACGGCACACCGTAGCGGTGACAGACCTCGCTCACCGCGCGCAGGTTGGCCAATGACACCGGTTGTCCCCCGCCGGAGTTGTTCGTGATCGTCACCATCACCACGGGCACGTGTTCACCGCGCTCGGCGAGAACGGCCTCGAGGGCTCCGACGTCCATGTTCCCCTTGAAGGGGTGGATCAAGGAGGCGTCGTGACCTTCGGGGATCACCAGGTCGAGGGCCTCGGCGCCCGAGGCCTCGACGTTGGCCCGGGTCGTGTCGAAGTGCGTGTTGTTGGGCACCACCTTGCCCGCACCGCCGAGCGCGCTGAAGAGGATCTTCTCGGCGGCGCGTCCCTGGTGGGTCGGGATCACGTGTCGAAACGGGAAGAGCTCCTTGACCGCGGCCTCGAAACGGAACCACGAGGGCGAGCCGGCGTAACTCTCGTCGCCGTGTTGGATCGCGGCCCACTGGTCGCGCGACATCGCGCCGGTCCCCGAGTCGGTGAGCAGATCGACGAGCACGTCCTCGGCGCGCAGGTTGAACAGGTTGTACCCGGCGTCGCGGATGGCCTCGGCGCGCTGGGGTGCCGTGGTCATGCGCAGGGGTTCGACCGAGTGGATACGGAAGGGTTCGATAATCGTTGAAAAGGTGTACTCCATGGTCTCGATGGTACGCCGGTTCAGCCCAGCGCCCGATCGCTCACCAGATGGAGTTCCACTCCTCATCGGTCAACTTCGCCAGTTCAATCACCGGTGTCGCCGACGCGTCGATCGTCTGGCGTTCATCGCTGATGTACGAGACGTGGTCGAGCCCCAGTCGACGCCAGGGGCCGAACAGTTGGCGGTTCGCGGACGGGTTCGAGTAGATCGCGCGCACGAGCAGCGTCG
>JAKAZI010000008.1 GCA_021809495.1 Actinomycetes bacterium | reverse complement strand
CTCGTCTGCGTGGTCGACCGCGGGGACGTCTTCGACCCCGACGGGGAGGACGCGACCGCGCGGGTCGCCGCCGCCCTGCACCTCGACCCCGACGCCGACCTGCGCGTCGTGCTCGGCGGCGACAACGCCGCGACGTGGCGCGCGCTCGCCGGCCTCGCCGGCGATGACCTGGCCGACTGGGGCTTGATCACCCTGGACGCCCACCTCGACCTGCGCGACGGCGTCTCCAACGGCTCGCCGGTTCGCCAGCTCCTCGCCGAGGGGCTCGACGGGCACCACGTGGTCCAGGTCGGCCTCGCGGACTTCTCGAACTCGCCGTACTACGCCGCGCGCGCCCGCGACGCGGGCATCACCGTCTGGGGCCGCGGGGAGGTCGCCGAGCGGGGGATCAACGCCGTCGTCGACGACGCGCTCGCCATCGCGGGCGCGAACGGACGGCCGGTCTACGTCGACGTGGACCTCGACGTCGCGGACCGCTCGGTCGTGCCGGGCTGTCCCGCCGCCGCCCCGGGGGGACTCAGCGCGAACGAGCTGCGCCTCGCGGTGACCCGTCTGGCCGCGGACGCCCGGGTGCGCGCCCTTGACCTGACCGAGGTCGACGTGGGTCGAGACAGTGACGATCAACGGACCGTTCGCCTGATGGCGGTACTGGTCCTCGAAGCCCTCGCGGGTGTCGGGAGACGAACAACATGACCGTAACGATCAACCTCGAACCGCTGACGCGCGCCGACGTGCTCGCCGTGGCGAGAGACGGCGAGCGGATCGAGATCGCCGAGGCGGTGCTCGCGCGCCTCACGCGCCAGCGCGGCGCGATTGACGCGATGGTCGAGAGCGGAACGCCCGTCTACGGCCTCTCAACGGGCTTCGGGGCACTCGCGACAACCTTCATCTCGCCCGACCAGCGACGCGAACTCCAGCGATCGCTGATTCGTTCTCACGCCGCGGGCGTCGGTGACGAGGTCGAGACCGAGGTCGTGCGCGCCATGATGGTCTCGCGCCTGACGAACCTCTGTTCGGGCGTGTCGGGCGTGCGCCCGTCGACGGCGCTCGCCTACGCCGCGCTGCTGAACGCACGGATCACCCCGGTCGTGCTCGAGTTCGGTTCGCTCGGCTGTTCGGGCGACCTCGCGCCGCTCGCTCACGTGGCGCTCGCGCTGATGGGTGAGGGCGAGGTTCGTGACGCGCATGGTGAACGCCGCGCCACGGCCGAGGTCCTCGCCGAAGCCGGTCTGGAGCCGGTCACGCTCGCCGAGAAGGAGGGGCTGGCACTCGTCAACGGCACCGACGGCATGCTCGGTCAGCTGATACTGGCCATCGAGGACCTGGCGTCGCTGCTCGAACACGCCGACCTCGCCGCGGCGCTCTCGATCCAGGCGCTGCGCGGGACCGACCGCGTCTTTCTCGGCGAGATCCACGCGCTGCGCCCCCACCCGGGCCAGCGCACGAGCGCGGCCAACCTGATGGCCCTACTCGCCGACTCGCCGATCGTCCAGTCCCACCTCGACGACCCGAGTCAGGTCCAAGACGCCTACTCGCTGCGCTGCGCCCCCCAGGTCCACGGGGCGGCGCGCGACACCCTCGATCACGCGACGAGAGTCGCCGACATCGAACTGGCCTCCTCGATCGACAACCCGTCGGTGCTCGCCGACGGAACACTCGTGTCCAATGGCAACTTTCACGGCGCGCCGATCGCCTACGTGCTCGACTTCCTCGCGATCGTGGTCGCCGACGTGGCGTCGATCGCCGAACGGCGAACCGACCGGCTGCTCGACGTCGACCGGAGTTGGGGCCTGCCCCCGTTCCTCGCCGACCAGGCGGGCGTCGACTCGGGACTCATGATCGCCCAGTACTCCCAGGCCGCCCTGGTCAGCGAGCTGAAACGGCTCGCGGCGCCGGCGAGCGTGGACTCGATCCCTTCCTCGGGGATGCAAGAGGACCACGTCTCGATGGGCTGGCACGCCGCGCGAAAGCTGCGTCGCGCGCTCGAGGCGCTGAGCGACGTGCTCGCCATCGAGCTGCTCGCCGCCTCGCGCGCCTTGGCCCTTCGCGCGCCGCTCGAACCCTCCGCGATCACCGCGACGGTGCGCGACCGGGTCAACGAGGCGTCGGGTGGACCGGGCCACGACCGGTGGCTCGCCCCGTCGATCGCCGCCGTCGGCGCGCTGGTGCGCGACGGGACTCTGCTCGAGTTGGTCGGTACGAACCTCGCCGAACACCGTTCGTGAGGAGTCGCTGAAAGTCCCGCTCACGGCCCCGTTCGTGAGTGGGGCGCAGCGACGATTTCGTCCTAGAGTCGACCCATGGGTGGCGCATCGGCCGAGTTCGATGAGGGTGGGGCGACGGCGCCGCCCGGCGAGGGGGTGCTCGCGCGCGGCCTGCGGGTCTTCGTCGCGATCGCCGAGCGGGGATCGACGAACGCGGCGGCGGTCGCGTCCGAACTCGACATACCCGTGAGCACCGTCTACCGGCTGCTGCGCACGTTGCGTGAGGCCGGACTCGTCGTGGAGCGCGACAACGAGTATCGCGTGAGTCGAACCTTCGCGAACATCGCGACGGTGCGGCTGGACAACGAGGTGCTGAGCGACGCCGCTCGTCCGGCGCTCGAGTGGCTGTCGGCGCAGACCGGCGAGACCTCGAACCTGCTGGTCCGTTCCGGCCTCAGCGCTTACTGCGTACACGAGGTCGAGTCCCAGCGCGGCGAAGGGCCCCGCCTGCCAATCGGGCAGCCGATGAAGCTGCACGCCGGCGCCGAGCACCGCGTGCTCCTCGCCTTCGCACCGGCGCCCCTCGTCGACGCCGTGATCGGTGGCGGGCTGCCGAACTACACGGTGTCGACGCCGAGCGCTCCGTCACTTCGCAGCAGCCTCGAGCTGATCCGTCAGCGTCGCCTCGCGGTGTCCCACGGTGAGTACCTGCCCGGCGTGGTGGCCGTCGGTGTGCCGGTGTTCGTGCATCACCGCTTCGTCTGCTCGGTCGGCGTGGCGGGGCCCGGCGAGCGTTGCAACGACGAGTGGATCCGCGCCACGGCCGGGGTGCTCGCGAAGACCTCACTCACACTGAGCGACCTGCTCGCCACCGCGTAACGAGCCGCGGCGGGTCGCCCGCGCGACTGCGCGGCATCGACCGTGAATTCTCACCGGGTGAGAATCGCGCGCCGCGAGGGACCCACGGCTCGATATCGTGACCTTCGTCGCTCCCGTGGAGACGACGGGAGGAGAGTTGCTCGACGAGAGTGCGACGCATCGGTTCAGTCGTGACGTGCGGCGGTAGCGCTCGTCGTCGGGCGATCGGTTCGCCGACGCCTGAACCGTCGGGTCGCTTTGCGCCGACGTGCGCGTGGCGCTGTGCCAGGGCGACACGCCTCAGGGTTGATCACGGTCCGGTGCGAATCGACCCGGGCGAGTGGCCGGTTGTCGGTGAGCGCTGAGCAATTCACGACGGGAACGATCGTACGAGGCAGTGACGCAGTGACACCGTGGTAGAGATGAACGAAGAGGGAGGAAACGCTATGGATGGAGCACGACCGGTACGCGCGGCGAGGGGCTCGACGCTGACGACGCTCGGCTGGCAGCAGGAGGGCGCGTTGCGCATGCTGCAGAACAACCTCGATCCCGAGGTCGCCGAACGGCCCGACGACCTCGTCGTCTACGGCGGGACGGGGCGCGCGGCGCGCGACTGGCGCAGCTTCGACGCGCTCGTGCGCACGCTCACGACCCTGAAGGGCGATGAGACGATGCTCGTGCAGTCGGGCCGGCCGGTCGGGGTTTTCCAGACCCACGAGTGGGCGCCGCGGGTGCTGATCGCCAACTCGAACCTCGTGGGCGACTGGGCGACCTGGCCCGAGTTCCGTCGCCTCGAGGCGATGGGACTTACGATGTACGGCCAGATGACCGCGGGCTCGTGGATCTATATCGGTACCCAGGGGATCCTCCAGGGCACCTACGAGACCTTCGCCGCCGTTGCCGCGAAGCGATTCGGGGGCACGCTCGCGGGCACCCTCACGCTCACCGCCGGAGTCGGGGGGATGGGCGGCGCCCAGCCGCTCGCGGTCACGATGAACGACGGGGTGTGCCTGTGCGTGGACGTCGACCCGACGCGCCTGGCCCGGCGCACCGAGTTGCGCTACCTCGACGAGTGGACGGCCGACCTCGACGAAGCCCTCGAGCGCGTACTCGTGGCCAAGGCCGCGCGCACCGCGCTCAGCGTGGGGGTCGTCGGCAACGCCGCGACGATCTTTCCCGAGCTGCTTCGCCGCGGGGTCGAGGTGGACATCGTGACCGACCAGACGTCGGCGCACGACCCGCTCAGCTACCTCCCCGAGGGGATCGACCTCGCCGACTGGCACGACTACGCCGACAAGAAGCCCGAGGAGTTCACCGACCGCGCCCGCCAGTCGATGGCCAAGCACGTCGAGGCGATGGTCGGCTTCATGGACGAAGGGGCCGAGGTCTTCGACTACGGCAACTCGATCCGCGGCGAGGCGGCGCTCGGCGGCTACGGCCGGGCGTTCGCCTTCCCGGGATTCGTCCCGGCCTACATCCGCCCCCTCTTCTGTGAGGGCAAGGGACCCTTCCGCTGGGCCGCGCTCTCGGGCGACCCGAAGGACATCGCGCGCACCGACCGCGCGGTGCTCGAACTCTTCCCCGAGAACGAGGGACTGCGCCGCTGGATCACCAAGGCCGAGGAGCGGGTGAGCTTCCAGGGCCTGCCGGCGCGCATCTGCTGGCTGGGTTACGGCGAACGCGACCAGGCGGGACTCGCCTTTAACCGGCTCGTCGCGGACGGCGAGGTCGCCGCACCGATCGTGATCGGTCGCGACCACCTCGACAGCGGGTCGGTCGCCTCGCCGTACCGCGAGACCGAAGCGATGCTCGACGGCTCGGACGCGATCGCCGACTGGCCGCTCCTCAACGCGCTCGTGAACACCGCCTCGGGTGCGTCGTGGGTCTCGATCCACCACGGCGGGGGCGTGGGGATCGGTCGGTCGATCCACGCGGGCCAGGTCTGCGTCGCCGACGGAACGCCCCTCGCCGCCCAGAAGCTCGAACGGGTACTCACCAACGACCCCGGCATGGGGGTCATCCGCCACGTCGACGCCGGCTACGAGATCGCTGAGCGCACCGCGCAGGAGCGTCACGTGCGCGTGCCGATGCGCGAGGAGTCGTGACCACCCGGCTGATCCGCGCGATCGGCGAGCTGACCACCAACGACCCGTCCCTCGGCGACGGCACGGCGATGGGCCGGCTCACCGACGCCGCGATGGTCGTGGACGAGTCACGCGTGCTCTGGGTGGGCGCGAACAGCCACGCCCCCCAGGCCGACGAGGTGCTCGACGTCCAGGGCGGTGCGGTGACGCCGGGTTTCGTCGACAGCCACACCCACCTCGTCTTCGCCGGCGAGCGCAGCGACGAGTTCGAGGCGCGCATGGCCGGCGCGGTGTACGACGGCGGGGGCATCGTGCGCACCGTGGCGGCCACGCGAGAGGCCTCGCGCGCCGACCTCACGACGGCGAGCCACGCGCGCGCGGCGGCGCTTCGCCGTTCCGGGGTTACGACGATGGAGGTGAAGTCGGGCTATGACCTCACCGTCGAGGGCGAGGCGCGCCTGCTCGAGGTGGCCAACACCGTCACGACCGAGACCACCTACCTCGGGGCGCACGTCGTCGCCCCCGAGTTCACCCACGACCGCGACGGCTACGTCGAGCTCGTCGCCGGGGCGATGCTCGAGCGCTGCGCGCCCCTGTCGCGCTGGGCCGACGTCTTCTGTGACCGCGGGGCCTTCTCCGTCGACGAGGCGCGCACCATCCTCGTCGCCGCGCGCGACGCCGGTCTCGAACTGCGCCTGCACGGCCAGCAGCTCGGCTACACGGGCGGCGTCGCGCTCGCGGTCGAGCTCGAGGCGGCGAGCGTGGACCACTGCACCTACGTGAGCGACGACGACCTCGACGCGCTCGCGGGCTCGGCGACGGTGGCGACCCTGCTGCCGGGCGCGGAGTTCGCCACGCGCGCGCCCTACCCGTCGGGGCGTCGCTTCCTCGACGCCGGCGTGCGCATCGCGATCGCCACGGACTGCAATCCCGGCTCGTCGTACCTGACGAGCATGCCTATCGCGATGGCCCTCGCGGTGCGCGAGATGGGCCTCAGCGTCGACGAAGCGCTCTACGGCGCGACGCGTGGCGGGGCGCTCGCGCTGCGTCGCGACGACCTCGGACACCTCGGGGTCGGCGCTCGCGCCGACTTCTTGGTGCTCGACGCCCCGCGCGCCGCGCACCTGGTCTACCGACTGGGCGACGCCGTCGTGGCGACAGTGGTGCGCGCTACGGCCTAGGCGACGGCGCGCCGGTCTCGGCCAATAAGGTGCGGGGATGAACGCGAATCACGTCCCCGCCGACCTTCCCACGACCCTAGGCGCGCTTCGCGCCGCGGGCTATCAACGCCGCTCGGTACGCGACGAACTGCGCGCCAACCTCGAACAGCGCCTCGCGAACGGACAGCCGATCACCTCGGCCGTGCTCGGCTACGAGGACTCGGTGCTGCCCCAGCTGGAGACGGCGCTGCTCGCCGGACACGACATCATCCTGCTCGGCGAGCGCGGTCAGGCCAAGTCGCGCATGATCCGCGCGCTCACCGAGCTGCTCGACGAGTGGCTGCCGATCGTCGCGGGCTCCGAGGTGCGTGACGACCCCCTCGCGCCGATCTCGGCCTACGCGATCGACCTCGTCACCGAGCGCGGAGAGGAGACGCCGATCGACTGGGTCCACCGGTCCGAGCGCTTCGCCGAGAAGCTGGCCTCGCCCGACACGTCGATGGCCGACCTCATCGGTGACGTCGATCCGATCAAGGTGGCCGGCGGGCTCTACCTCGACGACCCCCGGGCGCTCTCCTACGGATTGGTGCCCAAGTCCAACCGGGGCATCTTCGCGATCAACGAGCTGCCGGACCTCGCGGAGCGAATCCAGGTGGGTCTGCTCAACGTGCTCGAGGAGCGCGACGTGCAGATCCGCAACCACCTCGTGCGACTCGACCTGGACGTGATGGTCGTCGCCACGGCCAACCCCGAGGACTACACCAACCGCGGCCGGCTCATCACGCCGCTCAAGGACCGATTCGGCTCCCAGATCCGTACGCACTACCCCTTCGAACTCACGACCGAGATCGCCATCATCCACCAAGAGGCGGCCCTGGTGGGCGCGCCGCGCGAGGTCCGGGTGCCGTGGTTCATCGACGACATCGTCGCGCGCGTCAGTCACGTCGCGCGCAAGAGCCACGTGATCAGCCAGCGTTCGGGGGTCTCGGTGCGCTTGTCGATCGCCAACTACGAGACCGTGGTCGCGAGCGCCCTGCGACGCACCATGCGCACCCGTGAGGCGATGGTGGTGCCACGGGTGAGCGACCTCGCGGCGATCGTCCAGTCGACCCAGGGCAAGATCGAGTTCGACACGATGGACGAGAACGACTCGGACCAGGTCATCGCCGCGCTGGTCGCGCTCGCGGTGCGCCAGTGCTTCAGTGAACACGTCCTGCTCGAAGAGGCGCCCGCGATCATCGAGGCCTTCCGCGCGGAGGTCGTGGTGCACACCGGTGACGACCTGCCCGATCGCGACTACCTCGCGGTGCTCGCCGCGATGCCCGCCCTCGAAGAACCGGTACGCCGCGTCGCCGGTCCCGGGGCGAGTGACGGCGAACTGGCCGCTGCGATCGAGTTCATCCTCGAGGGGCTCTACCTCACCAAGCGACTCGCCAAGGACGCGGCGGGCGCGCGAGCCCTCTACCGCGCGAGGAACCGGTAGTGCCGATCCGCTACGGCTTCCACCGACCTCGTGACGGCGACGACGTCGAGGACCTCGACCCCGACGAGCTGCTGGCGATGCTCACCGACGACCTGCTCGAGAACGGCGACCTGGAAGCGGCGATGGACCGACTGCTGCGCGACGGGTTCACTACGAGCGACGGCGAGCGCGTTGAGGGCCTCGCCGACCTGCTCGAACGCGCCCGATCCCGGCGTCGCGAACTCGAGAGTCGAGTCGACCCGAGCGACGAACTCGCGCGGTACCGCGAGCGCCTCGACGAGATCGAGCGACTCGAGGACGAAGCCCTCGACCAGCTCGCGGCCGAGGCGAGGGAGAGTGACGACGAACGGCGCCGTGAGGTGACCGAGCAGTACGTCGACGCTCAGCGCCTGGCGCGATCGCTGTCGGGCGACGCGCTCGGGGATCGGATCGCGAGCCTGCAGTCCTACGAGTTCACCTCGAGCGACGCGCGCGAGTCCTTCGAGGCGCTGCTCGAGGAGTTGCGCGCCGATGTGCTCGGCACCTACTTCGAGCAGAGCAAGGCGTTCCTCGAGAACCCCGACCCCGCCGCGCTCGCCGAGATGCGCGAGATGATGGACGCGCTCTCGACGATGATCGAGCAAGACCGCCGCGGTGAGCCGCTCGACCCGAGCTTCGAGTCGTTCATGGAGCGCTTCGGAACGTACTTCCCCGGGGCGACCAGTCTGCGTGACGTGATCGAGTCCATGGCCCAGCGCGCCGCCGCCGCCGAGGCGATGTTCAACGCCCTCTCCGCGGCCGAGCAGGCCGAGCTGCGCGACCTCATGCAGTCGGTACTCGGGGACATGGACCTCGACATGTCGATGCACCGGCTGACCTCGAATCTGCGTCAGGCGACCCCCGAGATCGACTGGCACCGCACGGCGCGCCTGCGCGGTTCGGGCGGGTCCTTTTCCGACGCGACCGCCGTCGCCGAAGAGCTCGGCCAGTTGCGCGGGCTCGAGGACTTCCTCGGTCGCGCGAGACCCGCCCAGGCGTTGCCCGAGGTGGATCTCGAGTCCGTACGGCGCAACCTCGGACCCGACGCGGCCGCCCACGTGGCGCGCCTGCAACGGGCGCTGCGCTCGCTGCGCGACCAGGGCTTCATCGAGCGCGGCGGCGAGGGGCTCACGCTGAGTGCCAAGGGCGTGCGCCAGATCGGCCAGCACGCCCTGGGCGACCTCTTCGCCCAATTGCGCCGCGCGCCGGTCGCCGGGGCGCACCGCGACGCCACGGTGGCGCGCGGCGGTGATCGCGAAGAGACCGCGAGCGCCTGGGAGCCGGGCCAGCCGCTCAACCTGCACCTGTCGCGCACGCTGCGCAACGCGATCGCGCGCACCGGGCCCGGCACGCCGGTCAAGCTGCACCCCGATGACTTCGAGGTCGAGGAGTACGAGGCGACGCGCCGATCGGCCACCGTCTTCGCCATCGACCTCTCGCTGTCGATGGCGATGCGCGGGAATCTGGTCCCGGCCAAGAAGATGGTCCTCGCGCTCACCCAGCTGATCCGCACGCGCTTTCCGCGCGACTTCGTCGCGGTGGTGGGCTTCGCCGAGACCGCCCAGGAGCTGCGCGTGGAGGACGTACCCGCGCTCACGATCGACTACGCCTACGGCACCAACCTCCAGCACGCGCTCGCGCTGTCGCGCCACCTGATGCGCGCCGAGCGAGGGGAGCGTCAGATCGTCGTGGTGACCGACGGTGAGCCGACGGCGCACCTGATGGACAACGGTGAGCCCTACTTCGCCTGGCCCCCGGTGCGCGAGACGCTCGAGCGCACGATGGCCGAAGTCCTTCGCTGCACGAAGGCGGACATCGTGATCAACACCTTCGCGCTCGACATCGAACGCAGCCAGTTCCCCTTCGTCGAGCAGATCGGTCGGGTGAACCGCGGACGGACCTTCTACACGTCGGTGGACGAGCTGGGTCGATACGTGCTCGACGACTTCGTGCGCTCGCGACGAGCCGGATGAGACCACTGCCAGGTTGAGTCAATTTCCATTTGCTTTTTCCGCCGATTCCCGGCACAATGACACCGTTGTAATTACATCGGTGATGGTTGCCGACGGGAAGGACGCGACATGGAGATCATCGAACTGCTGAGTGGCATGGAGGACCGGGGCTGGCAGGCCCGATCCAACTGCATGGGCGTCGATCCGGACCTCTTCTTCCCCGAGCGCGGCGCGTCGACCCGCGAGGCCAAAGAGGTCTGTCGGGGCTGCGTCGTGCGAGACGACTGCCTGGAGTACGCACTCGACAACGGTGAGAAGTTCGGGATCTGGGGCGGCATGAGCGAACGAGAGCGCCGCCGGCTGCGTCGGGCGCGGGCCCTCGAGCGGCGCGCCCAGGCCGGCTAAAGCGCCGGGGAACGCGACTCGATGGTCACCCCCGGGCCAATGCCCAGCTGGTCCCAGCGAGCGGGGTCCTCGCGCTCGAGCAGGGCCGCGGGGATGAGCCCCACGAGTTCGGCCCGTTCGATGCGCCCCGACCCGAGCGCCGACTCGATCGCGTCGTAAACGTCCGACGGCCGCACGACCGTCGGGTCGATGAGGTTGCAACTGACCTGGACCCGATCGCCGAGGTCAAAGGCGAGGGCCCGCACCGCGGGGCCGCGCACGAGGCGAGCGAGGCCTCGCGCCTCGTCGAACGAGACCCCGACGAGCCAGAGATTCCACGCCACGAGGATCCCACGACAGCCCACCGCGACCGCACCGCGCGACGCGGTCGCCGCGGGACCCTCGTCGGGGGCGAGGCCGAGGCGAAGCGCACGACGCACCTCGGGCAGCGTGCGCAGCACGCCGCCCCCGAGGGGGCCGTAGCGGTAGACCGGCGTGGCGAGGGCGGTCGCGATCCAGTGGGCGGTCTCGTCGCGCAGCGCGCACGCGTCGGCCGGCTCTGCTCGCCCGAGGGCGACGAACGGCACGACGTCGACGGCGCCAAAGCGCGGGTGGACGCCCTCGTGCGCGCGCAGGTCGATCAGTGTGAACGCAGTCTCGATGAGCCGACGTACGTCCTCGCGCAGCGAAGCTCGTTCGTGGATGAGCGTGAAGACGGCGCGGTGGTGAAACGCGTCGTGGTGCCGATCACGCAGTGACGGGCCGCTCGCGCTCGCGAGCGCATCGAGCACCGCGAGGTCGCGTCCCTCGGAGACGTTGACGACGCACTCGAACACCGGGTCTAGGACTGGTTGCTCGATTGGCGCCGACGTACGCGCTGCAGTCGACGACGCTCCCGTTCGCTCTTACCGCCCCAGACGCCGTGGTCGACGTGGTTGTCGAGGGCGTAGATCAGACACTGGTTCACGACCGGGCAGGTCACACAAATCCGCTGGGCCTTGATGACGCCCAAACCATCACGCGGGAAAAACACCGCTGCCGGATACTCGCGGCACTTGCCGTCGGCCATCCACTCCGTCGTCATTTCACCTCCCCCATCAAGGTTCAGCGTAGCGACCGACGTCACGGTGTTCGTTACACGTGCGCGATATTTCATCTCCTAGCGACGCACTGGTATACGCGACGCCGACGTGGACCAGGGACGACGGCGGTGTGCGGCGTCTTCGGGCGTGGCCGCGCGAGCGGGTCCCGGTAGACTGGACCCGCCTAGACGAAGGAGCACCGTGAGCCAGGTCCCGACCACTGAATCCACCGAGGTCACCGACCCGGTCGGTCACGTCCAGGTCATCTACCTCGGTCCGGTCGCGCCGCACTGGGAGTGTCGGATGGTCTTTGGCGACGAGGAGCAGATTCAGGCCTTCGTCGACCGGATCGACGCACGCCTGCGGTTCTTACCACCCCACGACCCGCAGTTCCGGCGCAACCGCGACCGGGTCAACCGCGACGCCGAGCGCGAGAACCTGCTCGTGGAGTGGAACCTCGGCTACGACGAAGAGGCCTAGGCGAGCGGCGAGTCGTTGACCCGAGCCAGCCAGGCCTCGGGGTCGGTGAGTTCCTCGAACGTCGGCAGCCCGTCGACGCGCAGCAGGGCGTCGAGCACGCGCAGCCCGTGGACGTCGCGGAGGTGTTCAACGAACGCGTGGGCCGCCTCGTGGTGCGCGCCGTGCGTGGCGATCCCAAAGAGGGCCGCCGCGGCGTCCTCGCCGCGGGCGTCGCTCCGGCGGTGCCTTCGGTAGGCCTCGACGAGCTGGGGGCGGGGTCCGAGCATGGCGGTGGTGATCTCGTGGGCGGCGGCCTCAAAGAAGGCGAGCAGCACACTGGTCGCGGCGTTGATCGCGCGCGTCGCGTCGGTCTCCTCGGGTAGTTCGATGCCCTCGAGCAGCCGCTCGGGGTCGGCCATGAGTCCATTGATGTCGCCGTCACCCATCAGCGACTGCAGCCGGCCCATGAGGTCGCCCTGGATGGCCGCCGCCTCCTGGGTGGAGTCGAGCAACAGCGCTCGCAGCGCGTCGCCCGTTCCTTCGCGCGAGAGCACGAGCGAGGCGACGAACTCCTGGGCGAGGGCGAAGACGTAGACCTCGTCACGTTCGAGGGACCACTCGTCGGCAAAGGCCCGCAGGTTATTCACGACGATCAGGCGATCGCCGTTGAGTCGTGGCAGGGCGAGCACGGCGAGGGACCACGCCCGTTCCGAGAAATGGCCGGCGACCGAGCCGGTCTGGAAACCGGCGAACAGCGGTCCGACCGCAGCGGCGAGCTGAGCCATCATCGGCGCCGCGGTGTCGACGTCGTCGCTCGGGGCGATCACGGGTACGGCGTGCAGGTTGGGCTCGATGAGCGGTCGCCACTGGGCCAGCGCGGCGAGGGTTAGCGCGGAACGATTGACCGCCGTGACCGCGGTGTCGCTCGAGACCGCGAAGAGCGCGTCGACGTGGCGCGCGACGAGGGGGGTCAGTTCTTCGAGTCGCTGGCGCTCGACGGGCTCGGGGTTGGGGTCCCCGTCGGCGCCGCGCGCGATGTTGAGCGCGAGCTGGGTCGCCGTGTCGAACCAGGCGTTCGGGCTCTGCTGGCCGAGCATGTTGAAGATGTCGGCGAACATGTTGCCAAAGGGGTTATCGCTCACGACACCAACCTAGAGGGCGCAGGCGAGGCGGACCACGGTGGTGACCGTGTGGGTGCCGCGCAGCACGGTGAGGTCGGCGTTGGTGCCCGACGGGGTCAGGTACAACAGGGTGAGCAGGGTCTCCCAGGAGTCGATGTCGTGGTGGTCGACCTTGGTGATGATGTCACCCTGCTGGAGGTGTCCGCGCGATTGACTGGTGCGCGGGACGTTGGTGACCTCGGCGCCGCCGCCCTGGGCGCTGGCTCCGGCGATGTTGAGCGTGGCGTGACAACCGTGTTCGTTCGCGACGATCGTCGCCACCCGGGCGACGAACTCGGCCGAGTACCACTGCGCGTCGGCCCCGAGCACGGCCACGACGTGACCCGTCGCGTCGATCGCCAGCGCGCCCGGCACGCCGCTCAGATTACTGTCCGACTGGGTCGCGAGGTAGTTGACGACACCGTAGGCGCGAAGCGTCGGATCACCGAGGGTCGTGGTCGACCAGGTGAAACGGGGACGCTCGGCCGGACCGGTGATGACCGGCGAGATCGCCGTCACCGCGGTGTTGGCCGGCAGGGGCGCCAGAACCAGGGCCTTGACCGGCTGGCTGAGGCGAACGATGGAAAAACCGGTCAGCGGGTCGCGGCCGACCCAGGTGACCGGGAACGTCGCGTGGTTCGGAATCCAGCCGGTCAAGAGGGCCGTGCGCGGGATCGGCGTCGTGGTGACGGCGAGGTTCCCGGGTAGGGCCATCGCGGCGACCGTCGAGACGTGGCCGGGCGTCGTGATCGTGAGGTCCACCGTGCGCCGGGCACTCGGGCGCACCACTGCGGGCAGCTTGGCGACCGAGTAGGAGATGTTTTGGGTCATCGGCTGGGCGACCGGGATCGAGTCGTGAGAGGTCGCGAGCGCCGCCGCCGCCCCGGCCACCACGACCACGAGCACGGCGCCGGCGAGGCGCGCGCCGCGGGCGCCTACCGGGGCGACGGGGTAGTCCGGCAGGGACCCAAAGTCCGGCAGTTCACTCGGGTGCAGCCAGTTCCTGGCGTCGACGGGAGGGGGGGCCGTCCGGCCGCGGCCGAGGCGTCGTCGCCCGTTTCTCCTTCGTCGTTCCACGTCGGACCAGGCTAGTGAGCGTCGGGTACCCGATACCGGTCGCTCTAACATCGTTTCAATGGCTCTAGACGTAGCAATGGACATCGGCACCTCGATGAGCCGCGTGGCGATGATCGGCGAGGGCGTCGTCTTTAACGAGCCGACGATCGTGGCCATCGACACGCGCACGGGCGAGGTCGTCGAGGTGGGCGCCGGCGCCTTGGACCTCGTGGCGCGCACGAGTCGCCACGTGGTCGCCTTTCGGCCGCTCTCCCAGGGCGCGACGGTCGACTTCGACGTCACAGCTCGCCTCGTCGCGGGACTCTTCGAACGCGTCGGGGTGTCCAAGCTCAGTCGCACCCGCGTGGTGATGAGCGTGCCGTCCTTGGCGACGGCCATCGAGCGTCGTGCCCTACGCCAGGCCGCAATCCAGGCCGGCGCCCGCGAGGTGAGTCTCATCGAGGCGCCCCTCGCCGCGGCCATCGGGCTCGGCCTGCCGGTCCAGGACCCCGTCGGCTCGGCCGTGACCGTGCTCGGCGGCGGCGCTTCGGAGGCGACACTGCTCTCGCTCGGCGGCATTGTCACGAGTGGAACGCGCCGACAGGGCGGTCTCGACATCGATCACGCGATCGCCTCGATGGTGCGTCACCGTTACGGGGTCGTAATCGCCCCCTCGACGATCGAGCAGTTAAAGATCTCGCTCGGGTCCGCCCTGGGGCGCACCCAGGGTCGCTCCGAGACCGTGGTGGCGCGCACCGTGGACACCGGGGACATGATCGAGGTGGACGTCGGCGCCGACCTGGTCAACCTCGCGGTGCGCGACGTGGCGAACGCGGTCGTGGCGATGGTCCAGGACTCACTGGCGGGCGCACCCCCGGACCTCTCCCAGGACGTCAGCGCTCGCGGACTCACCCTCGTCGGCGGCCACGCCAAGCTGGCCGACTTCGCCGAATTGATCGCCTCGAGCACCGGCGTGGACGTCGTGCTCGCCGCCCAGCCCGACCTGGTGATCATTCGCGGGCTGCAGCTGTGTCTCGACGAGATGTCCTCGCTGCACGCGCTCTTTCGCAACGCCGACCGCTAGTCCGCGTCGAGTCGGTCGACGGCCGAGCGCACCTGCCAGTCGTGGTCCTCGCGAGCGCGCGCGAGGGCGGCCTCGACCTCGGGTCCCTCGAAGTTCGCGAGCGCCACGACGGCGCGTCGGCGCACCGGCGGCTTGTCCTCGAGCGCGCCAATGACGGCCCCGAGTGCGCGATCGTCGCCGATGGCCCCGAGCGCGACGACGGCCGCCTCGCGACAGCGGGCGTCGTCGTGGCTCCCCACGAGTTCGACGAGGCGCTCGAGGCCCGGCGCGTAGCGGCGCTCCCCGAGGGCGAAGGCCGCGCCCTCGACGACGAGCGGGTCGGGGTCTTCGAGCAGGTTCGCCACCGCGTCGAGCACGTCGTCGCCCCCGCCCTCGGCGAGTCCGACGAGGGCCTCGCGGCGCACCGCACTGTCCTTGTCACCGAGCGCGTCGCGCCAGGCGCCCGCGTCGAGCAGACCCCGCACCGCCGCAACCCGTAGGGCGATCATCCGTTCACGCGCCTCCGGCGCGTGCAGGGAGGCGAGGATCAGTCGGGCCGACGGCTCGTCGGTACCGAAGCGGGCGCGCACCAACTCGGTGAGTCGCTCCGATAGCGTGTCGTCATCACGGTCCATGACCCAATTCCACCATCTTCGAGGCGTCGACGCACCGTCGCGGGCCTGCTCGTCGCGATCGTGGTGCTCGGCGTGGTGGTGGGGCTTCGCGCGTGGACCGTGCCCTACTACGCCATGACTCCCGGCGACGCGACAGCGGTGGGTCCGCTCATCGAGGTCAAGGGCCTCGCGACCGACCATCATCGCGACAAGATCCTGCTCACCGACGTCTACCTCCAGCAGCTCTCGGCCTGGCAGTGGCTGACCATGCACTTCCAGAGCCACGTGGAGTTCCTCAGCGCCAGCCAGCTCGTCGAGCCCGGTGTTCCGGCCGACGAACTCGGCGCCCAGGGATTCCTCGAGATGGCCGGATCCAAGCAGGCGGCCGAGGTGGCCGCGCTGCGCGCGCTCGGCTGGCGAATCAAGGGTGTCGCGAACGGGGCGACCGTGGAGGCGGTCATCGCCTCGTCCCCGGCCCGACGCGCCAACGTGCGCGTCGCCGACCGGATCGTCGCCGTGAATAGCGAGCCCACGACGTCGTCCTGCGCGGTGGTGCGGGCGCTGCACGACGTCGCCGCGGGAAAGGTGGTCCGCCTCTCGCTCGCGCGCGCCCACATCGACGCCCAGGGCACGATCACCTACTCGTCCCCGGTCTCGGTGCGCCTCACGGCGGCGCCGCCGATCCCCGGCGGCGGCGCCTTCTACTGCGCCGGCGTGCACGGGCCGGCGAAGTCCGAGATCGGCGTCGTGCTCCAGGACAGCATCCAGTACTCGCTGCCCGCGACGTTTTCGATCAACACCAACTACATCGGCGGACCCTCAGCGGGGCTCGCGATGACCCTCTCGCTGATCGACCAGCTCAGCCGCGGTTCCTTGACCGGGGGGGCGGTGGTCGCCGCGACCGGGGCGATCACGCCCAGCGGTCAGGTCACCGACGTCGGCGGCGTCGCCGAGAAGACCGTGGCCGTCCAGCGCGCGGGGGCGACGGTCTTCCTGGTTCCGAGCGTGGAGGTGGCGACCGCCCGGGGCGCCGCCCAGCCCGGACTACGGGTGATGGGCGTGAGCACGCTGGCTCAGGCGTTGCGAGACCTCCGACGTCTTGGTGGCGCCCCCGCGGTGCCACTCACACCCCCCAATCACCGATAGTCCGTAATTTGTCGCGCCACGTCGTAGTCTTTGAGGAATGGATGAACGCCGAATCCTCTCCACTACGCGTCAATCGTCAAGCGAGATCGTCCGGTCTAACTTCTCGACGATCCGCAAGGGTGGACTAGACCCCCAAGAGGTACGGCTCCATCTCGAGGCCGTGGCCCGCGAAATGGGCCACCTCGAGCACAAGATCCGAGAGCTCCAGGACCAACTCGCCGAGGCCCTGCGTCGAGCGGCCAACCCGACCATCGATGAGGCCACCCTGGCCAGCGCGCTCGGCACCCAGAGCGCGGCCATTCTGCGCTCCGCCCACGAAGAGGCCGGCCGGGTCACGGCCGAGGCCCAGGAGCGCAGCGCCCAGATCTTCGCCGACGCCCAGCAGCGAGGTGCCGCCCACCTGATCGAGGCCCAGGAGCGCGCGACCTCCATTATCAGCGAGGCCGAGGCGACCGCGACGGCCATCGACCACGACGCGCGTCTCGGGGCCGAGCGGCTCGTCGAGTCCGCCAAGGTGAACGGCGCCGTCGTGCTCGACCGAGCCCGAGAACAGGGACGGGCGATCGTCGAGCAGGCGAACGCGGCGCGAAAGACCGTGCTCAACGACCTCGCGGTCAAGCGAAAGGCGCTGCACATCCAGATCGAACAGTTGCGCGTGGCCCGCGACACCCTCACGGGCCACGTGAGCGCCGTGCGCGACCAGCTCGAGGTGATGCTCGGCGGTCTCAACAGCAGCGACGAAGCGGCCCGCTCGGCCGCGCTCGACGCGCTGCGGCTGCGCCCGGCACCGCCCGAGCCCACCGAGGAGGAACTGCTCGCGGGCACGCCGCTGCGCGAGGTGCCCGACGCCGAGGTCTCGCTCGTCGAGGTTCCCGCGCCGGCACCGGCCCCGATTCTTGAACCGGCGGAGACGCACAAGGCTCGAACCCGTCCCGCGCCCGAACCGGCCACGAGTGAACCAGCGCAACCGTCGGGCGCGGCGGGCGACGCGGAGGACCCGACCGGTACCGACGTCGTCAATGAGATCTTCGCGCGGCTGCGCAAGGCCACCCTCGATGAGCGGGGGGCGACCGCCGCCGCGCCGCCGCCGCGCCGCAGTGCGCCGGCCAAGCCCGCGACCCCGACCGACGAGCTCTTCAAGCGTCGCGACGGTGCAATCGAGGAGTCACTCGCCGTCCTGACCCGCAAGGTCAAGCGCGTGCTCCAGGACGATCAGAACGTGATGCTCGACCGGTTGCGCAGTGTGAAGGGCGCGATCACGACCGAACTCGAGGACGAACACGCCCAGCGGGCCCGCTACGCCGAGGCCGCCTTTGACGCCCTGGCCGACGCCGCAGCCGCCGGGACCCAGTTCGCCTTCGACGAGAGCGGCGCCAACGGGGGTCCGGTCGACCGCCAGGAGCTTCAAGACGTTTCGGCCGATCTCGCGGTCACCATCGTGTTGGCGCTGCGCAAGCGGATCCTCGCCGACGGCAGTGGTGACGGCCAGGACCGGGTGAACATGGCCTACAAGGAGTGGCGCGGCGCGCGCGTCGAGCGGCTGTGCACCGACGCCGCCAGACGGGCCTTTCATATCGGTGTGCTGGCCGCGTCGGTCGGTCGGTCGGTGCGATTCCTGCCGTCACCCCACGACCCGCCCTGTGACGCGTGCGCGCTCGACGCCGCGGCTGGCGAGCGTATCGCCGGGCAGCGTTTCCCGAGCGGCTCGGCCCACCCGCCGCTGCACGCCGGTTGCGCCTGCGCGGTGGTGCCAGTCTGAATTGGGCCTAGGCTCGCACCGTGCGTAGCCCCACTGACGTCTCGCCACGTCCCCGTCGACTCGGACGCCTCTCGCGGCGATTCTGGATCGGCCTGCTCGTCGCGGTCGTCTTCATCGGCTTCCTCTCACTGCGCAGTGCCGCGGTGCTCTGGACCGATCAGATGTGGTTCTCCTCGGTGGGTCTGGGCAGTGTCTTTACGACGCTCTTCGCGCTCAAGGTCGGACTCGCGGTCGTCTTCGGGTTCATCTTCTTCGGCCTGCTCTGGGGCAACCTGCTGCTGGCGGACCGTTTCGGAGCCCGCGATCTCACCTTCGAGCCCGAGGACGAGATCGTTCGGCGGTTCCAGAACGCGGTTCGTCCGCGCGCGGCGCGGATTTACGCCCTGGTGGCGGCCGTCATGGGCATCATCGCGGGGTTGAACGCGACCGGTGAGTGGCAGAAGTACCTGCTCTTCGTGCACCGCCAGCCCTTCCACGTCGTGGACCCGCTCTTCCACAAGGACATCAGCTTCTACGTTTTCACGCTGCCGTTCCTCGAGTTCATCGTCACGTGGCTGCTGGTGGCGCTCGTGGTCGTCTTCATCGTCACCGCTGGCTTTCACTACCTCAACGGTGGAATCCGCGCGGTGCGGGTCTCGCCTCGCGTCGACCCGCGCGTAAAGGCCCACCTCTCGGTCATCGGCGCGGCGATCGCACTGCTCAAGGCGATCGGGTACGTCTTTGCCAAGTGGGAACTCGTCAACTCGACCAACGGCTACGTCGCGGGGGCCGGGTACACCGACGTCCACGCGCGCATGCCCGCCCTGACGATCCTCTTCTACCTGTCGCTCGCCGCCGCGGCGATCCTGCTCGCCAACGTCCGCTCGCGGGGTTGGTCGCTGCCGGTGGTCGCGGTGGGACTGTGGATGTTCGTCGCGCTGGTCATCGGCGTGCTGTACCCGACGATCCTGCAGGCCGTGAAGGTCGCCCCGGCCCAGGGATCCCTCGAGGGGCCCTACATCCAGCGCAACATCACCGCGACGCGAACCGCCTACGGGCTCGACAACGTCACCTACAACTCCTTCGCGGGCTCGACTACGATCAGCGGCGCCCAGGTGGCCGCGGCGACGCCGACCCTGGAGAACATCCGGCTCTGGGATCCGGCGAACAACATCGCGCTCGCGACCATTCGCAAGCGCCAATCGATCCGCTCCTACTACACGTTCTCGACCCTCGCCGTCGATCGATACTTCATCAACGGCAAGCTGACGCCGGTGCTGATCGGGGCGCGCCAGCTCAATCCCGCCAACCTGCCCTCGCCGAGCTGGGTGAACCTGCACCTGCAGTACACCCACGGCATCGGGGCCGCCGTGGTGATAGCGAACTCGGTCGACTACGCGACGGGCAACCCGAACCTGGCGGTGTCCAACGTGCCGCCGACCTCGACGGGCGGCATGCCGGTGTTGACCAAGCCCGACATCTACTTCGGCATCAATGACCCGGGCTGGGTGGTCGCCAACACCAAGCAGCCCGAGGTCGACTACCAGGTCCTGCAGGGCAAGAACGCCGGTCAGCCCGTCGAGACGCACTACGCGAGCACCGGCGGGGTGGCCGTCGGCGGCTTTCTCAGCCGCGCGGCGTTCGCGCTGCGCCTCAACGACTTCAACCTCCTGATCTCCAATCAGATCACGCCCACGAGTCGCGTGCTCTTCGTGCGCGACGTGCTCGCCATGGCTCAGAAGGCGGCGCCCTTCCTCTCCTTTGACTCGCACCCCTACGCCGTGATCGCCGACGGGTCCGTGCAGTACGTGCTCGACGGCTACACCACGACCGACCAGTACCCCTACAGCCAGAACGCGTCGAGTCTTAACGTGAACGTCGGCGGACTGCCGGCGAGCTTCAACTACGTGCGCAACTCGGTCAAGGTCGTCATCAACGCCTACACGGGCTCGATGAAGTTCTACGCCGCCGACCCCACCGACCCGATCCTGCAGGCCTATCGAGCCGCCTTCCCGACGATGTTCCAGCCGATGTCCTCGATGCCCGCGGAGATTCGTGACCACCTGCGCTACCCCTCGGACATCTTCTCGGTGCAGGCGGCGGTGCTCGGCAGCTACCACATCACCAACGCGAACGCCTTCTACACCGCCTCGGACGGCTGGACCGTGTCACCGACCACCGGCGAGGGCACGCCGAGCCAGTCACTCGCCCAGACCCAGGTGACCAACGCCGCCGGCAACATCGTGGCTTCTTCACTGTCGCCCATGAGCCCGATCTTCCAGGTCGGCTCGCTGCCGGGCACCGATCGTCAACAGTTGCTCGAATCGGTCGCCTACGTGCCGGCCGGCAACTCGTCGACCGTGCTCGGACTGAGCGCCTTCATGATGGCGACGAGTAACCCGTCGAACTACGGACACCTCTACGTCTACGAGACCCCGCGTGGCTCGCTCGTGACCGGACCGGTCCAGGCCGACTCGGAGATCCAGCAGAACTCAACGGTGAGCTCGACGATCACCCTGCTCGACCAGCACGGCTCCCAGGTCCTCCTCGGCAACAACCTGATGGTCCCACTCGACCAGAGCGTGCTCTACATCCGTCCCCTCTACGTCTCGAGTACGTCAAACTCGATGCCCCAGTTGAAGTACGTCATCGCGGTCTTCAATCAGCAGGTCAGCATCAAGCCGACGCTGAACGAGGCGCTGGCGGCCGTGCTCGGACACGCCGTCGCCGGCGCGACGCCCACCACGCCACCCTCCACCGGTGGGTCCACCTCGGGTACGGGGAAGGCCGGCCAGAACGCGGCCTACTACATCAAGCGCGCGTCGGCCGACTACGCGGCTGCGGTGGCGGCGCTCTCGGCGGGCCAGCTCGGCCAGTACCAGACGGACGTGAACAACATGCACCGCGATCTCCAACTGGCCCAGCAGGCGCTTGGCGCGCAGTCGAGCGCGGGCTGAGCATTCGCGGCCCCGACCGACCCACCCTCGGCGATTCCGGTCGACTCGCGCTGACCCTGCCGTGAGCTCACGTAGGCAATTAACGAGAAACCGTGAGTCTGACGCACCCCCGCCGTGATACGTAAGGGCAGGTCGCGAGCAGTATTGAAAGGCGCGGCGAAGAGTTGCACGGCGCGGCTTGTGATATGTGAAATATTAAAAGGCGACGTTGACGCTGAAAGTCGCTGTGGTATGTTACTCGCGACGTCGGGTTTCGCTTACCGAAGTGCTTCATCTAACGGAGTCTGTCAATTAGGGGGGAAGTGTGATCATCACAAAATTCAAGGCGCGAATTCTGACTTCAGGTCTACTCGTGGCCACCATGCTCACCGTCGTGGCGGGAGCCTCGGGCGGACCGGCATCAGCCACGGCGAAGAAGTCGCCGCCGTATCTGGTCGGCGTTCCCATGCCGATGACCGGTGCGGAGGCCCAGGCAGGAACCCAGATCTTCAACGCCGAACTGATGGCCGTCCAGCAGGTCAACAAGCACGGCGGCATTTTCGGTCACCCCATCAAGCTGCTCGAACAGGACGATGCGTGTGACGCGGGCACGGCGGTGAACGCGGCGAACAAGCTCATCTCAGAGGGCGTTCAGGCGATCGTCGGGGGCTACTGCTCCGGGGCGACGCTACCCGTTGAGCCCATCATCGCGCGAGCGGGGATCCCGTACGTCATGCCAGCGGCGAACAGCCCGGAGTTGACGACCGGTGGGTACAAGAACGTGTTCCTGATCGACCCGTCGGGTTCCGGTGACGGCGCTGAGGCCGCTGCGTTCTTCAAGCAGCAGGGCATCACCAAGGTGTTCATCATCGACGACCAATCGTCCTTCGGTGTCGCGATCGCCAACGCGGCGGCTGCGGACATCACGAAGGACGGCGGCACCGTCGTCGCGGGCGGCGTCCAGTCGATTCCGGCCACGAGCAATGACTTCTCGGCGGTGATCTCTCAGATCAAGAATTCCGGTGCGACCGGCATCTACTGGTCGGGGTACTTCTCCCAGGCCGCGCAGTTCGCCACGCAGTTGAACGCCGCCAACGTGATCGGACCCAATGGCACGGCGAAGTTCGTCGTGGCTGACGGTTCGGTGGACGCGACGTACCTGTCGGGTGCGGGTGCCGCAGCGAACGGGACCTACGCGACCATCGCCGCGTTGGCATCGGGCGTGGGCAACGTGCTCAATACGCACGCCGACCAGGCCTTCAATGTCGCATACCACAAGGAGTTCAAGTCGGCGCCCGGCCCGTACTCGACCTTCGGGTACGACGCCATCACGGCGCTCGTCTTGGCGGCCCGGCACGTGAAGTCGATCAAGCCGGGTCGGGTGATCGCGGGACTGCGCTCGCTGCACTTCAACGGGCTGACCGGCAAGGTCTCATTCGACAAGACGGGTAACCGCCTCGGCGCGGTGATGGACCTCCTGGAAGTGGTCAACGGTCAGTACACCCTGGCCAACCCACAGCCGAAGCTTTAATGATGTAACCGACGCTGGGCCCGTCGCCTCGATGGTCCTTGGACCATCGAGGCGACGGGCCCACTCGTCGGTAGTTCGTGAACGGTACTGGTTCGAATCACCGTGACTACAAGGGGACCGAGTGTCACTGCTACTCAATGAAATAGGTAACGGAATCTTCCTGGGCGCGTTCTTCGGCCTGGTCGCGCTCGGCTACAGCATGGTCTACGGCATCCTTCGCCTGATCAACTTCGCTCACGGGGACTTCTACATGGTGGCTGCCTTCGTCAGCTACACGATCCTCGGGGCGGTGCTCGTCGGCAACAGTCACGGCCAGTGGCTGACGGTGCTCTGGGTCGGCGTGCTCGTAATGGTTATCACCGGCGGACTGGCCATGTTGGCGAACCAGTTGGTCTATCGCCCGATGCGTCGCGCCGCGATCCTCAGCCTCATGATCGCCGCGATTGGTCTGTCCCAGGTGCTCGAGAACGGCGTGCTGGTAACACCTCAGTGGGGGGCGACCTACCTCGTCTTCCCCGTTACGACGCCGCCCAGCGGGTTCAACCTTGGTTCAAATCACTACACCTGGGCCCAGCTGATCATCGTGCTCGTCTCGGGTTTGCTCGCCCTCGGCGTCTACTTTCTGGTGGGTCGAACCCTGCTCGGCAAGGCGATGCGCGCGGTTTCCGAGGACCGGATCGCCGCGGTGCTGATGGGCATCAACGTTGACCTGGTCATCGCCATCGTGTTCTTCATCGGGGGCGCGCTCGCCGGAGCCGCCGCGGTAATGACGGGCGTCTACTACGGCCAGATCAACTACCTGATGGGATTCACGGTGGGTCTTGAAGCCTTCACCGCGGCGGTGCTCGGAGGAATCGGCAACATCGGAGGAGCCGTCCTCGGGGGTCTGGTCCTCGGCATCGTCCAATCCATCGGCACTGGCATCTTCGGGGCCGAGTGGGCGATCGTGGTCGCCTTCGGCGCGCTGGTGCTCATGCTCTGGTTCCGACCGACCGGACTGCTCGGTGAGCGGGTCGCGAGGAGGATGTGACCCGCGATGGCTACTGAGACCGCGGTGTTGCCGACTCGTTCCAGAGTGGACGGGTTTAGGGTCCTGCGCGCCGGACTGATCGTCGCCCTCGTGGTCGCGGCGGCACTGGTCCCCCAGGCCACTCAGAATCAGTACTACCTCGGCGTCGCGTTTCAGGCCGAGATGCTGATGTGCCTCGCGCTCGGGTTGAACATCGTCGTGGGCTACGCGGGGATGCTCGACCTCGGCTTTGCGGCGTTCTTTGCCATCGGCGCCTATACCACCGGCATCCTGTCGACCAAGGAACACTGGTCGATCATCGCCTCGATCGCGCCCGGGGTCTTGATCGCGGTCGTGTGCGCGCTCATCATCGGCTTTCCCACGCTGCGACTGCGCAGCGACTACCTCGCCGTCGTCACGCTCGGATTCGGCGAGATCATCCAGACGATTGCGATCAATCTCAATCAGACCGGCGGACCGACGGGAATCTACGCAATCCCGGCTCTCACGATCGGGAGCGTCGTCGTGGAATCGAACACCGGCTACTACTACGTGTTCTTCGTGCTGGTCATCGTGTTCGCCATCTTCTCGACGCGCCTGCGAGGATCGCGACTGGGGCGTGCGTGGCTGTGCATCCGCGAAGACGAGGACGCCGCGAAGGCGATGGGCATCAACACCAATCACTACAAGCTCTACGCCTACATGTTCGGAGCGGTGCTCGGCTCGATCACGGGCTCGTTGTACGCGCCGGCCCTGACGGCGATCTCACCGGCCAGTTTTGGATTTAGCGAGTCGCTGCTGATCGTCATGGCCGTGGCGATCGGTGGACTCGGCAGCATCTGGGGCGTCATGTTCGGGGCGGCGGTGGTGGAGATCTTTCCTGAGGTCTTCCGGTCGTTCGCCCAGGCCCGCTTGCTGGTCTTCGGCATCGCGCTCGTGATCTTGATGGTCGTGCGACCGCGGGGTCTCTTCCCGGAGCGGGCCTTCCAGGGACTCGGGGCCCGGGTCCGGTCGCGGCTCGGGCGAACCGTGGTGTCACCGCTCTCGGGTGCGGGCGAGGCCCTCGTGTCACTGCCTTCGGAGGAATCGTGACCGCCGTTCTCGAGACCGACCACCTGTCACTGCAGTTCGGTGGCGTGAACGCGCTGAGCGACCTGTCGATCGAGGTCGGTGAGGGGGCGTTGCACGCCATCATCGGGCCAAACGGTGCGGGTAAGACCTCCTTCTTTAACTGTCTCACGGGCTACTACAAACCCACGAGCGGTGCGGTCCGATTTCAGGGAGCCGAGGTGACGGGTCTGGACGCGGCTAAAGTCGCCGCCCTTGGTATCCGCCGGACCTTTCAGAACATCCGGGTGTTTCCCAAGATGTCGGTGCTCGAGAACGTGCTCGCGGGTGGCCACCTTCGGGCGACGTCCAACCTTCTCGCGATCACGGTCGCGAGTCGGGGCTTTCGGCGCAGTGAGCGGACGCTGCACCACGAGGCGATGGCGAGCCTCGAGTTCGTGGGACTGGCCGACCAGTGGAACAACCTCGCCGGCGACCTGCCCTACGGAATGCGCAAGCGCATGGAACTCGCACGCGTGTTGATCGCCAATCCCGTCGTGGTGCTGCTCGACGAGCCAGCCGCCGGCGTGAGTTCGGTGGAACGAGAAGAGCTGTCGCGCGTCATCCGCCGCATCCACGACCGGGGCACGTGCGTGGTGATGATCGAACACGACGTTGACCTCGTCATGGAGATCGCGACCGACGTGACGGTACTCGACAATGGTCGAATCATCGCCTCGGGACTGCCCCAGGATGTGCGGACCAACCCCGACGTGGTACGCGCCTACATGGGGAGGAAACGCAAGTGAGGGCCCTCGGACTCGACGGGGTGAGCGTCTACTACGGCGCCGTTCGAGGCGTCGAGGACGTCACGATGCACGTGGACGAAGGCGAGATCGTTGCGTTGCTCGGCGCGAACGGGGCTGGAAAGAGCACCCTGTTGAAGGCAATCTCGGGCATCATCCATCCGCGCAAGGGCGCCATCACGTACTTCGGCGAAGTGCTCGCGAAGCAGTCGGCTCATCGTCGAGTCGCCCGCGGACTCGTGCACGTCCCCGAGGGTCGGCGCATCTTCACGACGCTGACGATCGCCGAGAACCTCGAGCTCGGCGCCTACGGAACCGAGCGCAGCCGAACGGAGCGCGCCGAGAGGTTGAGCGAGGTCCTCGACCTGTTCCCGTTGCTGCGCCAGCACTTCCAGCGATTGGCGGGAACGCTCTCCGGTGGTGAACAGCAGGTACTCGCGATCGGCCGCGCCATGATGTCTAACCCCCGGATTCTCATGATCGATGAGCCATCCCTGGGTCTGGATCCCCAGAAGGTCGATATCGTCTACGACATGCTGGAGGAGGTCTCGAAGTTGGGCACGACGGTGCTCTTAGTCGAACAGAACGTCTCGCTCGCGTTGGAGATTGCCTCGCGCGCGTACGTGCTCCAGCAGGGTTCGGTCGTGTTGTCGGGTCCCTCCTCCGACTTGGAGAGCGACCCACGCCTCTCGGACGCCTATCTCGGAAAGTCCTCCGATGGTCGCGACTAGGCAACGGACGAGTTGGAGGCTGAATCGGGTTGGCGCTCGTGCGCACTCGATGGAGGGGCGGTGATCGTGGCGACGAAGAAGTCATCAATCCGCGTCATCCGCGTCGAGGAGAACCTTCGCACCAAGGTAGAGAGTTCACTCGCGGCGGCGATTATCTCAGGCGAGTTGGAACAGGGTGAGCTCGTTACGGTGCCGGCGCTCGCGGCGCAGTTCGCGGTGTCGGCGACGCCCGTGCGCGAGGCGATGCTGGACCTCGAGAAACGGGGGTTCGTCGAATCGGTAAAGAACAAGGGATTCCGCGTGACGACGGTCAGCACCCAAGACCTTCGCGAGATCGTCGAGATTCGCAAGTGGTTGGAGGCACCGGCGATGCGGATCGTGGCCGAACACCTCAATGGTGCGCCACTGGCGACCTATCGGTCACTCGCCGATCGGATCGTGGCGAACGTCGAGCAGGTTGATTTCAAGGGGTACCTCGCCGCGGATACCGCTTTCCACCTCGCGTTGCTGGAGTTGACGGGCAACCGCCGACTCGTCGACATCGTTGCCGAGTTACGCAAGCAGACCCGCATGACGGGTCTCGTGGGTCTGCGTAACACCGAGATGCTTCACCGTTCAGCCCACGAGCACCACGAACTCTTGGATCTCCTCGGGGTGGGCGACGGTCTCGCCGCCGAGCAGTTGATGCTGCGACACGTTGGTCACGTCCTCGGTTGGTGGGCGGGAATCATGGAAGCGGAGGGCGCCGAGATCACCCCGTGAGCGCTACCGGCCCGGTCCTGCGCATTCGTGTACAATAGAATGTAACATGGTACAAGTTGGGAGTGGGTGGGGGTGAAGGTCCTGATCATTGGCGCTGGCATCATCGGTGCCGCATGCGCCCGCTCACTGGCCCGACGTGGGGCCACGGTGACGGTGGTCGACCGCGGCGCTGTGGCGAGTGGCACGTCGGCTGCCTGCGAGGGGAACCTGCTCGTCAGTGACAAAGCGCCCGGCGTCGAACTCGAGCTCGCGAAGTACTCCCTCGAACTCTGGGGTTCGCTGCGCGATGAACTGGCCGCGGAGATTGGTACCGCGTTCGCGTCAATCGAGTACGAGCGAAAGGGCGGGGTCGTCGTCGCGAGTGACGAACCCGGCGCCGAGGCGTTGGCTCGATTCGCCGATTCGCAGCGCCTCGCCGGGGTTGACGCTCGTCAACTCAGCGCGACCGAGGCGCGGGTACTCGAGCCGGAGCTATCTGCGTCGATCGCTTCCGCGGTCTACTACCCCGAGGACGCCCAAGTGCAGCCGACCATCGCCACCGAGGCTCTGCTGGCGTCGGCTCGAGCCGCTGGGGCGCAGGTAGTGGCCGATACCTCCGTCACGGGAGCACTACGAGAACGCGATGGACGGCTCGTCGGCGTTACCACCTCAAATGGTTCGATCGCGGCCGATCACGTCATCGTCGCAGCGGGCCCGTGGTCGGGGGACGTCGCTCGCTCGCTCGGAGCCACGCTGTACGTCGGACCTCGAAAAGGGTTGCTCCTCGTCATGGCCCGTATGCCCCAACGGATCTGGCACAAGGTCTACGACACGAGTTACGTCGGGGCCGTCCAGTCCGACGAGCGCGACCTGCAGACCTCGACCGTCATCGAATCGACGGCGTCGGGCACCGTGCTGATTGGTTCGTCGCGCCAGAACGTCGGATTCGACGGCTCCATTGACGTGGCCGTCCTGCGTGAGATGGCCGCGAAGGCGATACGGCTCATGCCGTTTCTGCGCGACGCATCGGTGATCCGCGCGTACGGCGGGTTCCGTCCGTTCTCGCGCGACCACCTGCCCGTCATCGGACCCGATCCCGACGTGGCGGGACTCTGGTACGCCACCGGCCACGAGGGAGCGGGCATCGGACTCGCCCTTGGCACGGCCGAATTGTTGGCGGCGACGCTGGTTGGCGAGTCGCCGAGGCTGTCACTCGACCCGTTCGCACCCGGTCGTGCGTCATTGCGTGGGACGGCGTAGATGTCGCCGCGACTAGTCCCTGCGTCCGATGATCCGATCGGCCCCGGGGCAACGACGCCCATCACCATTCTCGTCAACGGCGATCCGGTGGATGGCGTCCTCGGACAGACGTTGGCCGGCGTGCTGCTCGCGTCGGACACGCTGTCGTGGCGAACGACGCCGTTGAGCGGTCGACGACGGGGTGCATTCTGTGGGATCGGCGTTTGTTTTGACTGCCTCGTAGTCGTCAACGGCCAGCGCGACGTGCGGGCGTGCCAGCGTCGCGCCCGCGCCGGAGACGTCGTCGAGTTCCACCTGGCGCCGGCGCCGCCGCGATCGGACCGCGGTGAGTGAGGTCGTCGTCATCGGAGCCGGGCCGGCCGGGCTCGCGGCGGCGCTCGCGGCGCGGGCCGCTGGATCGCGGGTCGTGGTGCTCGACGCATCGGACTACGTCGGTGGCCAGTACTGGCGTCACTTGCCGCCTGAGCGACCGGCTCGTCACGAGTCGTTACTCCATCACGGGTGGTCGAGGTTCCAGTCCCTGCGCGAGGCACTGGAGGGTGACTCGGGCTGTGAGGTTGTCACGTCGGCCAACGTCTGGGCGATCGATCGCGGTCGGATTCACGTGTTGGTGGGTGAGGCTGACGGCGTCGATCGGGAGACCCGGGTCTATGAACCCGACGCGCTCGTGTTGGCGACGGGGGCCTTCGACCGAGTGCTGCCGGTCCCCGGTTGGGATCTGCCCGGCGTGTTCAGCGCCGGTGGCGCCCAAGCGCTCGCCAAGGGCGAGCGGGTCGCCGTTGGCAAACGCGTTGCGGTCGCGGGCTCCGGACCCTTCCTTCTGCCCGTCGCGGAGTCGCTGGTCCACGCCGGTAGTGGTGTCGTAGGTGTTTACGAGGCGAGTCACGCGGCGCGTCTGGCGCGACAGTGGACGACGCGGCCATGGGAGCTGCTCGCGACGTCCGCCAAGACACTCGAACTCGCGCGTTACGCGTCCACACTCGCGCGTCATCGGATTCCCTACGTCACCGGCCACGCCGTCACCGCCATCGAGGGGAGCGAACGGGTCGAGTCGGTGACGGTCAGCGCCGTCGATGGGTCGTGGCGACCGATCGCGGGCAGTGAGCGCTCGTTGGAGGTCGATGCGGTCTGCCTCGGCCACGGCTTTACCCCACGGCTGGAATTAGCCATCGCGGCCGGCTGTCGGCTGACGAAGGATCGTTTTGTTGACGTTGACGACGAGCAACGAACGAGTGTGGCGTCGGTCTTCGCCGCCGGGGAGATCACGGGCATCGGTGGCGTCGACCTGGCCCTCGTCGAAGGTTCACTCGCCGGGCACGTCGCTGCGGGGGGACGACTGTCCGATCCCGCGATGCGCAGACTGCGACTTCGTCGGCACGCCCTTTCTCAGTTCGCCCAGCGCCTGGGGCGCGCTCACGGCATAGGTCAGAACTGGACCACCTGGCTGACCGATGAGACCATCGTCTGCCGATGCGAGGACGTGACCCTCGCTCGGCTGCGCGCGGCCACTGACTCGACGCGATCGTCGGGACTTCGCTCGTTGAAACTTCTCACTCGCGCGGGTCTTGGTCCGTGCCAGGGCCGCGTGTGCGGGCGCTCGGTGGAGGCGATCCTCGGGCGCGTCTCGGATAGTCGATCCGCCGATTCGAGCATCACCGATCGTCGTCCCATCGCCGTGCCGATCCGTCTCGGCGAGCTCGCGGCGGTCGAACGTCCCGGCAGTGTCGTTGAATGAAACACCGTGGTGAAAGGCCAGAGATGATGAATGAACAAGTTAATTTTCGAGGGGTCATCGTCGCGACTGCACTCGCGTTCAAAGAGGACGCGAGTGCTCCGGCGGGTCTCGCGGTGGACTATGACCGATTCGCAGAACACTGCGACTGGTTGATCCGCAACGGCTGCCGAGGGGTTGGACCGAACGGCTCACTCGGTGAGTACTCATCGCTCACCGACGAGGAACGCCGCCGGGTCGTCCAAGTCGCCGTTGAGACGGTCGGGGACCGGGGGATCGTCGTCGCGGGCGTGCACGGGGTCGGATGGCACCAGGCTCAGCAGTGGGCGCGATACGCCCAAGAGGATGGCGCGCACGGCGTGCTCCTGCTTCCACCGACGATCTACCGCGCCTCGGATTCCGAGGTCGTCGAACACTTCACCCGGGTCGCAGAGGTGGGGATCCCGATCATGGCCTACAACAATCCCTTCGACACCAAGGTCGACCTTGTCCCCTCCCTCGTCGCCCGGCTCGCGCAGATCCCCGAGGTTCAAGCCGTCAAAGAGTTCTCCGGTGACGTGCGGCGGGTCATGGAGATCAAAGAGCTGTGCGACATCGACGTCATCGCCGGCGCCGACGACCTTTTGTTCGAATCGATAGTGGCCGGCGCCGTCGGCTGGTTCGCGGGGTACCCGAACGCCTTTCCCAGTGAAGCAGTGGCGATCTACGAGTTGGCGATGGCTGGAAATTTCGCCGAAGCGAAGGAACTCTACGAGAATCTCGTGGGGGTGTTTCGCTGGGACTCGCGCGTCGAGTTCGTCCAGGCCATCAAGTTGTCGATCGACATCGCGGGTCAGAGTTACGGCGGAGCGACGCGGCCCCCGCGGGGACCACTCAGTGCGGAGAATGAGGCGCGCGTGCGCGCCGACACCGCCAAGGCGCTCAACTACCTGGCCGCGAGGGCGAAGGGGAGCGGCCGATGAGGGCGAGCCGTGTAATCACCGCCGTTGATTCGCACACCGAAGGTATGCCCACCCGGG
This sequence comes from Actinomycetes bacterium, assembly GCA_021809495.1. GTDB lineage: Bacteria > Actinomycetota > Acidimicrobiia > Acidimicrobiales > RAAP-2 > RAAP-2. The sequence continues at coordinate 10,158 of JAKAZI010000008.1, read as the reverse complement.
TGATTACGGGTGGTGTCGGCGTGATTCCCGGCGACACGATGAACGAGAAGCGGCTGTACTTCATCGAACACCTCGACGACATCCGCAAGTTCTTGATGTTCGAGCCCCGCGGACACGCGGCGATGAGTGGCGCCATCGTGCAGCCGTCGACCCGTCCAGACGCCGACTGGGGCGTGGTGTACATCGAAGTATCGGGCTGTCTGCCGATGTGCGGGCACGGCACGATTGGACTCGCGACGGTGCTGGTCGAAACCGGTATGGTCGAAGCCGTCGAGCCGGTCACGACGATTCGTCTGGACACGCCGGCGGGCCTGGTCATCGCCCGCGTGAACGTATCCGACGGACACGCCGACTCGGTCACGATCGAGAACGTGCCATCGTTCGTGGTGCGTCTCGACGACGTCATTGACGTCCCCGGCCTCGGAGCGATTCCCTACAGCCTCGCCTACGGCGGCAACTTCTACGCGATCGTCAACCTGGACGACGTTGGACTCACCTTCGACCGGTCCCAACAGCACGAGATCACCTCGGTGGGCCTGCGCATTATGGCCGCCATCAATGAGACCGCGCCACCCCATCACCCCGAGACCGAGGGCGTCGACCACTGTCATCACGTCGAGTTCCTGGCCCCGGAATCGACGGCCGAGCACTCGCGCCACGCCATGTGCATCTACCCGGGTTGGTTCGACCGGTCGCCGTGTGGGACGGGCACGTCGGCGAGGATGGCCGAACTCTGGGCGCGCGGCGAGCTCGCCATCGGCGAGGACTTCGTCAACGAGTCGTTCATTGGCACGCGGTTCATCGGGCGCATCGTCGCCGAGACCGACGTCGCCGGCGTGGCCGCCATCGTCTCCACGATCACCGGTCGGGCGTGGGTCACGGGACTCGCTCAGTACGTCTATGACCCGAGCGATCCATTCCCCGTCGGATTCGAGTTCTAGCCGTGCCCGGGTCACCAACGACGCCCGAATCGCTCGCGACGACCCCCGGGGAGCTCGAGGAACGGGCGAACGCCGCCGCGACCGCCTTCGTCGAATGGTCAACCTTGGCACCGCGGACGCGCGCCCGGGCGCTGGTCGCGGCGGCGGACGCGCTCGATGCGGCGGCCGACGAGTTGATCCCTATCGCCATGCGCGAGACCGGTCTCACCGAGGCGAGGTTGCGCGGTGAACTCAAACGGACAGCCGTGCAGTTGCGGCTGTTCGCCGACGTGGTCATTGACGGTGAGTACCTGGACGTGCGAATCGACTACGCCGATCCGCAGTTCACGCTCGGACCGCGACCCGACCTTCGTCGCGTTCTGACGCCCCTCGGGCCAGTGCTGAACTTCTCGGGCAGTAACTTCCCCTTCGCGTTCTCGGTCGCCGGCGGCGACACGGCGTCGGCGCTGGCCGCGGGCTGTTCGGTGATCGTCAAGGTGCACTCGGGACACCCCGAGCTGTCCCAGCGAACCGGCGACGTCGTGGCCGCGGCGCTCGTGGGTGCGGGCGCTCCGTCCAACACGCTGCAGCTGATCGTCGGCCAGGAACAGGGCGTTGCGATGTTGCGTCACCCACGTATCCGCGCGGGATCATTTACCGGATCGATTCACGCCGGACGGCTCCTCGCCGATGTCGCCGCGGCCCGCCCGGACCCGATTCCCTTCTACGGCGAGTTGGGTAGTGTCAATCCTCAGTTCGTCACGCGCGCCAAGCTCGATGAAGATCTCGAGTCGATCTGCGAGGGATTCGTCGCGAGTGTGGCGTCTTCGGCGGGTCAGTTCTGCACGAAACCGGGGTTCCTCTTCGTGAGCGACGCGGCGGCGGCGGGCGAGTCCATTCGCGTCGCCGCCGAGGCGGTGAGCGAGCACCGGATGCTGAATCCACGGATCGCACAGGGTTACCAGCAGCGCCGCGCCGAGGTACTCGCCACGCCGGGTGTCGAGGTGCTCGTCCCGGGTACCGTGCGCTTCGACGGCGACGGGCAAGGATGGGTCACGCCGACCATCGTGTCGACGACCGTGGCGACCCTGGCGTCGAGTGGTCCACGGCTACTGGACGAGTCGTTCGGCCCGCTCGCGGTGGTTGTGCAGTACGAAGACGAGTCGCAGTTGGCCGACCTCGCCCGACGGCTGTTCCCGGGCAACCTCACTGGGGGTGTGCACGCACTCCTCGATGAGTCGTCGCCCGAACTCGTTGCGTTGATCGACCAACTACGTCAATGCTCGGGCCGCGTGCTCTTCAACGGCTGGCCGACTGGCGTCGCGGTGACACCGGCGATGCAGCACGGCGGTCCGTGGCCCGCCACCACCAACGATGCGGGTACGTCGGTGGGCACTGCGGCCATCGGTCGATTCCTACGCGGCGTGAGCTACCAAAACGTTCCCCAGCACCTCCTGCCGATGGTGTTGCGTGACGACAATCCGTGGGGCGTGCCCCAGCGAGTCGCCCGAGCGGGTGAGTCGACGACCTGGGGCGAGCGAGCGTCGTAGTAGCGGCGCCACTCGTCGAGCGACGCCGCTCGTACCGACGGTCAGTTGTTCCCTGCCTCACCTCGGGCGCGAAGCAGTTCGGCGGCGACGACAAGGTCCTCCCACGGCATGCCGGAGCTCTTGAAGATTCGCGGTCGGGAGTGATCGACCTGAACCGTACCGGTGACGACGTCGCGCATGGCGACGAGCGCGGACCCCGTGAAGCGACCCTCACCGATCGCGATGATCACGTCACCCGCCTCGCGCAGCGCAACACCCGGATCTTCGACCACGACCTGGGCGCGCGCCAGCACCGTCGAGTCGATCTCGCGCGCGTCGGGTTCGTGCGATCCGACGGCCACGACGAGCGCGTCGTCGCGGACCGCCCCACCGTTAAATAGTGGGGTGCGCGCGGTCGTGGCGCAGACGATCACCTGGGCGTCGGCGGCGTCGGCCGCCGTGCCGAGGCGCGCCGGTTGGCCGATCGCGAGAAGTCGGTCGACGAGTGCCGCACTTCGGCGCGGATCGCGGGCAACGATGCTCACGGTGCCAACCTCGCGGATGACGCGCATCGCTTCCACGTGGCCGCTCGCCTGGGTCCCTGAGCCGAAGACCACGAGATGGTCGACCTGACCGGGCGCAAGGTGGTCGGCGACTGCGGCCGAGACGGCGGGCGTACGCAGCGCGGTGAGCGCCTGGCCGTCCAACACCAGTATTGGGACCAGCGTGACGGCGTCAAACAAGACGTAGATGCCGTGAATCCGCTCCAAGCCTCGCGCCGGGTTGAGCGGTGCCACGGTGGACACCTTCGCGCCGACGTAGGGGCCGAACTGGGATGGCATGTAGAGGAGTTGGCCGTGCTCGAGGGTGTCGATCACCCGCGCGAGGTCGCGCGCCGGATCGAGTCCGCCGAGAAGGTCTCGTTGGACCGCGCGCACGGCTTGCTCCATGCTGAGCGTCGCGAGCAGGTCTTCGCCCGACATCCAATCCATGGACGGACCGGTCACAGGAGAAACCCGGCGCCGACCGGATCGGCTGGGTCGAGGATGAAATCGCCGCGGCCCGTCCGGAACGCCATGCCTTCGACCGTGGGGATGATCGCGCCGGGCGACTCGTGACCGGAGGGCCGGAAGCGTCCGATGAAGCGGGTGCCGACAATCGAGTCGTGGATCAGCTCCTGTCCGCTGTCCAGGCGCTGGTCGTCGGCGAGCAGAGCGAGACGCGCAGCGGTACCCGAACCGCACGGCGACCGGTCGATACGTCCGTCGGCGAAGACGGTGACGTTGCGCTGGTGTAGTCCGCGATCCGTGTCCCCGAGTTCCTCGACGATGATCGTTCCGTATATTCCGCTCAGTCGAGGGTCGCGTGGGTGAGACGCGACGTCGGAGTCGTTGAGCGCCCACTTGATCTCACGTCCGAGCGCCCGCAACGCGGGTACGTGGTCGAGCGTGACGTGAAGGCCGAGCGCCGACGCGGGTACCGACGCGTAGAGCGCCCCGCCGTAAGCGACATCGACGTTGACGTGCCCGACCGATGTCGCGACGTCGACGCCACGTCGAACTGGATACGAGGGAACATTTTCAAAGGCGACCGACGTCACCTCGCCGGCGGTCTGGGTCACGTACGCGACAACCCGGCCCGACGGCACGTCGATAGTGACCGGCGTGACACCGTCGGGGTCACTCACGATGCGGCCGCTGTGAACCGCCCACGCACCGAGCGCGATCGTACCGTGGCCGCAGGCGGTCGAGTAGCCGTCGTTGTGGAAGAAGAGCACCCCGAAGTCCGCGTCCTGGTCGTCGGGAGCGACGACGAAGCACCCGTACATGTCACTGTGACCGCGGGGTTCGCGACAGAGCAACATTCGCACGGCGTTCAGCTCCGGGGAGTTCTGGGCGAAGACTCGTTTGGCGGCGACGGTTTCACCATCGATCGGTAGGCGAACGTCCTCAACAATCCGAAAGGGTTCACCGGCTGTGTGGTAGTCAGTGAACGAAATAGTGCTGAGACCGGCCGTCACGTCAGCGAACCGCCACTGACCCGCCCGGTGTTTCGTACGAGTGTTCCGTCACTTCGCTACCTCGACGCTGAACAGGGGAGCCCCGAGTGAAGCGACGTCGACGTCGATGCCCAGACCGGGGAGGTCGGCGTTGCTGACCGTGCCCCGCCCGTCGCGCGAACGAGGGGAGTAACCGGCGACGTGCTCGAGCACCCAGTCGTTCATGTACGACGCGGCGAACAACAGATCGGGGTCGGTGCTGGCGGCGAGGTGGCTCACGGCCGCCGTTGTCAGGTCGCCGCCCCAGGTGTCCTCGATCGTCATTCGAACGCCCAGGGACTCGCAGAGATCACGCATGAACTTGGCTTTCGTCAGACCTCCGACGCGACTGATCTTCAGATTGATTGCTTCCATCGCCCTGGCGTTGAAAGCGCGAATCAACGCCTGGGGGTCCGTGATCACTTCGTCGAGCACCATCGGCAGCGTGGTGCGCTCGCGCACGATCAGACATTCCTCGAGCGTTCGACACGGCTGCTCGAGGTAGACGCGGTCTAAGTCTTCGAGCAGTCGCGCGGCGATCACCGCATCCTGCAGGCGCCAACCACAGTTCGCGTCTGCCACGATCACGTCGTCGGCGCCGGTGACCGCAACGATGGCGGCGACCCGTGAAGCGTCGTCGTGCGGGTCCGCGCCGACCTTGAGTTGGAATCGTCGCGTGCCCTCGGCCTTGCGCGCGGTGACGTGTTTGGCCATCGCCTCGGTCGTATCGAGTGGCACCGCCACGTAGAGAGGCAGGTCGTCCTGACGGCGCCCGCCGAGCAGGGTGTACACGGGTTGACCGACGGCCTTGCCGAAGGCGTCCCAGCACGCAATGTCGACAACTGACTTCGCGTAGCCGTGCCCGGAGAGTTCGGCGTCCATGGTGTGGTTGATCAAGCCGAGGTTCTCGACGTCGAGGCCGAGCAGCGACGGCGCGAACTCCGCGATGACTGACGGTGCGCCAGTTCCGTAGCCCGGCAGGTAGTTGGGGCCGAGGGGACAGACCTCGCCGAACCCTTCGACTCCTGATTCGGTCGTGACTCGAACAACGGTGCTGAGTAAGGTGCGAATCGTGCGTCCTGCGGACATGACGTAGTCGCCGTGCGCGTACGTCAAGTCGTACGAGAAGACATCGATGCGTTGGATCCTCGACATCGCTGAAATGTACCACATATTACAGAGCAAGAGCCCGTGACTTCAGTGCGTGCGGTGCCAGGCGGTGTTCCCGTGATTGCGGCGACGTGCGTGGACAGCGGCGACGTGATGAGTTGGTAGTTCGTGCTCCACGTTCGTCGATGGCGCGAGGGCCGTTCCTCGTATCGTGAGGAGTCGGTCGCAAGGGCGACCTGCCCGGCCACGCGATGGACCGTTCTGCACCTCGCGGCAGCATTCACTCGAGGACCGGTATCCACGCCGTGAACAACAGGGCGCCAACGAGTGCAACGGGTCAGTTCTCGGCGGCCATGACGCGACAAACCGTTGGGAGGGGAAGATACCGGCTCCCTACGGTGACCTGCCCGGCCACAAGGGGAACGCCTCGCAGCGCCAAACGATTCGAAATTGTCCCTGCGGGGTCTGCGCGGTCCGTTGAAGCGGATCATGTGACGTGAATCAAGTGCGTGTTAGGCGAACCGCACACGGATAGCCGATGCTTCGGTCACCGAGCCATCCTTGGCTGAGCGGGTGTAGAGCACCAGGACGCCGTAACGACTCGACGTTGACGCGAAGTCCAGCGTGGCTCTAAACGGCCCCATGACGCCGTTCGCGCCGCCCATCACCGTGGTTTGGACCAAGGGGGAGGCGAGTGCGTCACTGCGTAACGTGACGTTGACGACCCCTTCGAAGGCTGTGCTGACTCCGGTGAGAACGAACGGCGACCTGACGGCACTGCGTGCCGATGGCTGGTTGATGACGATGGCGTCACTGACGGCACCAAGAACCCACCACGACGTGTCGCGAGCGAGTTGGCGAACCAGCACCGTCGTCACCGGTCCCGTGGCGGTGGCGCGGATTGGGATCTCACCCGACCGTGTGTCGCCCGCTCGGTAACGCTCGAGGATCGGGTGTTTCATCGATAGAACGTGGACGGCGAAACTGCGCGCCGCCGCCGCTGGCGTCGCGTAGGGCGACGACGTCGAAGTCGGCCAGACCGCCAGCCACGTCGACGAGGCTACTGACGTGGTCGTCTGACCGGGCGAGCTGGGCGACGGCGACGTGGATAGCGCCCGAATCGCGACCAGGGCCACCACGGCGAGAGCGACGAGGACCAAGGCGGACTTTCGAACTGTGCTCATACCCCGACGGTACGTTCTTCGAGCAGGGACGTTCGTCAGATCGTGTTCGTGTGGCCAATCGTCGGGGTTGGCGCCATGACGTGATGCGCTACCGCCCCGGGCGTGTTTCGTGCGCCCGGCGCACGTGGCCAAAGCCGACCTACCGCCGTCAGGTGCGATAGACCACTACACGTGAGCGTTGCGCACCTGCTTTCCTTCGTGTATGCCCTGGCGATCGGCCTGTTGCTCGGCGGCGAACGCGAGAGGAGTCATCAGGGTAAACGAGAGGCGCTCGGCGTGCGAACCTTCGCCTTGCTCGCACTACTCGGTACGGTTTCAGCCGACTTGGGGGACTGGGTCGTCATCGGGGTGCTGGTGGCGGTCGCGGCGCTCTTGACGGTGGGATACCTGAACACCAATGAAGAGGATCCGGGCACGACGACCGAGGTCGCGGCACTCGCGACCTATCTTCTGGGGGTCCTCTGCTTCACGGACTCCGCCCTCGCAGCTCTGCTCGCGATCGTGATCGCGGTGGTCCTCATCTCCAAACAGCGCCTGCATTCATTCGTGCGTAACGCGGTCTCCGACGTCGAGCTGGAAGACGCCGTCAAGTTCCTGGTGGTCGCCTTCGTCGTGCTGCCGTTGCTCCCCAACCACAGCCTTGGTCCCTACGGGGTGTTGAACCCGTCACGGATCTGGTTCATCGTCGTCCTGCTGACGGGCATCTCGTGGGTTGGCTACATCGCGGTGCGAGTATTGGGGCCGGGTCGTGGTCTCCTCGCGACCGGATTCGCCAGCGGATTCGTCTCCGCCACCGCCGCCACCGCGTCGATGGGTCGAACGAGTCGTGGCGCGGATGGATTCGCAGCGGCAATCGCCGGCGCGCAGATCGCGAGTGTCGCCACATTCGTGCAACTCGGTGTCATCGTGTTCTTCGTGTCGCGCACCGTCGCGGTGCATCTGGTCCTGGCCCTCGTCGCGGGCGTGGCAGTGCTGCTGGTCTCGTCGATATCGGTCTACCGGAGGGCGCGCCACGTGGCACCGGTTCAGACCAAGCCCGCGGGCGAGCACGCGTTCGCCATTTGGCCGGCGATCGTGCTGGCGGTCATTTTGACTGGAGCGACCCTGGTGGGACGCTGGGGCGCCGCCGTCTTGGGATCGGCCGGTGCCGTGCTCGCCTTTGGCGTGGCGGGACTCGCCGACGCTCACGGCGGATCACTCTCGGCCGCCACCCTGTACGCTCACGGGAACCTGGGGCTCACCACCACACTCATCGCCATCGGCGCGGCGTTCGGGGCCAACACGCTCGTCAAGATCGTCGTCGCCTACGTGACTGGCGGCTCGCGCTTCGGTACGCGGTTCCTGATCGGTGTCCTGCCGTCGCTGGTCGTCTTTCTCGGGGTGCTGTTATCCACCACACTCATAGCTTGAGTGTCTGACGAATCGTCGGCCCTCCTGGGATGGTGCGGCTCGGTGTTTCTCGCTCGAGTCGTTAGTTACGAGACGCGGAATCTGTCCGAAGTATTCACGCTGTCATGGCGCGCATGCCACACATCGTCGAATTCGTCACCCTTCATCACCGATCGTCGTTCGATGCTTTGGTCGTCCCCGTGACACCGCCTGATTTCACCTGCGCTAAGGCTGCTAGAGTGGTTCGTACCCAACGCGGGGTGGAGCAGTCTGGTAGCTCGTCGGGCTCATAACCCGAAGGTCGCAGGTTCAAATCCTGCCCCCGCCACGAATATCGAAGGCCCAGGTTCCGCCTGGGCCTTCGTGCTGTCTGGAACGGTTTTCGCGGCGCGACTAACTCGCAGTAATTTCTCGACATTCGCGTATGAACCGGGTGAACTTGGGAGCCAGTGTGCTGGGAACGGATTTTCCTGATGCTCGGGTTCACGTCGGGTCCTCGACACCAATGAAGTCAGTCCAGACTCAAGCCGCCAGTGCGTGGTGGCAGAACGTTCGAACCGGGCCCGGAACCTTCTCATCGTTAAGGTGATGATGTGAAGACCGCCTCGGCCGTTCGAAGGTATTCGCTGTTGACGGTGGCTCTCGTAACCATCATTTCCCTCGTTGTCTCTCCGAGCACGTACGCTTCAGCGTCGTCGACGCAGACACCGGTTGTGCTGGTACGTGCGGGATCGTCAGCGATCTTCTATATGGTGACGACGAGTGGATGCAACGCGCCGGCGTGCCTGCGGATGTACAGGACCAACGTTGACGCGACGACGTTCACACGCGTGCAACCGCCGCCGGTGACTGCCGAGCAGGGCGGGTTGGCGGGCACGACGTTGGACCACGTCGTCTTCGCCAACGCGATGGACGGCTACGCCACCGTGGGCGCGACCTCGCCGTCAACCCTCTACGTAACGACCAATGGCGCGCGGACGTGGCGGCGCGTTCTGCACGCTAAGAATCTCACGATTTCCGTCGTCGCGACGAGCCGTGAGATCTTCATGACCTCGGTCACCTGTAAGCCACGAAGCTTCGTATGTAGCCAGTTCACGACGCGGCGTGCGTCACTTGCCGCTAAGGACTGGGTGACGTTGTCGCGATTGTGGAGGACGGGGACGGGCCCGAGGCAGACGTACTACGGGCCTTCGCTGGCTGCGTACGGCAGTACGGTCTGGGAGATCCAGACGGGACCCAACACGTACCTGTGGACCTCGCACAACAATGGACGCTCGTTTACTCGCGCGGAAGAGAAGTTCCCGGAACTCACGAGCGTGAATGGTTGCTCGATGACGCCGATGAGCCTGCTCTCCTTGTGGGCGCAGTGCCCGACGGGCATGGAGGTGTCGTTTTGGCACTCCGGGAATGGCGGCACCACCTGGTCACTGGCGAGTCCTGCGAATCGCCAGTACATGGGAACCGGTGGCGGTGCGTTCGATCCGATCACCGCAAATATCGCCGTCTTGGACTACGGAGCCCTGGAGACTCCCCCCAACCTCTATCGAGTGAGCGAGGGAGGCTCGCGCCTCACGCCGATCGGTGAAGTGCGCTGTTCCAGCGTTTACCCCATGATCTTCGCCAACATTTCGCACGGCCTGATGATTTGTAATGGCTCTACGACAGTGGTGCGTCACTCGAGCGACGGGGGAGCGACCTGGGCGAACGTCTCGCTACCGCCAAGTTGATCACCAGGTATTGGTCGCTCCTCACTAATCGAGGCAGCGGCGGTAGTTCCCCAAGGTCTCTCGGCAAGGAAATTCAATCGGGCGAACTAACTGATGACTACCCAGGAACCCCAAAGCCTCAAACGTCAGTCAGAAATTGTGCACGACAGCACTCCGACACCACTCAAGTTCTGTGGGGGTCAATCGTCGCCCGACTCGGGCTCCGGGAGCACTGGTCGAGTGACGTCGCTCATTCGACCGACCGAAGCTGTTTGAGCTGAG
>JAKAZI010000007.1:35681-41688 GCA_021809495.1 Actinomycetes bacterium | reverse complement strand
CTCGCAGCGGTCTCGCGCGCACTCGCTCGTTCGAGCACGTCGCGAGCGTCGTCAAAGCCGTACTTTTGCATGCCGGCCAAATCGGCGTGTCCCGGACGGGGCGACGTGAGTTTCTTGCTCGGGGTACCTGGAGCAGCGGACATCTCCGCTTCCCACTTGGGCCACTCCGAGTTGAGGATCTCGATGGCGACCGGCGAGCCGAGGGTCCGACCGTGCCGAATTCCGCCGATGAGCCGCAAGACGTCCCGCTCGAATCGCATCCGCGGGCCCCGGCCGAAACCGAGACGCCGCCTCGCCAACTCGTCGGCGAGTTCCTCCTCACGGATCTCCAGACCCGACGGCAGACCTTCGACGATGACGGTCAACGACGGACCGTGACTTTCACCCGCGGTCAGGAATCGCAACATCGCACGATTCTAGGACAGCCGTGCGACTGGCCTCAGTGGTCTTCGGAGTAGAAGGGGTTCACGCCCGAGGCGTGATCCGTGACGTCGACAACACCGGTCAACTCCGGGATCGCCTCGACGAGGTTGGTCTCGATGCCCTGGGACAACGTCATTCGACTGAGTGAGCAGCCCTGGCACCCGCCACCCATCATGATGTAGGCGACGCGCTTCTCCTCGTCCAACGCGACCAGGTCGGCGTTGCCACCGTGGGCTGCGATCGAGGGATTGATCGTGGTCTCGAGTACTTCGATCGCCCGCTTGGCGAGCGGTCCGTCGACGCCGAAGGCGATGATGTCCGCCGGCACGCCCGGGTGTAACTCCTCGGCCGTGGGCGCGTTGGGGTTGATGAGGACCAGTCCACCGCCGCCGTCGGGTGCGAACTCCAGCCGACTGCCCCGGAGCCTCGCCACGCTGAGCGCCGGAACGACGATGGTCACGTCACCGTCGCGTCCGATCGCGGCGTCCACCGGGGCGTCCGCGCGATCCGAGAAATAGAGGTCGTAGGTGTAGCCGCCCGAACGGGTTCCCGTCACCTCGATGAACAGGGCCAGTTCCTCGCTGCGTTGTTCGTTCGCGAGCGCATCGATCACTACGTTGCGCGCTTCATCGGTCAAAGTGAGGACGTCAAATGTCTCGACGGTAGTCATGTCCAAAGTCTAGGGGCGTCGTCGCTGTCTTGACCTCGGAGTAGTTTCGAGCCGTGACTTCGATACCTCCCGACGCCCACGAGTGGGTGAGCTTCGATGACGCGACCGTCCAGCGCACCTGGATGTTCGACGTCACGTTCCTCGAAAGCAATTGGACGTGCATCTTCGCCAACGGGTGTCAGGGTGTGCTGACGGGCCCGACCCCCGAGCTCGTGCAGGGGTGCTGCAGTTACGGGGCGCACTTCACCGACGAGAAGGACCGCCAACGAGTCGAACTGGCCGCGACCCGACTGAGCGAGGACCAGTGGCAGTTCAAGAAAAAGGGGGCCAAGGGCACCACCCGGGTCAAGCGCAGCGGCGAGATCGTCACCCGCTTGGTCCAAGACGCCTGCATCTTTCTCAATCGACCCGACTTCCACCGAGGTCCGGGTTGCGCCCTGCACGTACTCGCCGTAGACAGCGGCGAGAGCTATATCCCCCTCAAGCCCGACGTGTGCTGGCAACTCCCGCTGCACCGTGACGACGAGGTCACCGAGACAGGCCACGTCGTAACGCGGATCGGGCAATGGGAACGTCGCGACTGGGGCGACGGCGGATCCGACTTCCACTGGTGGTGCACCGAGTCACCGGACGCCTTCGTCGGCGCGACCCGAGTCATCGATTCGATGCGCGAAGAACTGATCGCCATGGCGGGAGAGGACGTCTATGAACGACTTCTCGCGTACGTCACGCGTCGCGCGCAACTCCCGACCCGGACCAGGCTCGCCCACCCGGTGCTACGCCGTCGAAATTAACCCTCGGCCGCCAACGGATCGTCCTCGGCAAAGGCGGTGCGGGGTAGGTCGCCCAGGATCTCGTCGTAGCGGTCCTCTTCAGCGAGGCACCATTCCGCGTGAACGTCTTCGGGCGCGGCACCGCACTCGACGCAAGTCGTCGCGCGTGGTCCGGTAGAACGCTTGAGTTCGCGAGCTTCAACAAACCGACGATGGCGGCCCTTTTTCACGTTTACTCCTCACTGGTCGCGGTCCATAACTGGCGGCAACCGCGGCGTCGCTCTCGCACGCCGAACACCCATGTTACCAACTCACCTGCCGTTCAGAACCCCTAACATCGACTCGTGAGCCCAGCCTTTGACCCAACCGAGATGGTCCTACGATTCCGCGAGCGCGCCGAGGCCGTGAAACGACGCGGTTTGCCCCCCATCGAAGGACCCGAACGCCAACGATTCGTCGAGGCCGCCCGACTCGATTTCCAGGACTTCGCGATGCTCGGCGACGCCGTGGCGAGTCTCGAGGACGGAATTCTGCGCCTCGAGATCGACCTTCGACCCAAAACGGACGCCTAGGAAGCGGCGGCGATTCGAGCGGTCGCTTCGGCGATCGCGGCTCCCCCGGCTCGCAACGACGCGAGCGCTACCACGCGGCGAGCCTGGTTCGCGCCGGCGTCGTAGCACTGGTGGGCCCCGGCGCCAAAGTCCGTGTAGGCAGTCGAGAGCAGCGTTGTCGCCTGCTGATCCGGTGTGGGCAGCGACGCGTTAGCCGACTCGGTGTCATAGAGCAAGACGCCGCACACCAGGTGCAACTCCTTGGGACTGGTCGCGCCATCCTCCAGGGCGAGCGCGGCGTGTCGCGCGTCGGTCACGAGCGCCCGTGACGTGTCGTGGTACCCACTCTGATTCACCCAGTCGCGCAGTGCCGAGGCCTCGCTCACGCTCGCCCCGCACGCCGCGAGCGTCAGTCCCGCCGCAACGAGTACGACCGCGTGACGAATCACGCCACGACCACGAGGTGCAGCTGGCGGCGCCCGCGGCGCAGGACGAGGTATCGATCGTGCAGCGTCATCGAAAGGTCGATGCGAACGTCGGCCCCGATACGGCGGTTGTTCACGTAGACGCCACCCTGTTCGACGAATCGACGAGCCTCGGCCTTAGATGACGCGAGCCCGGTGACTACGAGCGCGTCGACCGGGTCGACGCCGGCACGCAACTTCTCACGATCCATCGTCGATGACGGCGCGTCGGCCACGACCTCGAGCAGCGTCGCCTCGTCTAACTCGGCGATCGATTCGTTGAACAACGCCTCGCCGGCGCGTTCCGATCGGACGGCGGCATCCTCGCCGTGGACCATGGCCACCACGGCGTTCGCGAGGGCGCGTTGCGCGCGCCGAGCCTGTGGATCAGTGCGCAGCGACTCGTCCAACTCGCCAATGACGTCGTGATCGAGGAACGTGAAAAACCGAAGGAGCGTTGGGGTCATTTCGTCTTCACTGTTCAAGAGGAACTGGTGCAGAGCGAACGGCGAGGTCATCGTGGGGTCGAGCCAGACCCGGTCGTTGCCACCCTCGGACTTGCCGTACTTGCGCCCGTCGGGGCGTAGGAGCAACGGCGACGTCAGGCCCGCGGCGGACTGGCCCGTCACCTTGCGCACCAACTCGGCGCCCATCGTGATGTTTCCCCACTGGTCAGAGCCACCCAACTGCAGGGTGCAGCCGTGATCAACGTTGAGCCGCAGGAAGTCGTAGGCCTGAAGCAACATGTAGGAAAATTCGGTGAACGATAGTCCGACGTCTTCGCGATCGAGTCGACTGCGCACGGACTCCTTGGCCACCATCTGGTTCACCGTGAAGTGTTTGCCGACGTCACGCAGGAAGTCCGTCAACGACATGGTGGTCAGCCAGTCCGCGTTGTTGAGCACCATGGCGCGCGACGAGCCGGCTGACGCCGAGAAGTCCAGGAGTCCTTCGAGCTGGGTGCGGATCCCGGCGAGATTCGCCTCGAGTTGATCGAGGGTGAGCAGGGGCCGCTCGGAGTCTTTGAAACTCGGGTCGCCGATGAGTCCGGTGCCACCCCCGGCCAGGGCGATCGGCCGGTTCCCGGCGATCTGCAGGCGCCGAAGGTTGCAGATCTGCAGGAGTCCACCAAGGTGCAGCGACGAGGCAGTCGGATCGAAGCCGATGTAGGCGGTCACCCCGCCAGCGCCCAGGCGATCAAGCACGCCGTCGTCGGTGACCTGGTGGACGAGCCCCCGGAACTGCCAGTCTTCGCGCACGTTCATGGTCGAAGTCTACGGGAGCCTTGAAAGTGCCCCGATTACAGAATGGAATTGCTCGCGGGGAAGTGGACCTGGAGCCAGAGTACGAAGGCGTGCCAGGCGCCACTGACCTCGGCCAGTCCGATGAGAATCAACATCACCCCGCCGATGCGTCCGATGAGTCGATGGTGCCGCCGCAGCCAGTTCGACGCCGTAGCCATCCACTCGGTCGCGATCGCCGCGACCACAAACGGCAGGCCGAGCCCGAGGCAGTAGACGAAGGCGAGGATTGAGCCGCGCGCCGCGGTGGCGCCCGACGAGGACGCGGCGAGGCCCAAGATCGCCGCCAGTGTCGGACCGATGCACGGCGTCCAACCCAACGCGAACAACACACCAAGTAGCGCCGCACCCACGACCGACACCCGCGGCAGGTGATGGACCCGTCGCTCCCGTTGCAGCCACGATGACGGCCACCACCCCGCAAAGAAGAGCCCGAGCACGATGGTGATCACACCAAAGATCATCTCGAGTCCCCGCTGATGGGTCCGCAGCGAACTACCGAGTCCCCCGAAGGCAGCGCCGAAACTCACGAAGACCAGTGCGAAGCCCACCACGAAGGCGAGCGAGCCCGCCACCGCCCGTCCGCGACCGGCGCGACCGTCGACGCCGCCGGTGGCCCCGCTGAGAAACGCGAGGTATCCGGGAAGCAACGGCAAGACGCACGGAGAGATGAACGACACCAGCCCCGCCGCGAACGCGAGGGGGAACGCGGCGATGAGTGAACTCGGCAGGCTCGCGATCACGAGGTTGACGTCCGCCAGACAGCGTTCGCACCGGCCACGTACTGCTCGTGAATGGTCACGTTCGTGGTGCGGTCCGGCACGCGTGCGACCACCACGGTGACGCCATCGCGCGCCAGTGCGGCGTCGAGCTGCTCACGAAGTGCCCCTCGGGATTCCACCGAGACCGCCCGATGGCCGAAGGCCCGCGCGACCGCTTCGATGTCGTGATGCCGTGGCGTGCCAAAGAGCGATTCGAACACCTCCGCGGTGAGTGCAGTCGCCTGGGACAGGAAGGAGAAGATTCCCCCACCGTGGTTGTCCACGACGACGAGCGCGCACCGGCCGCCTCGGGCGCCGAGCCCGTCGACCAGCCCTGAGACGTCATGCAGGAAGGTCACGTCACCGACGAGTCCGATGACCGACCCGCCGGTCCCCACACCCATCACGGTCGAGACGACGCCGTCGATCCCGTTGGCGCCCCGGTTGGCGAACGTCGGCGACGTCCGCGGACCCGCCCACCATTCGACGTCCCGCACCGGCATCGACGAACCGATCACCAAGGGCACTGCGTGCTCGGTGCTCGCCGCCACCACGGCGCGCGCGACGTCGGGTTCGCTCAGCGGGCCGTCCGACGATTCGCGCTCGACCAGCCACCGTTCGACCGCCGAAGACGCGGCGACCCAGAACGCGCGGTACGACTCATCAGCGGTCAACTGCTCATCGGCGAAGTTGGGCAGTCCCGCGAACGACACCCCGATCGAGCCGTCCGGGTCGCTGAGCGAACCGGCACCGCGCCAGGCCACGACGGGACTGCGCCACCGGCGCAGCCGTTCGCCCAGGATCTTCGACGCCGGCAGGCCACCCAGGCGAACCACAACGTCAGGCCGAGCGGCGTCGGCGAAGTCCGTGTCGCGCAGCAGACCGTCGTAGTGCGCGATTGTCGAGGTGACCGTCGCGTCACCGACGACGGCCCAGCCGCACTTCGTCATCGACGTCACCGTCTCGCGACCGACGCCTCGACCGACCACCGCCAGGACTCGCTGGCCGCGAAGGTCGATCTCGCCGGCGACGAGCCTGCCCGGCTCGTCTCGTCGCCACGGCGC
>JAKAZI010000007.1:27272-35581 GCA_021809495.1 Actinomycetes bacterium | reverse complement strand
TCGTCAAAGAGGGTGGCGGCGAAGGTGGCCTGCACGGCGCTCGTGTTCGGTACGCTCGATTGCAATGTCACTCCTCAAGGTCCGACGTGAGGGCGAGGGACCCGTGCTCGTCTGGCTCCACGGCTTCACCCAAACCAGTCGATCCGCGGCCCGGTTCCGTTCCATTCTGGCAGAGACGCGCGAACTCTGGACGCTCGACCTGCCGGGCCACGGTGATGCCGCGGCGCTCTGGGCCTCGCTCGATGAGTGCGCCGATCTCGTCGCGGAGGTCCTCGATGCGCCAGCTGACCTGGGCGGGTACTCCTTTGGCGGTCGCGTCGCGCTGCACGTGGCCCTGCGCCACCCCGCGGTCGTCTCGCGGTTGGTGCTGCTCGGCGCGACGCGCGGCATCGAAGACCCCTCGCAGCGAGATGACCGTCGGCGCCACGACGACGCGCTGGCCGACCACATCGAAGCCGTCGGCGCCGATGCGTTCCTTGACGAATGGCTCGCCCAGCCACTGTTCGCCGATCTCGCGAAGGATCCGGCAGAACTCGCCTCCCGCAGCCGCGACCCCCGGGGGCTCGCCGAGTCGCTCCGTCGATGCGGCACCGGCACCCAAGAGTGGCTTGGCGAGCGCATCGGCGAGATCACCGTCTCGACCCTTGCATTGGCCGGCGAGTTCGACCACAAATTCCGTCTCGAGGCCCGCGCGATCGCCACGGGCGTGCGCCACGGCACCCTGGCCGTGGTGGAGCGGGCCGGACACGCCGCCCACCTCGCCCAACCAGAGGTAACCGCGGCGCACGTCAACGAGTTCCTCGCTTAACGGGTGACCACGTAGACCACGACGAGCAGCGCTCCGAGCAGGAGCTGGACCCGCGACGACGACTGGAGGAGCGCGAGCAGTTCGCGGCCCCGGCGCGGCGAGAACGCCATGCGCACACCGGGGTAGTAGACGACGAGCGCCACGAGGGCCACCAGCGGCTCACCGCCCGCCGCGAGACCGAGTGCGACGCCCACCACGCAGGCGACGAAGAGCCAGGCGCCTCGCTCCCGGCCCAAGCGCGCCGCGAGGGTCCTCTTGCCGGCCGCGACGTCGCCAACCACGTCGCGCAGATTGTTCGCCTCGAGTAGCGCACAGGCCATCGAGCCCGTGGCGAGCCCAATCCACCACGCCGCGCCGATGAGCTGGCGGTGCTGCACGTACGCCGTGCCGACCGTGGCCAGCAGACCGAAATAGAGCAAGACGAAGAGCTCCCCGAGTCCGAGGTACCCGTAGGGCTTCGGTCCGCCGGTATAGAGGTAGCCGGCGAGTATCGCGCTCGCGCCGAGCGCGATCAGCCACCACGAGGTTCGTGCCGCGAGACCGAGTCCCGCCACCGCGGCGAGACCGAAACAGGCGAACGCCGCCATCTTCACCCACCGGGCCGGTACCAGTTTGGACGCCGTGATCCGGAATGGTCCGACGCGCTGCTCGTCGGTGCCGCGCACCCCGTCGGAGTAATCGTTCGCGTAGTTCGTGCCGATCTGTAACCAGAGCGCCACCGCGGCGGCGAGCGCGGTATTCACCCAATTGATTGTCTCGGGACGCACGAGTGCCGCCCCGACCCCGACGGGCACGACCGCCGCGGGAAGGGTGCGCGGCCTCGCCGCGAGGACCCACCGGTTGATGGGCCCGGGGGCTGGCGTCATGGACGCTTGGGGAACTTCGAGAAGTCCGGCGCGCGGTGTTCGACGAAGGCGTTGCGTCCCTCTTGACCCTCCTCAGACATGTAGAAGAGCATCGTCGCGTCGCCGGCCAGCTGCTGGACCCCCGCCAATCCGTCATCGGCCGCGTTGAAGCCGGCCTTCAGCATGCGCAGCGCGATCGGTGACAGGGTGAGGATCTGGCGGCACCACGCGACCGTCTCGGCTTCGAGGTCCGCCAGGGGCACCACGGTGTTCACCAGTCCCCACTCGAGCGCCGTCGCGGCGTCGTACTGACGACAGAGGAACCACACCTCCTTGGCACGCTTGAGACCGATCGAACGCGCCAACAGCGACGACCCGTAACCGCCGTCAAAGGAGCCGACTTTCGGACCAGTCTGTCCGAATCGAGCGTTGTCGGCGGCAATCGACAGGTCGCACACCAGGTGCAAGATGTGTCCGCCCCCGATGGCGTACCCCGCGATCGAGGCGATGACGGGCTTGGGCAGGCGCCTGATCTGAACCTGCAGGTCAAGCACGTTGAGTCGTCCGATGCCCTGACGCGCGACGTCGTCGTCACCGATGTAGCCGTCTTCGCCTCGAATTTTCTGGTCGCCACCCGAACAGAACGCGTCGGGACCCGCACCGGTCAAGACGATCACGCCGACCGTAGTGTTGTCGCGCGCGCGCTCGAAGGCGTCCGCGAGTTCGAAGAGCGTCTGAGGTCGAAACGCGTTGCGCCGTTCCGGTCGATTGATAGTGATCCGCGCGATTCCCTCGCCCACCTCGTAGATGATGTCGCCGTACTCCCCTTCGACCTGCCACGACGGCATCGGCACGGTACGGAACTGGTCCACGGGATCTACTGGTGGTCCTTGGATAACGGTCTCGGTCATGGCGACCACGCTACCGCCGCAGGTGACCGACGCGACGACGTGCCAGGACCCGCACCTCGAACGTTCGAGATACCGAGCCAACACGCACCGTGCGGGTCCCACACCGTTTCGACGCGCGCGTCGGCCGCCTGGCGCGAATGAAACGAGCCACGCGGGCCCGAGCGGAGCCGGCGACGTCGGTCTCGGAAACCGTGCGGATTGCTCGATCTGACCCTTCAACGGCTCGAAGGCCCCCGCGACCGCGGTATCGATCCAAGCGCCCTCGCTATCGCCAGCGAAGACCCGACGCCGTCCACGAGGGGTGCGACGATCGCCCCTGATCGAGTCGAGGTCGTTCGACGCCTCGACCACCGTGACCCCGCCCGGACCCCCCTAACATCGTGAGGTGGCCGAACTGATCGCACTCGATTTTGACCTTGGTCCGGACCTCGAACGTGCGCTCTGGCACTGCATCGAACACGCCACGGCATTTTGCGTGCTCGATCAGCGCCTCAGTGCTCGTCAGGGACTCGACCAACTGAGCGCCCTCGGTGCGACGGTTCGATGGGGTCCCGACGGGCGCACCGCGCTCACCACCGGCCGGGCGGTCGACGACGAGGTCGGTCTGGTCATGTTGACCTCGGGATCCAGCGGTCCACCCAAGGCCGCCGAGATCACGTGGTCCGCCCTTCGGGCGAGCGCCCGGATCACGCAGAGCACGCTGCGCCACGGGTCTGACCCGGTGTGGTTCCCCGTGCTCCCCCCTAGCCACATCGGAGGGCTCGCGGTGATCCTTCGAGCGATCCTCGATGACGCGGCACTGACCTGGGGCGACCCCACCGATTTCGCGGGAGCCGTGTCGCGCGGCGCCACCCACGTCTCCGTTGTGCGCGCCCATCTCGCGCGTCACGACCTGAGCCCGTTCGAAGTGGTCCTGCTCGGCGGGGCCCGGCCACCGTCGCTCCGCGAAGCCAACGTCATCACGACGTGGGGCATGACCGAGACCGGCTCGGGCGTCGTCTATGACGCCACGCCCCTGCCCGGCGTCGAACTGACGGTCGTGGACGGCGAGATCGCGGTGCGCTCGCCCACACTCTTTCGCTCGTATCGAACCATGGACCGTCCGAAGGTCGTCGGTCCCGACGGCGCCGACGACTGGTTCCCGACCGGGGACGGCGGGACCTTCATCGATGGCCGTCTGTCCGTGCACGGGCGTCTCGCCTACGTCATCAACACCGGCGGGGAGAAGGTCTGGCCCGAGGACCTCGAAGGTGTCATCGCGGGCCTCGATCACGTTCGCGACGTCGCGGTCACGGGCGTCGACGACCCACAGTGGGGACAGCGCGTGGTCGCACTCGTCGTCAGCGACGGCGAACGAATCGACGACGAGATCCGCGCGGTCGCGGCTGAACGCCTCGGACCGTGGGCCAAGCCCAAAGTCATCCGCTACGTCGCCGCGATTCCGAGAACTGCAAACGGCAAGATCCGCCGAAGCGACCTGGCGTACCTGCAGTGAAACTCAGCTGACCCCGCCCGACGGTTTGGTCGTCGTTCCACCGTCCACCACGAAGGTCTGACCGGTCACCCACGACGCGTCGTCACTCACGAGCGTCACCGCGAGTGACGCAACGTCCGAAGGCTCGCCGATGCGCCCGAGCGGGATGTTGGCCGCCACGTCCTGTTCTCGTCCCTCCCAGAGACCCCGGGCGAACTCCGTTCGAACCAGCCCCGGCGCAATCGCGTTCACGCGGACCCGCGGGGCGAGCTCCCACGCGAACTGCTTGGTGAGTTGGATCACGGCCGCCTTGGTTACGTTGTACCAGCCGATTCCCGGCTCGACCGTGAGGCCCCCGATCGAGGCGACGTTGAGCACGACCCCACCGTGATCGCGCATCCACGCGTGCCACGCCGCCGACACGTGGGTGACGATCGCGGCCTGGTTCACCTCGTAGGTCTTGAGCATTCTCGCGTCGTCGAGATCGACGAGCGGACCGAAGTAGGGGTTCGTCGCGGCGTTATTGACGAGGACGTCCAGCGAGCCACAGGTCGCCACCGTCCACGACACGAGCTCGTTCGCAGCCTCACGCGAACCCGCGTGCGACGCACGGACGAAAACCCTCGACGGATCGCTAAAGGTCTCACGCGCGGCCTCGAGCTCCTCGAGGTGTCGCGACGACAGTACGAGCCGGGCACCCTCATCGGCGCAGGCCCGCGCTATGGCGAGGCCGATACCCCGACTCGCGCCCGTAACGAGGACGACCCGGTCCCCCAACCGGCCGGCGCCCGGGCTCATTGGCTCAGCGCGAAGGCGTCGAGCCGCGTCGCGCAACCGCGTCCATCGCCACCGCCACCAGGAGAACGAGGGCCGTTGCGATGTACTGCGTCGCGGCACTCATGTTGATCAACGCCATGCCGTTGTAAATGGTCGCGATGACCAGTCCACCGATGACGGCGTGGATCATCTTGCCGCGTCCGCCGAAGAGGCTGGTCCCGCCGATGACCGCCGACGCGACGGCGAGCAGGACGAGGTTGCTATCGACATTGTCCGAGATTCCGCCAAGGCGCGAGGCGTAGATGAGTCCGGCCACGCCCGCCGTGAAGCCCGTGAACATGAAGGCGAGCAGGCGGTACCGATTGACGTTCACCCCCGCTCGACGGGCCGCCTCGGCGTTGCCGCCAATGGCGTAGATGTAGCGTCCCGCCCTCGTGCGCGTCAGGATGAAGCTTCCGGCGGCGAGCATCGCGATATCGACGGGAATCGCGTAGGGCATGCCCTGGAGCACGGTGAACGTGCCACGGTTCTGGTTGAAGACCAAGACCAGAACAACCCCGGCGATGAGCAGCATCGCCGCCTTCGCGATCGTGATGAATTGGGGCACCGAGTCGAGTCCGCTCGACCGGCGCGACTGGTCACGGCGCACGATCAGGTAGATGAGCACGGCCAAGCAGGCCAAGACGAAAATCCACGTCCAAATCGGCGAGAGGTTGCCGTTGACGAGGTTGTAGAGAACCTTTTCTTGAACGGGAATCGTTCCACCCGTCCCCTGACGGTCGACGAAGAAGATGAGGACGCCTTCCCATCCGAGCAGGCCGGCCAGGGTGACGATGAACGATGGCAGGCGCAACTTGATGATGATGAAACCCTGCATCGTGCCGATCGCGGTCGTGACGAGGATCGCGAGCGGCAGTGCGGCGAACCACGGCCAGTGGAATTGATTGTCCAGAAGAATGACGGCCGTCGTGGCGCCCAGGGCGCTCACGAATCCAACGGACAGGTCAATCTCACCGAGCAGCAGCAACCAGATCTCGGCCATGGCCAGCAGGATGAAAAT
The DNA here is from genome assembly GCA_021809495.1 of Actinomycetes bacterium. Lineage (GTDB taxonomy): Bacteria > Actinomycetota > Acidimicrobiia > Acidimicrobiales > RAAP-2 > RAAP-2. The sequence continues at coordinate 29,706 of JAKAZI010000007.1, read as the reverse complement.
CGTCGCCTGGACGAACAGGTTGGTCAGGTTTCCCGAAGAGAGAAAAACACTGTTGCGGATATCGAAGTAGATAACCAGGACGATGAGTCCAAGGAGAATGGGCAACAGCCCCTTGTCGCCCTGGCGAAGCCGCTTCAATTGGCCCCGCAGCGCGCCGTCGACGCCGACGCGAGTGGCGACCGCGGTCTCGGAAGTGTCAGACACCGAAGAATCCTTTGTTCGAGTACTTATTTGGCCGAGGCCGTGACGTCCGACCGCGAACCGCCGGTCGTGATTATCTCAACCGCGCTCGACGTGTCGTAGTTGGCGGCGGGGCCACTGCTGACGAGGTTGCCGAGGTACATGACGGCAATGCGGTCGGCCACCTCAAAGACGTCGACGAGGTTGTGGGAGATGACGAGAACGGCGATGCCGCGCGACGCCAGACGCTTGATCAAGTCGAGCACCTGAGCGGTCTGTGACACGCCCAGCGCCGCGGTGGGCTCGTCCATGATGACGAGCTTTGACTCGTGCATGACCGCCCGCGCCACGGCGATCGCCTGGCGCTGGCCACCCGAGAGTGAACCGACCAGTTGGCGCACCGATTGCACGGTCGAGACGGACAACTCACTCAACACGCGCTTGGTGTTGAGCTCCATCTTGATCTCGTCCAGCGTCAGGTGGCGACTCTCTTCGTGCCCGAGATACATGTTCTGGACGATGTCGAGATTGTCGCACAGGGCGAGGTCCTGGTACACCGTCGCGATACCGAGGTTCTCGGCGTCGCGGGGGGTGTGCAGCGTGACCTTGCGGCCCTCCCAGTAGATGTCACCACTAGTGGGGGCGTAGATGCCGGCAATGGCCTTGATCAGCGTTGATTTGCCGGCACCGTTGTCACCGATGAGCGCGGTGACCTGGCCAGCCGGTATGTCGAGGTCCACGTGCTTTAACGCCTCAACGGCGCCGAAGCTCTTGGTGATGCCGCGCAGACTCAGCAGGGTCGATGACGCGACCCCCGAATCGCCGGATACCGACACCCCATTCGGGGGCGTGAGGGGACTCGTCGATTCGGGGGTCGTCGTCATCGTCAGGTACTACTTAATCCCGTACGTCGAGCAGTCCTGCGCGTAGGTCGGCTGCGGTGCGCCGGCCACGGTCGGTGATCCACTCGTGCAGAGGGCTGACGCCATGATGACCTTGTCCTTGATGACCGTCTTCTGGACGGTGGAGGCCGTAACCCACTCAGCGGTCAGTAGGACCGACGGAACCTTCTTCAGGCTGTTGATGGTCGCGACGGAGTCGGTCGACACGCCGTTCACCAGGCCCGCCGGCGGACGGATGCCCGCACGCAGGTAGATGGCCAACGCGGCCGCGGCCTGAGCCTCGAGCCAGATCGGCTTGTAGACGGTGCCGCACTGGTAGCCAGAGATGATGTTCTGGAAACCGGTCAGCGTCGCGTCTTGACCCGTGAACGGAATCGTCTGGGGCTTAAGGCCCTTGCTCTGCAAGTAGCTGATGATCGGCGCGGCGTTCTCGTCGTTCGGCGTCACAACCGCGTTGATCTTCGGGTTCGCCGTGTAGGCACCCTGGAAGTCAGTCAACGCGACCGACGGCGTCCACGTCCCGACGTTCTCGAGCACGGTGTTGGACGAACCGCTCTTGGTGTTGTACCCGGCCCCATTGAGAACCGCGTCGTAGCCCTGAGCGAACAGTGTCGCGTTGTTGTCCGTCGGTGCGCCCTTCATGACGTACACCACGGGGTTGCTGATCTTCCACGAGGTGAGGCACGACAGCATTCCCTTACCGATCAGCGTGCCGACTGCCACGTTGTTGAAACTCACGTAGTAGCTGCGCGCGCCGCCGAGGGTCAGGCGGTCATAGTCAATCACTTTGACGCCACGAGCCTTCGCGTAGGCCTCGATCACCGCACCGGTAGTCGAGTCCAACGGGTCGAGCAGCAGCACCTTGGCGCCGCGGGCGATGGCCGCCTGGGCGTCGGTGTACTGGGTGGTGTCGCTTCCCTGGGCGTTCTGAATGGTGAACTGGCTCGGCTTCAAGCCCGCCATCAGGAACGCCTTACGCAGATACGGTGCGTCGAACTCGGTGTACCGCGTCGACGTGATCGTGTCAGGCAGGATGACCGCAATCGAGCCCTTGCCCTTCGCGGCGATGTGCTTCAAAAACCTCATCGTCGAAAAGCTCGTATTGAACGTCTTGTCTGAAACGGCACCCGCACTGGCGGAGCTCACGCCTGGCAGCATGGCAGTCACAAAACTCCCCACCAATGCTACGGACGCGAGGGTCCTCGCTGTTTTGAACTTCATTCTCCCCAACCCTTCTGTGACGTCCCGCGACGTCGTTGTTTGTTAACACTGCATGAACGAACCGTGATCGGCGTTCGAAAAGCAAGATAGCACCTGGACTTACGGTTGTACCACCACCCCGCAGAGTGGTT
>JAKAZI010000007.1:0-27172 GCA_021809495.1 Actinomycetes bacterium | reverse complement strand
CGGAATCGTGGATCGAGCTCGAACCACTTACCGTGATCAGCGTGGACGGCGACCACGGTGCCCAACGCGCCGCTGGCGAGCAGTTCCCTGATCGCCACGACGTGGGGCAGGAATCGGGTCCACATCGCCTCCATCGCGAAGAGACCACGCGCGCGAGCCTCGTGGACGACGCGGCGCGCCTCGGCGGCGTTCATCGTGAAGGCCTTCTCGACGAGGACGTGCTTACCGTGCGCCAGAGCGAGCAACGCGTTCTGCTCATGCATCGGGTGCGGCGTTGCGACGTACACGGCCTCGACCGTCGGATCGGCGACCAGTCCCTCGTACGAGTCGTGCCGACCCGCGACGTCGAACGTGTCCGCGAAAAGATTCATCGACTCCTTCGAGCGAGAGCCGACGGCGACGATCACCCCCTGGTCCGTCAACGCCAGATCGCGCGCGAAGGTCTGTGCGATGCGACCGGTCCCGATCACACCCCATCGAACTGGTTCTGCCACTTCTTCTCCTTGAAGGCTCGCACGGGACTACTGGAGTTCGATGGTACTCATCACCGCCACGTCGACGATCGCCGGACGCCGGCCCCAAACGCGCCCACCACCATCGCACCGAGGGTCGCACCGTCGGTCCCGACCAGAGACCGGGACCCGTAGCATCACGCCATGAATCGTTTGGCCTCGTCGACGTCGGCTTATCTGCGCCAACACGCCACTAATCCCGTCGACTGGTGGCCCTGGGACCGCGAGGCACTCGAACGCTCGCGTGAACTCGACCGTCCCATCTTCTTGTCCATCGGATACGCCGCTTGTCACTGGTGCCACGTCATGGCCCACGAGTCATTCGAAGATGAAGTCACCGCCGAATTCCTGAACGAGCACTTCGTCGCGATCAAAGTCGACCGCGAGGAGCGACCCGATATCGACGCCATCTACATGACGGCCACCCAGATGGTCACGGGCCAAGGCGGCTGGCCCATGTCGGTCTTTCTCCTACCCGACGGACGTCCATTCCTCGCCGGCACCTACTTCCCACCCTCCGATTCCCCCGCGGCGGTCGGGTTCCCCACCTTGCTGAGAGCGGTCCACGACGCCTGGGCGAACCAGCGCGAGCTCGTGATCGAGCAAGCCGACCAACTCGACGCAGCGCTGCGCCGCGAACTTTCGTTCATCGACCACCTCGCGCCGCGACGCGAACCATTGGACCTGGCGTCGATCCAGCGCCAGTTACGCGACGACCTCCTGTCACGACTGGACGAGCACGGCGGTTTTGGCGGCGCGCCGAAGTTCCCGCGACCGAGCTACGTCACCGCCCTGCTGCGCGAGTCCGATGAACCCTCTCGCCACGCCGTGGACCTGACGCTGAACGCGATGTCCCACGGCGGACTCTACGACCACATCGGCGGCGGATTCGCTCGATACAGCGTCGATGTCCGCTGGCGGGTCCCGCACTTTGAGAAGATGCTCTGCGATCAAGCCCTCCTCGCGCTGTGCTACCTACGAGCGAGCGACGTCAGGTCGAACACCGAGTGGCGCGCCGTCGCCCGGGAGACCTTGGACTTCGTTCGGCGGGACCTCGCCACGACCGACGGCTACGCGTCATCGCTCGACGCCGACGCCAACGGGGTCGAGGGCTCGCACGTCACCTGGACGCCCGAGGAGGTCGCGTCGGTCTTGCGCGACGCCAACCTCACCGATTTCATGGAGGCGACCCTGCGTCGCTGGCAGATCACGTCGACTGGCAACCTCGAGGGTCGATCGGTGCCCGCCCTCGCACCCGGCGAGCCATTCGCGACGCCCCCCTCGCTCGTGGCGGTCCAGCGCGCGCTTCAGGCCGCGCGCGCGCTGCGTCCCCAACCGCCGCGCGACGACAAGGTCGTGCTCGAGTGGAACGCGATGGTGGCGCGCGCCCTGCTCGCGACCAACGACCCCTCCCTCGAGGCCGAGGGTCGCACCCTGCTCGACTCGCTGCGTGCCACGCACCTGGTCGACGGGGAGTGGTATCGAGTCGCACGGCGTGGGGCCCGCGCGACGGCGAGCGACCTCGCGTGGCTGATCGACGCCGAGCTCGACGTCTTCGAGCGCGGCGGGGACGACGAGTGGCTCGAACGCGCGCGAGCCGACGCCGACTACCTCGTCCAACACCACTGGGACGGAGAACAACCAACCCGTGAAGCGCCCGACGCGGGACGGGGACTTTACGAGTCGAGCGACCTCGTATCCGACATCCTCGTTCGCACCAAGGGGCTCTACGACGGGGCCACGCCGTCGGGCCACGCGGTGGCGACCCGAGCACTGGCCCGTCTCGGCCTCATCGACGAACGAGCCGACGTGCTCGGTGCCGCCCGACGACTCGTCGAGTTGGCCGGTGACGTGCTGATTCGCCACCCGACCAGTGTCCCCGATCTCGTCGACGCGGCCGGATTCGCCGTGGCGGGCGTCGAGGTCGTCATACCCGGGCCCGCGAACCCCCTCAGCGACCACGTACGATTGAAGTCCATGCCCCACGCCGTACTCGTGACCGGAACCGGTTCCTCGCCGCTGCTGGCCGGACGCGAGTCCGGTTGGGCGTACGTCTGTCGACGTAACGTCTGCCAGGTTCCGGTGCGCACGGTCGAAGAACTCGACGATCAACTCCGTTCGATCCGCTGATGGCGCTCTTCTCTCGCGATCCCGCCGTACGGGCCATCAAGCAGCTGGTCGAGCGCACGGTGCATCACCCGACGGTCGACCTCTCAGCGAACTCGACGATGTTCGGTCTCGTGCTGGGATCGACCAACGAAACCACCACGGTGATGGACCTGGCGTCCCACACGATCGTTCGCTGGCGTATTCCCTGGCCCAACGGTGTCGAAACCGACCTCGTCACCTTCGACGTCGTCGAGGGTCAGTTGGCCGGCGACATCGAACGAACCGACCTCGCTCAACCCGAGGCGGTCACGATCGCCGACCTCCCCCGACGTCTCGGCTCGTATCGCGGCCGGCGCATTCGCCACTGGCTCGAAGAGCTGGCCACGCCCGCCGACGGGCCGCTGTTCGGTTTTCGGGGCCCCAGCGCCCCCTACTGGGAGTTCCGGGGCGAACGACCGAGCGTCGCACTGATTGCCGCGGATCGTGGTCCACAGTTGCTGCGGCGTCACGACGACGGCTCCACGTGGGTCCGTTTCGGGTGGTTCGGTGATGACGTCTGGCTCGTCTGTGAGGACAGTCACGCGGTTCGAACGATGGAGGCGACTCGTCGCTCGTCTCTCGCGGGCAAGGACCTCGCCACCTCGCTGGGGTTTCGACCCGCGTACGTCCTCACCACGCTGTCACGGCCCGTGGACGGGCACTGCTACAAGAGTTGCACGGGCCTGCTACCGCGGGGGTAGCGGGCCGATGAACCTAGCGAGGCAGTTTGCCCGACGCGAGTGATTCGGCCATCGCCCAGCCGAACGCGATGAGGCGCTGCCCCTCTTCGGGACACAGGTCCGCGAAGAATTCCTCGGCGCCGTCGGGAATGGCCCCCTTGGCCGCTACGTAGTCGAGACAGCCGACGGGACTCGCCGGGACGGTCATCACGAAGGTGTGATCGTCGATGGCCTTCTCGGCGCCGAAGCGCTTCGCCAGTCGCCGACCCCACGCGCGGTCCTCGCCCGTTGGCTTGTAGCCCCGGCGCGGCACGATGTCCTCGAGGCCCGCGAACGCGCGAAAGCCATCGGGCGAGGTCAATCGCGCTCCGAGCAGCACGTCCTCGTCGGGGAAGGCGAGCAGCGCCCGGCGGAATTGATCGTGCAGGATCGAGCGCAACGTCTGGTCCGCCTTCGCGTTGCGATCGACGAGAAGCAGTCCGATCAGCAATGACGGCGTGCCGCCGATCCGCTCTAACGTGCTGAACGAGTAGCCCCGTAACTTCGAGCCCTCGCGGGCGTGGGTGACCAACACCCACTCTTCACGCTGCTTCGACAGAAAACCGATGTCGAAGTTTGGTTCACGGTCAACGCAGAGATCGGCCATCTCGACCAATTCGGCGTCGCTCAGGGCCGTCGTGTCTTTCGTAGTCACAATCATCGCCATAACTGTCTATTCTACGGGACTTTGGTCACCCGCCAATACGCCTAGGCCTTAATGACGTTCCGGCCGAATTCCGAGCGCAGATCGCCGACGACGCCGGCGATGTTCACGTTGAACTCGGGCCCGAGTTTGAAGGCCTTACCCGACTCCCCCGCTTCGACGATCACCGGCGACTTCCCGGGGTAGCGCGTCAAGATTTCACGTAGGGAGGCCATCGACTGGGACGTGAGGTCCTCACTGCGAAGGGCTAGGCGCAACTCGCCGTCGTCGCGGCCGCGCGGTAGCGCGGTGAGGTCGAGCACGTTGAAACGCACCTCCTCGTCTCGTACGTCGATGCGGCCCTTCACGAGCACGATGTTGTCCTTCGCGAGGAAGCCGCCACACTCTTCGAACTTCCTCGCCGACAGGATGATCTCGAGTGCGCCGCCGAGGTCCTCGAGTACGACGCGGGCGTATTGGTGTCCGGACTTGGTCGTGCGAATCTGCACCTCGGCGAGGATTCCGCCGATGGTCACCGGTCGGTTCAGACGGGCCAGTTCCTCGGCGCGCTCGCGGATCACCACGATCGAGCCGTCGGTCTTGGCCGCGAGGACGTCAGACACGGCGTAGAGCGGATGATCCGAGATGTAGGTGCCGAGCATCTCGCGCTCGAAATCGAGTTTGACGACCTGGTCGAATTCGACCGGGCTAATGGGTGGTTCGGTCCCCTCCCAATCCCCCCCACCGGCCGGATCGCCCATCGCGGCGAACAGCGTCGAGATACCGAGCGACAGGTCCTTGCGGCGATTCAGGGTGACCTCGATCAGCTCATCGGCGGCGAGCAGCAACCCCATGCGCGACACACCCAGGGAATCGAAGGTACCGGCCTTGATCAGCGATTCCATGGTCCGTCGATTAAGTACGGCGGGGTCGACGCGGCGCACGAAGTCATAGACCGAGCCGAAGGGTCCCCCGGCCTCACGCTCGCCGACGATCTTCTCGACCAGCGCCTCACCGACGTTGCGCACCGCCGCCATGCCGAACAGGATCGTCATCGGCGCCCGATGGCTCGGGGCGTAGTCGGCCAGCGACTCGTTCACGTCGGGCACTCCCACCGTGATGCCCATCTGGCGCGCCTCGTTGAGGTAGATCGCCGCCTTGTCCTTGTCGTCGCGGAATGACGTCAACAGGGCGGCCATGTACTCCACCGGGTAGTTCGCCTTCAGCCACGCGTTCTGGTACGCGATGAGCGCGTAGCCGTAGGCGTGACTCTTGTTAAAGGCGTAATCGGCGAAGGGCTCGATCTTGTTGAAGATGGCCTCGCCGAGCGCGTCGCCGTAACCCATTCGCTGCGCGCCGTCGACGAACTTCGCGCGTTGGGCCTGAATCATCTCGCGGATCTTCTTGGAACAGGCCTTGCGCAGGTCGTCCGCCTCGGTCATCGAGAAGCCCGCGATTCGCGTGGCCACGCGCATGATGTCCTCTTGATAGATCATCAGCCCGTAGGTCTCGCGCAGGATCTCCTCGAGATCGGGATGGTCGTAGCGCACCTCTTGGCGGTGATTCTTTCGGTCCGCGTAGTCGTTGTGGACGTTCTCGCTCAGCGGCCCCGGCCGGTAGAGCGCCACCAGTGCCGCGATGTCGTCGAAACTCGTCGGGGCGAGGCGCCGCATGAGCTGGCGCATCTTGTCGCCTTCGAGTTGGAAGATCCCGATCGAGTCGCCGTGGCGCAGCATCTCGTAGACCTTGGGATCGTCGAGTGGCACGTGGTCGATGTCCACGTCCTCGCCCGTTCGACGCTTCACGTGCTCCAGGGCTCGCTCGATGATCGCCAGGTTTCGAAGTCCGAGGAAGTCCATCTTCAACAGACCCAGCTTCTCGATGGCCGTGGCCTCGTACTGGGTGACGATCGGCGCGTCCTCACTCGAGCCGTTGGGACTCGATTTGCGCTGGATCGGCACGTAGTCCAGCACCGGATCCTTGGTGATCACGACGGCGGCGGCGTGGATGCCGTCTTGGCGACGCTTGTCGACGAAACCCTTGGCGACGTCGACGACGTGCTGGACCTCGCCGTCGGTTTCGTAGAGGGCCCGCAGATCGGCGGCCTCGGCGTAACGGCCCTCGTATCCCGGCGTTGGGGTGAAACAGGCCTCGAGTGGCAGGTCCTGACCCATGACGAGCGGCGGCATGGCCTTGGCGATCTTGTCGCCGAGCTGGGGCGGGTACCCGAGGACGCGCGCGGCGTCGCGCACCGCCGCGCGCGCCTTGATCGTGGAGAAGGTGATGATCTGAGCCACGTGGTCAGCGCCGTAGCGTTCGGCGGCGTAGCGGATCATGTCGCCGCGGTAACGCTCGTCGAAGTCCATGTCGATGTCGGGCATCTGACGGCGGCCCGGGTTAAGGAACCGCTCGAAGATCAGCCCGTAGCGAATCGGGTCGAGGTCCACGATGCGCAGGCAGTACGCCACGCAGCATCCGGCGGCCGATCCGCGTCCGGGCCCAACACGAATCCCTTGTTCGCGCGCGTGGCGGATCAGGTCCCAGACCACGAGGAAATAGTCCGAGAACCCCATGTCCGCGATGACGCCGAGTTCGTAGTCGAGCCGGTGGCGCACGTCGTCGCTCAGTTCCCCGTAGCGCTCCGCCGCGCCGCGCAGTGTGAGTTCGCGCAAGTATCGGTTCGCCTCGTCTTTGTGCGTTCCCCCGCTGAACATCGACGGAATCGGGTACTGGGGTAGTGCGTCGTTGTCGAATTCGATCGTGACGTTCGCGCGTTCGGCGATCGCCAGCGTGTTGTCACAGGCGTCGGGATGATCACGGAACAGGTATCGCATCTCGGCCGCGGACTTCAGGTAGTGCTGGTCACTCGCGAAACGGAAACGATTGGGGTCGGCAACCAACGAGCCGGTCCCGATACAGAGCAGCGCGTCGTGCATCTCGGCGTCGGAGTGACGCACGTAGTGCAGATCGTTGGTCGCGAGCAGCGGCGCCCCGATCTCGGTGGCGATCGAGAGCAACAGCGGGTTGGTTCGCGCCTGCTCGGGCATCCCGTGATCCTGGAGCTCGATGTAGAAGTTCTCGCGGCCAAAGATCGTCTGGAGGCGACCGGCCAGTTCCTTCGCCCTCACGTAGTCGTCCTGGAGGAGGGCTTGCAGCACGACGCCGCCCAGGCAGCCCGAGGTCGCCACCAGTCCACCGGCGTGGCGCTCTAACAGGTCCCAGTCCAGCCGGGGCTTGTAGTAATAGCCCTCGAGAAAGGCCAGCGACGAGAGCGACCGGAGGTTCCGATAGCCCTCGTTGGAAACGGCGAGCAGGGTGAGGTGGTGGTAGAGCTTCTGGCCGCCTTCGGTGTCGCCACCGGTGTCGTCGATCTTGCCCCGTCGCGGCGGACGATCAAAGCGCGAGTTCGCGGCCATGTAGGCCTCGAGTCCGATAATCGGGGTCACACCGTATTTTCGAGCCGTTTGATAGAAGTCGATGACGCCGTACAGGTTTCCGTGGTCGGTGATACCGATGGCCCGCTGGCCGTCGCCGAGGGCCGCTTGGATGAGGTCGTCGACGCGAGCCGCGCCATCGAGCATCGAGTACTCGGTGTGGTTGTGCAGGTGGACGAAGCCCTCACCCATGACTACGCAACGTCCTTTCCGATCCTTTTCGCCCCCGCGCTCAGCACCCCTTACAGATACGTTCCGGCCCGCGGCTCCGGTGAGCCCGGGTTTAGCGAACGCTCGCGCATCTTCTCCAATTGCGCCGCCGCGGCGGCCTGCTGAGCGAAGAGCGAGGCCTGGATGCCGTGAAAGAGGCCCTCGAGCCAACCTACCAACTGCGCCTGGGCGATCCGCAGTTCGGACTCTGAGGGTACGTCGGCGGTGAACGGAATCGCCATACGAGCCAGCTCGTCGCCGAGGTCCGAGGACAGCGCCCCGGACAACTCGTGGATCGAGAGCTCGTAGATCTCACGCAGCCGGGTGCGGCCCGGTTCGTCTAACGGGGCGCTGCGCGCCTCGTCCAGGAGGGTCTTCACCATCGCGCCGATGCGCATCACCTTGGCCGGTTGGCTGATGAAATCAGTGGTTTCCGCCGATTCTTCCTCGGACTGGCCGGGCGGCAGTACCGAATCCGGATTGACGGTCACGTTGTCGTTTTGCTCTTCTTCCACCCTTGCAGTGTGCCAGATTACGACCAGGGTGACCACAACGCTCTCGAAGCCGACCGTCACTACACTGAGGGCGTGAGGGTATCGACGCGAGGTGACTACGCGAGCCGAGCGCTGCTCAGCCTCGCGTTGCACGACGATCCGTCGCGCCCGACGTCGGTGCGAGACCTGGCACAGCGCACCGGACTGCCCCAGCCGTACCTGGAGCAAATTCTCCTCGCGCTCAAGGGAGTCGGGCTCGTGCGCTCAAAGCGCGGCGTCGGTGGTGGCTACGTTTTGGCGAGGTCCGCCGAATCGATCACGCTGGCTGAGGTCGTGGCCGCCGTTGACGGTCCGATCGTCGCGGGCGACTTCGGCCAGCCCCACCAGGATGGCGCCTGTGATCACGAGGGCCAGTGCGTGCTCCTCGGGGTGTGGGCCGACGTCGGTAGTCATATGCGCGAGCACCTGGCCAGCTACACCCTGGCGGACATGGTCCTCCAGGCGCGCGGCGTCCAGCCCGCGCGGCGCACCCATTCGGCCTGACGAACGCCTCGGCACCGCGGACTCGCACCACCCCGTCGCTCGGTGGACGCCTTGGCGTCTTCGTGCCACTGATCCGCTGGTATCAGGTCCGGTCGGCATCACCGTCTAGACGCCACGACCATCCGTACCACGGGTGACGAAATCCTTGGAAACTTACGAATTTCTCACCCTCCGCTGATCGAGGATTGCAAGTGCGGGAATAACTTTCCCCGTACTGGGTTTACCGCTGTGGTAAATTAGTTATGCGGTGGTAGGAGAAATAACCCCGCACACGGGTCGGGAAAGCGACGAGGAGCTGCGATGAACACGAACCGGCGATCAAGTGTGAACACAAACGACATGCTCGGCCTCTTGATGCGAGACCTCGACCGCTACCCGATGCCGAACTACGACGAACAGGTCGAATTGGCCAAGCGGGTCACCGCTGGCGACGAAGAGGCAAAAAAGCAGATGGTGGCGGCAAACCTGCGGTTGGTCCTGCACTGGGCCCGCCGGTACCAGGACCGCGGCGTGGAGATGATCGACCTGGTCCAAGAGGGAACATTCGGGCTTCTACGCGCCGTCGAAAAGTTCGACTGGGAGCGGGGATTCAAGTTTTCGACCTACGCGACGTGGTGGATCCGCCAGGCCCTGCAGCGCGCCGTGCAACAGCACGGTCGCACGATTCGAATTCCGCTCGAGGTCGGTGAACAGCTCCAGCGCCTCGAGGCGACCTCAGCCGAGTTGACCTCGCTCTTCGCGCGCAAGCCAACCGATGAGGAGTTGACCGAGGCGACGGGCATGTCCAAGGCCGAACGGGACAACCTCCGTGGACTGGCCGGCGTGACCGCGAGCCTTGACCAGCCGGCGTCCTCGGACTCGGCGACGACCTTGGGCGACCTCGTCGCTCCGAGTCAGCACGACTGGGTCGGCGACATCGAGCAGTCCATGGTCGACCAGCAGTTGCTCGACGCCCTTGACCAGTTGAGCGACATCCAGCGCGACGTTCTCTCGCACCGCTTCGGACTGAACGGCTCGTCGCCGCTCTCGCTGCAGGCCACCGCCAACGTGATGGACATCGGCGTGCGCCGTGTGCGCCGTGCCGAAGAAGAGGCCATGGCGATCCTGCGCAAGGACCAGACCGTCGTCGCCGCGCACGAGCTGGCGTAACGCGACTCGCCCCTTCAGGGCCGTAACCCGCCCGGCACATGCACGGTCACCGGGCGTTTCATAGTTGGTCCAGCGCCAACCGGTTTCGACGGTCGGCTCGGCCCCTACGCGACATCCGATTCGACTAGCGCGCTGAGTTCTGCGGGTAGGGCCGAGTCAAACGACGTCCACTGACCCGACTCGGGGTCACTGAAGCCCAGACGCGTCGCGTGTAGGAAGACGCGTTCGGGCTCTAAGCGCGACTCTCGACGGTGACCGTAGCGGTTGTCGTTGACCACGGGGTGACCAATGGACGCCAGATGGACGCGAATTTGGTGCGTACGACCCGTTTCCAGCTTCAGGCGCAGGAGGGTGGTTCGCGGTGAGTCCTGGCGGGACACGACCTCGTAGGACGTTCTCGCCCACCGACCGTCGGCGCGCACCGCCATCATCGTCGGCGTCCGCACCGAGCGGCCGATCGGCGCGTCCACGACGCCGTGAGACTCGGCGACGTGACCCTCGACGAGACCGAGGTAGATCCGCTCGAGTTCGCGCTGGGCGAGTTGCTCACGCAGGCTCTCGTAGCCGGTAGCCGACCGAGCGACGACGATCAATCCCGATGTTCCCTTGTCCAGGCGGTGGATGATCCCGGGACGAGATGGCTCACAGAGCCCCCGCTGGCGTAACTCGTCCAGTTCGGGGTAGCGCGCGAGGAGTCCGGCTACCAGGGTGCCCGAGAGCTGCCCGGCCCCTGGGTGGACCACCTGGCCGGGCGCCTTGTTCACGACGACGTAGTGGGCCGATTCTGCGACCACGTCGATCGCCACGGCCTCGTCGGGTTCCACCCAGCCGTCATCGACGTCGGGCACCGTCGCGACGAGTCGCTGACCCGAGACCAGCGGCGTGGACGCCTTCTTGAGCGCGGCACCGTCCAGCGTCACCGAGCCACCCGCGATGACCGCGGCAATAAGGGCGCGGGGCCGGCCCGTCAGCATCGCCAGCGCGCGGTCGCAGCGAACGCCATCGAGGCCGTCGGGCACCACGACGTCGAGCAGACCGTCCTCGAATTCGTCCGTGTTCATCGTCTCATCAACGTATCGCCCCGCAGCGCCACCACGATCAAGACCACGAAACCACCGGTGATGGCCACGTCGGCCCCGTTAAAGACCGGGAAGGACCCGAACGCGATGAAGTCGGTGACTTGATGGGGCGTCGCCGCAATCCGGTCCACGACGTTGGCCACGCCACCACCGAGCAGCAGGCCAAATCCAACCGCCGGCGCGCCACTCCGGGCCCGAACCGCCGCGACCAACAGCACGATGGCGATCAACGTCGTGACCACGGTCGTGACGAGCGGGCCCGAGCGATTCAGCGAGAACGAGATGCCGCTGTTGTACTGCAGACGCAACCAGAGCGGACCGAAGACGTGCAGCGGCCTCGTCAGCGCCCGGCGCGCCCACGCCTTGCTCGCCGCGTCGAGCACGAGCACCCCGAACGCCGTGGCCAGCACCGTGCGGTTGGGTGTGATCCTCAGCCGTTGGCGCGGCACGTCACACAGGTGAATACGGGCACCTGTGCCCGGAGCCGATCCTTCGCGATCGGCTCAAAGCAACTGTCGCAGCGCCCGTAACTCCCGTCGTCGACCCGCGCCACCGCGACGTCGATCAACTCGACCTTCAGACGCTCGTTGTCCAGCTGCATCTTCAACTGGTCGCGGTCGTAGTCCGAACCGGCACTCGAACCGTCTTCCTCGTCGTATTCCGGACGCTCACGACCCTCCAGCAGGTCGTTGACCGCGCTCTCGAGGACCAAGATCTGCTCCGCGGTGACCTTCTGGGTTTCGACGAGCAGCTCGCGCAGCTCGGCGAGAAACACCGGGTCGTCCGCGTAGGGCTTGGAGTGCATCTTGCGCTCGAGTGCCTCTTGGCGCTTTCGTTCTTCAAGTTCGCGGCGCTCCTGGCGTTTGAGCTCCTCGTGGTTGCGCCGTTCGATCTCTCGCTGCTTGCGCTGGCGCTCGGCCTCAATCGCCTTCTTCTTCGCCTCGATCTCGCGGACCTTCTTCGCCTCGAGTGCGGCGCGCTCTCGGGCCTTGCGCTGCACTTCGTGCTCTTTGGCGGCCGCTTTGGCTTTGGCCTCGCGCTCCTTCGCGGCGGCCTTGGCCTTCGCCTCGCGCTCCTTGGCGGCGGCCTTGGCCTTCACTTCGCGCTCCTTGGCGGCGGCCTTGGCTTCGCGCTCGCGTTGGGCCTTGGCGGTGGCGGCGGCCTTGGCCTTCGCGGCGGCGGCCTTCTTCGCGGCGGCGGCCTTGGCTTCGCGCTCGCGTTGGGCCTTGGCGGCTGCGGCGGCCTTGGCCTTCGCGGCGGCCGAGACAGCGTCGGTCTTCTTGGCGACAGGTGGCGTCTTACCTGGTGATGATGGCTTCTTCGCGACGGTCGTCTTCTTCGCGGGCGCCGCCTTGAGCGTCGTCTTCTTCACGGCGACCGCACTCGAGGCGACCGTCGTCTTCTTCGCGACAGTCGTCTTCTTGGCGGTCTTTGACACGGCCTTCTTCGAACTGACGGTGCTGGCGGACATCGGATACTCCTTAGGGCCGTTGATTCGTGCTGGCCGACCCTAGCAGTCGTGACCCGCTTTACGCGCGATCGTCAGGATTTGGCGCCTCGAACTGCAGCACTTGGGGAACCACCGCTTGCTGGGCGGTCGAGTCAACGCCCGCGGCGGGTGGAACCGAAACCGGGGGCGCCGCGGCGGGCGCGGGCGCTTGGACCGGGGCCGCCGGGCGGCCACCCACGTGCATGGTGGACTCGATCCAGCGCGAGAACTCGCTCAGGGCACCACTGAGGCGCGTGCGTTCGATGTCCAACTGACGCGTCAACGTCTCGACGTCTTCGCTGAGGCGTTGCTTGAGGCCGTTCAGGCGGTTGACCTCGTCTTCGGCTCGGCTGCGGGCCTCGGTGACGATCTGGCGCGCCCGTTCCTGGGCCGCCACGGTGAGTTCGCGCGACTTCTCTTCGGCCTCGTGCTGGGCGTGATCGATGAACTGTTGGGCCATGGCGATCATCGACGTCACCTGCTCGGCACCCGCCGCCGACGCGATCGGCGTGGGCCGGGCGGGCGCTGGGGCGGGCGCTGGGGCTGGCGCTGGCGCTCCCGAACTCGCCCGCAGGGCCTCGAGCTGGTTGATTCGCTCGGCCGCCTGTCGCAGTTGCTGGCGTTGCTGTTGCATCTGGTCTCGCAGCTGTCGCGCCTCACCCGACAACCGTTCGAGGAACTCGTCGACTTCATCGACGTTGTAACCCTTGAGACCGACTTTGAATGCGACGGTATCGATGGAATCCAGTGCGGATCGGGCGCTATCGGTGCTATCCATACCCGCAACCATACCGCGCCACCCGCTCAGGAACGTGGCTCACCGTCGCTCTCCACGGTGGGCCGCAACAATTCTAAATCACCCGGTTGATGATCTCCAGAGCGATGATCGCGACCAGCACCGAGAAGTCGATCCCCACCCCGCCGAACTGTGGTCGCGGGAGGATCTGGCGAAGCGGGCGAAGCACCGGTTCGGTGAGGGTCATCAGCGCGTGGCGCAGTGACGCCACACCACCGATGCCAGTCGTCGGGAACCAACTCAGTAGTGCCACGATGATGAAGACCCACATGTAGAGCCACAACAGCAGGTGGACCACGCTCATAGTGCGTCGAACGATCGGTACCCCGAGGCTCGCAACGAAGCCCGTGCGTCGGTACTGACGTGAGAACCCTGAGGACAAACCAGGTAGACACCCGGGTCCAGCGGTTCGATCTTGGCGCTCAGGGCGTACGCGGTCCCCGACGCGAAGTCGACGAGGCGTCGCGCCACGCTCGGCTCCAGACCGGTCACGTTGAGTACCACAACCCTCGAACTACGCAGAAGATCGGTGATCCGTCGCGACTCGTTGTAGGACTGGGGGAACAGGATCGCTGGTTCGTACTCATTGGAGAGGGTCGCCGGCGGCCGCGGCCGTGGGCTCGGCATCGGCCGAACGCGCGGGGGCTCACCGGAACTGTCGAGCACCGAGATCGACGACGGACGCCGGGCGGCCTGCTGGGTCCTCGGAGGCATCGGGTTCGGCGCCACTGGCGGGTACCCGCGATTAGAACCGGGCTGGCTCGGTCGCCAGTCAGCCGGCTCCTCGTACGGGTTCTCGTCCGTGAAGGGGCGCGAAGGGACGTTCGACGCGTAGTCGCCGTATTCGTCCTCGATGAGCCCGAGGAACCCCAGCGCCTTTCGGAATTTATCTTTCATGTGCTCCCCTTGCGGCCACATCCCCAGACCATGTTAGGCCACCACCGTCACGCAGCCACCCTCGAGCCGAACAGCGCCCGACCGAGACGAACCTCGGTCGAACCGTACTCGCAGGCAATTTCCAGATCATCACTCATGCCCATCGATCGCTCCACGATACCCAGTTGATCAGCGAGTTCGCGCACCGCTTCGAACGCCACCCGCGCGCCGGTGGGGTCGGGCGGCGCGACGGTCATGAGTCCTTTCACGTCGAGTCCGAGTCGTCGGGCTTCGAGGACCAACGCCGCCGCCTCTGGCACCGACGCCCCCGTGCGTGTCGCGATCTCGCTCACGTCGACCTCGACGTAGATGGTCGATCCCGGCGCCACCGCGGCGATCCGCGCGATCTCCTTGGCCCTGGCGACCCCGCAGAGCACGTCCGCGGCCCGCGCAGCCCGGGCGATCTTGTTGGACTGCAGAGCCCCGAGGAAGTGCCAGCGCACGTCGAGGTCCTCGAGCGCCTGGCGCTTGGACTCGAGTTCAGCGAGGTAGTTCTCACCCACCACCCCGATTCCCGCCGCGACGGCCGCCCGCACGGCCTGGGGGCCGAACGTCTTGGTCACCGCCACGATGCGCACGCGTTCGGGCGTGGGCGACGAGGCCGCGATGCGCTGTCGCGCGGCCTCGACATTTCTGAGGACCCGCTCGAACAGGCGGGCGTCAGCGGAGGAAGCTGGGGAGGTCGTCATCGCCGCCAACGTCGAAGAAGTCGTCGTTCGCGGAACTGAAGATGTCGGTGCGAGGTCCCTCGGTCATGACGGGCTGACTCGTCGTCGACGGCACCGTCTTGGCGGGAGTCTGGTGGTCGAACCCGGCGGCGATGACCGTGACGCGAACCGCGTCACCGATCGAATCGTCGATGACGCTGCCAAAGATGATGTTGGCGTCGGGGTGGGCCACCGAATGGATGATGTTGGCCGCGTCGGTCACCTCGGTCAGGGTCACGTTCGAACCGCCGACGATGTTCATAAGGATGCCCCGCGCGCCGTCGATGGAGGCCTCGAGCAGTGGCGAGGTGATCGCCGCCCGGGCGGCGTTCACGGCCCGACCTTCGCCGGTCGACTGGCCGACGCCCATGATGGCGCTACCGGCGTTGCGCATGATCGCGTTGACGTCCGCGAAGTCCGTGTTGATCAGCCCGGGCACCGTGATCAGATCGGTGACCCCGCGAACCGCCGACAACAGCACGTCGTCGGCGATCTTGAATGCGTCGAGCATCGAGGTGTCGGCCGCGGTGACCGAGAGCAAGCGGTCGTTGGGGATGACGATCAAGGTGTCCACTTTGCCGCGAAGGGCTTCGATCCCCTTCTCGGCCTGGGTCGCGCGCCGCTTGCCCTCAAAGGAGAAGGGCCTCGTCACCACGCCGATCGTGAGAATGCCCAACGAGCGCGCGATGTCCGAGACCACCGGTGCGGCGCCGGTTCCGGTGCCGCCACCTTCGCCGACGGTGATGAACACCATGTCGGTGTCCTTCAGCGCCTCTTCGATCTCCGCGCGATGTTCCTCGGCGGCCTGGCGACCGATCTCGGGATCACTGCCTGCGCCTAATCCCCTGGTCAACTGGCGCCCGATGTCGATCTTCAAATCTGCCTCGCTGAGCAAGAGTGCCTGCGCGTCGGTGTTCGCGGCGATGAACTCGATGTTGCGCAGACCCGCTGCCACCATGCGATTCACCGCGTTGACGCCTCCGCCTCCCACGCCGATCACCTTGATGACTGCGTGGTAGTTGTTCTGGCTCAAACTCATGAAACCCCCTTCGGGCGACTCTCCCTATTGTGACCCACCGCGCTGGGCGTCGCGCGCGTGCACGACCAAATGTCATTGCAGGCTAGTCAGTGGCTCCATTTCGGTCAAATACCAAACTACCCTGCCGACGGCCCAGACACCGCGAGTTCGCCGGGAACTCGTACGTCCACTACGTCGCCTGGGCTCAACTTGGCGTGGGCGATGGTCGAGGCCACGGAGTAAAATTTGTCGGTGAGGTCGGTCGGTCGCCCGAGGATGAACGTGACCGGCGTGGTGAGCTTGAGCGAGACCGAGCCACTGGCGTCGACCGTGATCACCGAGACCTGCGCGGCGAAGGCGGGGGGCAACCGCCCGGCGACCAGCGCCGCGTTGAAACCGGCCCGCTGGAACGGCCAGCTGCGTTGGAGCGGGTGCTGATACTCCAAGGTCGGAAGGTTCGCCGTGAGCGGCGCCGGCCCGAGGTCGTGACCCGTCGCGTCGACGTACTGCAACGTGTGGTTCGCGTCGAAGGCGACCGCGACCGGCGTGCGCTCGTGCACCACCAGTTCGACGGTGCTCGGCCACCGCTTGGTGACCACGACCGACCTGATCCAGGGGAAGACGGCCAATCGGCGTGCGACCGCTGTGGGGTTGACGTCGAGCATCGGCCGTGCGAGCAGCCCCGCGGCCGCGAGCACGTTGGCGCGACTCTCGTGACGCAGCCCGACGATCACCACCTGGCGCACGCGGAAGATCGACGTGTGAACCAACCAGTCCGCTCCCACCCCGATCGAAGCCAGCGCGAGCACCGTGGCGAAGCTCCAGCGCAGCCATCGACGGCGCCGACGCGGCGCTGTGGACGCCGTCGGCGCCGTGGGCGATACTCGCTCCTCGGGCTCGCGTGACGAACGACGGCGCCGCCGCGGTTGCTTGGCCTCCTTCGCCCGGCGCGTGCGAGACCGGCGCGGGGCGGGGCGCGCCGATGCCCGCGAGAGTTCAGTGAGTGGCTTTCGCCGGGCCATCACTGGCCCTCGAAGCCGAGAAACCGGTTCTCGACTCGCAGTGTGACCCCCGACTGATCCTCGACTCGAGCACGCACGAGTTCGATCAGACGACGCACGTCGCCGGCGGACCCACCGGGGTCGGCAATGATGAAATTGGCGTGCTTGTCGCTCACCACGGCGCTGCCCACGCGCAGCCCCTTGCAACCAGCCGCTTCGATGAGCCGCCCGGCGTGGTCGTTGTCGGGATTGCGAAACACGCTGCCGGCGTTGGAACCGCCGGGTTGATGTTCGCGTCGCCAGCGCACGATGGCGCCCAGGCGCGCCTGCGCCTCTTCTTTATCCCCTCTGACCAGGGTTAGAGTTGCACCAAGCACGACGTCGCTCGCGCCCAGGGCGCTCGACCGATAGCCAAAGGCGAGCCGATCGTGATCCCAGGTGGCTCGGGCACGGTCGTGCCAGAGCTCAACCGTCGCGACGCAGGCGTCCATATCGGATCCGTGGCCACCGGCGTTCATCGCCACGGCGCCACCGACGGTCCCGGGCACCCCGACCGCCCACTCGAATCCGACGATCCCCTCGGCCACCAATCGTCGCGCCATCACGGGCAACCCGAGAGCAGCGCCCGCTACGACCACAACCGACTGGTCCCGATCCATCCACTCAAGTTTCGTAAAGTCCCCACCGAGTCGAATGGCGACGGCCTCGTGCTCACCGTCAGCGATGAGGAGGTTCGAACCATTACCGATGACGAACGTCTCGAGCCCCGTCGCTTCGATGAGCGGCATGAGTTCCAGCACGTCCTCCCGCGACGAGAACGTCACGAGCGCGCGAGCCGAACCGCCCACTCGATACGTCGTCAACGGGCCAATAGGCACGTGCTCCACGACGCGTGGGCCCCCGGCGCGTACGAGTTCGTCCAGACTCACGCGTCAAGACCACCCGGCAACAGATCGATCACATCCGCGACGTCACCGGCCCCGAGCACGACGATGACGTCCCCGTCAGGATCCGTCGCGAGCGCCGCGACGACGTCCGCGAACGTCGGCGCGTAGACCACGCGGCCCCGGAACGCTCCGGCGACGGCACTCGCGACCAGTTGGCCCGTCGCCCCAGTCGGGTTCGCTTCGCCCGCCCGATAGATGTCGGTGACAATGACTCGCTGTGCGGCATCGAAGGACGTCGCGAAGTCATCGGCCAAGGCGATCGTGCGGGTCACGCGGTGCGGCTGAAAGACGGCCACGATTCGCTCGTAACCCCCAGCGCGCGTCGCCGCGAGGGTCGCCGCCACCTCGCCGGGCAGGTGCGCGTAGTCCTCGTAGACGTCGAGCCCGCGCCACCGGCCCCGATATTCGAATCGCCGTGGGGCACCGACGAACGCGGCCAGCCCCGCGATCACGTGCTCGGCGGAAATCCCGAGCTGCAGCGCCAGCGTCGCCACCACCGCCGCGTTCGCGATGTTGTGCGCGCCGGTCACCGACAGACCGATCTCGAGGAACTCGTCGTTCGGGCCGGTCAATTCGAATCGTGCGGCACGCTTGGATACGACCTCCCCAGCCACGATCCACTCGGCCCCTTCGCGCCCGACAGTGATCACCGCCCGGCTTGCCGCGACGAGCACCCGGCGGTTGCCCGGGTCGTCGGCCCACGCGCACACCGGGCCCGCGGTGCGCTCGACGAGTCCCACGAACGCCGCGTCGAGCGAACGTCGATCGCCGTAGTAGTCGAGATGATCCGATTCGACGTTCAAGAGGCCGAGTGAGGAAGGTACGACCTCGCGAAAGGTGCCGTAGCTCTCGTCGACTTCCATCACCAGCGGACCATCACCCCAGTAGCCGTTCGCCCCGACGCCGATCACCGGCGCTCCGAGGAGCCGCGAGGCGTCCACCGCGGCGGCGTGAAAGACGTGAACCATCATCGAGGTGGCCGTCGTCTTACCGTGCGTGCCCGTCAGCCCAACGACGGGCTGCAGGCGCGCCAGCTCGGCGATCACGCTCGATCGCGACAACATCGTCGCCCCCCGTTCACGTCCCGCGACGAGTTCCACGTTGTCCGCCGCGACGGCGGGTGACCAGAGCACGACCTGCGCATCGGCGGCGAACGCACCGTCGTGATCGGCGCGAACCTCGACACCCGCGTCGCGCAGATCGCTCAAGACCGCCGAGTCCCGCGCGTCAGAACCCGTCACGAGACAGCCCCGCATCGCGAGCAGCCGAGCCAGTCCGCTCATGCCCGCGCCGCCGACGCCAACGATGTGGACCCGAGTCCCTCGTTCGAAGGTCACCTCGACCAACCCCCGACGTCCAGCACGACCCGGGCGATCGCCGCAGCGGCGTCGACGTGGCCGAGTCGTTGCGCCGCCTGGGCCGCGCGTCCGAGTTCGCTAGGGCTGAGGAGCCTCTGCAACGCCGACTCGAGCGTGGCGCCGTCACAGTCCTCGTCTCGCACCAGCACCGCGCCACCGGCGTCGGCCACCACCCGCGCGTTGCGTGTCTGATGATCGCCGGGTGCACCCGGCAACGGCACCAGGACCGAGGGGATCCCGAGCGCGGTTAGCTCGGCCACCGTCGTTGCGCCCGCCCGACACACCGCCGCGTCGGCCACCGACCAGAGCGGGGCCATGGCCGCGAACTCGATGATCCGGTAGTCCAGTCCCTCGGTCGGCTGACGCCGTGCGAGCACCCGCGACGCATCGCGTCGGCCGCTGACGTGGATGAGGGTCCGGTCGCTGCGCCGTGACCAGCGCTGCGCGAGATCGCTGACCGCGTCGTTGACCCGCGTGGCGCCCAACGAGCCCGACATCGCGACCACCACCGCGCGTCCCGGCTCAATCGGCGGGTCCATGGCCCGTCGGGAACGCTCACGCGCCTCGCGGCCACGATCAACGGCGATCACGTCGTGCGCCAACGGCACGCCGGTGACGACGCTGCGCTCGTCCTCGGGGCCGTACGCGAGGCATCGCCGACTCGCGAAGCGCGCGAGGACGCGATGCACGGCGCCCGGGGAGGCGTCGAGCTCGACGAGGACGAGCGGCCGACGCCAGAGCACCGCCGCCGCGCCAACCGCCGCCGCCGCGTAGCCCCCCACCGAAACGACGACCGAGGGGCGCCAGCGGCCGATTCGAACGAACGCCACGACGAACGCGGCCGCGAGACCAGCGAGCGCACCCAGGTTTTGGCCGATCGCGCGGGGTCGCCACGATCGACGGATGCCCCGCCCCGTTAGGAGCGTGAGATCGATCGGTTCTTCGGCCAACAACGACGACTCTTGTCCGCGACGGCTGCCCACGTAGTGGATCGAGGTCGGCGCCACCCCCACGTCGAGCAGTTGTTCGCCGATCGCGCGCATCGGGAAGATGTGTCCACCGGTCCCCCCGCCGGTCACGACGATGGGTCCGTTCATCACTGATACCGCCGTACGCGCTCGCGCGGCGGGCCGTACCGAGGCGCGTAGGACGGGCCACGCGACCCGACCTGGCGCGACCCGCCAACGTGCTCGACGATGTCGATACCACCCAGACGACTCGTATCGTTTCCAATGTTGTACAGCACCCCAACACCGAAGAGTTCGGTAATCAGCGCCGTGCCGCCGTACGAGAAGAACGGCAGCGGGATCCCGGTGACCGCCCAACCGCCGACCACTGAGGCGATGTTGATGACCGCCTCGAGCACGATCCACGTCGCGATGCCCACGGCGACCAGTCGTTGGGCGGCGTTCTGGGAGTTCAACGCAATGCGCGTGGCGCTAAAGAGGAACCACGTGAACAGTCCGATCACCGCGAGGGTGCCGATGAGGCCCAACTCCTCACCGATAATCGTGAAGATGAAGTCGGTGTGCGGATTGGGCAGCAGCCCCCACTTCTCGCGACTGTGCCCGAGGCCCAATCCACTCAGGCCGCCCGCCCCGAGTCCGATCTTGGATTGCAGGAGCTGATAACCGCTTCCCTGGAGGTTCTGGTTGGGGTGCAAGAAGGAGAGCAGTCGGCGCGCCGAATACGGCTTGATCACGATGAAGGCCCCGAAAGCCAGACCGCCAAGGATGGCGATGCGCGCCAAGAGCTGGCGGCTCAGACCCGCGACCGCGAGCACCACCACGGCGATCGCCACGACGATCGATGAGGTCCCGATATCGGGCTCCAAGACGATCAGACCCGCACCGGCGAGTATCGGTGAAGTCCAGAGCACCAACCGGCGCCACTCCCCTAGCTCTTCGTGGTGATGCTGGACCAGCCACGCCACGTAGAGGATCGTGGCGAGCTTAAAGAGCTCTGACGGTTGCAGATAGATCACGTGCAGGTTCAGCCACCGTTTGCCGCCGTTCGCGCTGACGCCGATCGCCTTGACCGCGAGCAGCAGGACGAACGCGCCAGCGGTCGCGAGCGGTGCGCGCCGGAGCAGGTACCCCATGTGCACCCGCGCCCCCAGGTAGAGGGCCAGGAGTCCAAATCCCAGGTACACGACGTCGTGGATGGCGATACTCCAGCTCGATCCACCATTGGCCGTCGCCTGACCTTCGCTCGCCGACGCGACCGCGACCGTGCCGTAGGCGACCATCACCATGGTGGCGACCAACAGTGAACGGGCGGCGGCGTTGCCGCGCGGCCACGGGTGAAACAGGCGGCCGGCGCGCGCGTCGTCCATCAGACCACCTTGGCAATCTTCAAGAAATCGCCGTAGAAGATACCGAGTGCGAGGGCCGAACACAGACCCGAGAGGATCCAGAACCGAATGATCACGGTCGTCTCGGGCCAGCCACGCAGTTCAAAGTGATGGTGAAACGGTGCCATGCGAAAGATTCGCCGTCCGAAGAGCCGGAAGCTGAGGACCTGAAGGATCACCGACGCCGTCTCGGCGACGAAGAGACCACCGAGGACGATGAGCAAGAGGTCGAGATTCATGAGCAGACACAACGCGCCCAGGCCCGTACCAATGGCGAGTGATCCGGTGTCACCCATCATGATCCGCGCGGGCGCCGCGTTCCACCAGAGAAAGCCCAGGCACGAACCCACGAAGCCGACGGCGACGAGCCCGAGGTCGAGGGCGCTGTGGAGATGGTAGATCGAGAAGTGTCGGAACTGCCAGTACCCGATGATTGACAACACCGCAAAGGCGAAGGTGGCCGATCCGCCAGCCAGGCCATCGAGCCCGTCGGTCAAGTTCACCGCGTTTGACGTCGCCACTATGACAAAGACGGCGAGCAGTATCCACCCCGCGACCGACAGGTTCCAGCCCGGCAGCGAGAAGCGGGTGAACGAGAGATCGGTGGAGGTCTTGACCCAGTAGATAGCGAGAACGGCGAAGACCGCGGCAATCACCAATTGCCCCGCTAGTTTCCCGCGCTTGTTCAGACCCAGGTTCCTCGCGTTGCGAATCGCCAAGTAGTCATCAGCGAAGCCGACAATCCCCGAGGCGACCGTCACCAACACCGCGAGCACACCGGCGCGCGTGAAGTTGATTGAGGTGCCCACGTGTCCCATGAGGTAGCCAATGACGCCCGCGAGCACGATGATCACACCGCCCATCGTCGGCGTCCCCGCCTTGGCCTGGTGTGACGACGGACCATCGGAGCGGATGTGTTGACCCATGGACCGTCGGCTCACGAAGCGGATCCACAACGGCGTCGCCAAGAGCGACACCAGGAATCCAATTCCGCCCGACTCCATCAAACTCAACATCGTCGACTCATTTCATCAACTCCCGGACGACCGCTCGATCGTCGAACTCCAGTACAACGTCACCGATTGTCTGAGTCGTCTCGTGACCCTTGCCGGCGACGACGACAACGTCGCCGGAGTGCGCTTCGCCCAGGGCCAGCGATATGGCACGACGACGGTCGACCTCGCGGTGGACGTCCGAACCGTTCGCCACACCCGTCATGATGGCATCAATGATGCCATCTGGATCCTCCGAGCGAGGATTATCCGAGGTCACGAAGACGATATCGGAGAGTTCCGACGCGGTGGCCCCCATCGCCGGACGTTTCTCGTGGTCCCGATCGCCGCCACATCCGAAGACGGTGATCACTCGCGCCCCCGGCGCCAGGGACCGGACGTCGCGCAGTAGATGGTCCAACCCGGCCGGCGTGTGGGCGTAGTCCACGATCACGATCACGTCATGGCTGTGAACGATCTCGAATCGACCCGGTACCGGCCGCACGCCAGCCAGTGCCTCGACCACGAGGGTCTCATCGGCCCCGAGGGCGCTCATGATCGACATCGCCATCACCGCGTTGTCGACGTTGTACGCCCCCACCAGCGGCGAGCGAACCAGTTGACTGCGCCAGAAGAACGTCGTGCCGATGAGCGACATGGTGACGCTCGTGATGTCCGCCGCTGACACGCTGGTCGTGGCGATCGTCGACTCGTCGGCGAGGCGCGCGCCGTACGGGTCATCGACCCAGATCACGGCCCGACGCGCCCGGTCGGGGGTGAACAGTTGAGCTTTGGCCCGATAGTAGGACTCCATCGTTCCGTGATAGTCGAGGTGATCGTGGCTCAAATTGGTGAACGCCGCCACCGCGAACTGCAGGCCATCGACGCGCCCCTGATCGAGCGCGTGACTCGACACCTCCAGGGCCAGAATCGACCGGGGAGCCGAGGCGTCCAGTCCGCGAACGATGGCGTCGATGGTGCGAAAGAGTTCGGGGCCCGCCGGCGTGGTTCGAAGGTTCGTCAGCGTCCCGATGTTCGCGCCGTTCCATCCGAGGTTGCGCGCGAGCTGGGCGACGAGTGCGGTAACGGTGGTCTTGCCGTTGGTCCCAGTCACCCCGACCAGCTCGACTCGCCGGTCAGGGTGGCCGACGATTGCCGCGCTCAGGTGGGCGACCATGGCGCGCACCTGCGACGGCGGGATGACGACCACCGGCACGCCAACGTCCATCGGCGTGCTCGCCATGACGGCCACGGCGCCGCGGGCGACGGCGTCGGCGGCGTAGTGTGCGCCGTCGCCGCGCGAACCGGGAACGGCGAGAAAGAGCGTTCCCGGACCGCACGCCCGCGAATCGATCTCGACGCGGTCGATCTCGACGCTCGCCGTCGCGATGTCCAGCGGTGCGTCATCAAAGAGGTCGCCGAGTTGCATCACGTCACATCCGAGGCGATCGAAGCGAGTCCCTTGAGGGGTTTGACCATGATGCCCGAGGACGGTATCGCGTAGTGGTGCAACGCGTAGGACATCACCTGTTGAAAGACCGGCGCCGCGGCGGTGCCGCCGTACACGGTCGTCAGCGGGCGTTCGACCACCACGATCATCGACAGTACCGGGCGATCCGCCGGGGCGAAACCGACGAAGGTTGCGTCGAACTGACCCGAGAGCAGCAGGTCCTTGCCCGGATAGGGAATCGTCGCGGTTCCCGTCTTACCCGCCACCGGGTACCCAGGAATGATCGCGTTGGTGCCAGTACCCGCGAGAACCACCTGTTCGAGCATCTTGGTCAACGTAGACGACACCGCTGGCGTTATTACTTCACGCGTCTTGCTCGGCGGCGCGGCGCGCACCGCACCGTTAGCCAAGACGTAGCCGCGCACGAGTTTCGGTTCGACGAAGACGCCGCCGTTCGCGATCGCGTTATAGGCGTCGAGCACCTGGATCGGTGGCACCGCGTCGACCTGACCGATGGGCATGGCAGCCATGTCGCTCGCGTTCCAGGTGTTCGCGTTCGCGAGGAGTCCGGGCGTCTCACCCGGGAAGTTCAGGGTGGTCAACTGACCGAAGCCCAGGCGCTCTACCTGACTGAGCAGACCAGCTTCGCCGAGTCGGTTGGTGATCTTGTAGGTGCCGATATTGGATGATTGGGCGAGTATCTGGGTCGCGGTGAGATGCTCGAGTCCGTGGTTCTCGGCGTCGTGGAAGACTCGCCCGCCGACCACGATGCTGTTGGGAATCGTGAAAACGGTCGTCGGTGTGATGATGCCCGCCTGGAGGGCGGCCGAGAACGTCACCGCCTTGAAGACCGAACCCGGCTCGTAGGCGTAGCTGAACGCGAGGTCGTTGATCGTCTGCTCGATCCCCGGTACGCCGACCGAGACCCCCCACGACGACACCTTGCCCAGGACCCCGGGCTTCGCACGAATATTCACGAGCGACGCATTGGCCAAGATCTCGCCGGTGTGCACGTCCATCACGATGGCCGTACCCGCGACGGCGTCCGTGGTGGCCAGCGCGTGGGCGAGGGAGCGCTCGGTAACGAATTGCAGCGACGAATCGATCGTCAACTCGAGTCCCACGCCGGGTTTGGCCTTCTTGATGACCGTCGTGTGGGTGCTGGGAAGGTTGACCCCCGACGCCGACACGAATGCGCGCGTGATGCCTGTCTGGCCCGCCAAAAGCTTCTGATATTGGTACTCCAGCCCGGCCGAACCCACCCCAGACGCGTTGATGCCCCCGACGAGCGCCGTCGCCTCGGGGCCGTTGGGGTACGAACGCACCGAGGAGTCCTGTACCACGATGCCAGGGAAATTCATTGACGCGAGCTGACGGCCCAAGGTCAGATCCAGGTGGTCACTGATGACCACGTAACCGTGGCGCTCCGAGAGCAGTTTCGTCAACTTTCCGACGGGTACCCCAACAATGGGCGACATCGCCTGGGCCTCGGTGTCGGGATGGGCGATTTGGAAGTCGTCGGCGATGACGAGCGACGTCGGCCTCGAAACGGCCAGGATCTGCCCGTATCGGTCGTAGATCCCGGCGCGCAGCGCCGTCGTGGTGAGGTCCACTCGAACCTGGCCGACGGACAACTGCGCGTAGTGAGCGTGATCGACGATCTGGAGCATGAAGAGCCGCACCGAAAGCAACGCAAAGAGTCCAACCAGTGAGAAACGGAGCAAGCGAATGCGACGCACCGAACGACTCGTCCCCACCGGCGATGGTCTCCTGCTCGGGGGTCGCCGGGGCGGCGTCGAGGCTGACGGGCTCACCGACTCGTCCTTGATGTGACCGGCGCGTACCCGTTGAACTGCGGTATCGGCAGCGGCCTCTCAAGCGACGTGACGGGAACTTGCGTTACCGACGTGGGATCGACCAGATGCAACGCGCCAGCCTTGGACGCAATCTGGCTTGGTGCGGACGCGTTGGTCATCGATCCGACCTGCACGGCGTAGTTCGACTGAGCCTGAAGCAGCGCGCTCTGGAGGCGCTGTAGCTGCACCTGACGGTTGGCCACCACCATGCTCCCGCTCAGCGACACCACCAACGCAGCCCCCATGATGATGATCGATCGCCGGGTGGCCGAAGTGTTTCGCCACCGAGTTCGCACGAGTGACTGATGCGTGACCTTGGCGCGATGTTCGCCGGTTCGCACCGCTGGTCGGCTCGGCGAACCGAGCCGTCGTTCGACGCGTCGGGGGAAAGTTATGACGCTCATCGTGGTAACTTCCAACCGACGCGTAGTCGAGCCGATCGCGCCCGCGGATTGGACGCAATCTCTTCGGGGCGGGCCAAGACGGCACTCGCCCGTAAAATCCGGGCCGACGGAACTGCCCCGCAGACGCACCCGAGCGCGGGTGGACAGTGGCAACCGCCCGTCGACAGTTCGTGCAAGAACGACTTCACGGTGCGGTCCTCGCCGGAATGGTACGAAATCACCATCACGGCGCCGTCGGGCGCGAGTGACTCAAAGGCGCCACGAAGACCTTCGCCGAGCTGGCGTTCCTCGTCGTTCACCGCAATGCGCAGGGCCTGGAACACCCTCGTCGCGACGTTGCCCCGCCGTCGGGCCGGAATGGGCACCGCGCGCTCGACGAGCGCCACCAGTTCGTCGGTCGTGGTTGGCCGGCCCTCTCGAACAGCGATCGCGATGGCGCGGGCGTAGCGGCCTTCACCGTTGGCTCGCAACAGGTGGACGAACTCGTCCTGTGAGATGCGCGCAATCAACTCTGCGGCGGTTTCCCCGGTGGACGGGTCCATACGCATGTCGAGTGGGACGTTGAATCGGAATGAGAACCCTCTCGACGGGTCATCGAGTTGGTGCGAGGAAACACCGAGGTCCATCAAGACGCCGACGATCGGCGAGGTGGCCACGAAGTCGGCGTTCGCTCGAATCACGTCCGCCAGATCGGCGAACGTGGCCGACGCGATCCGCGAGCGATCCCCGAACGCCGCGAGGCGCGTCGCCGCGGCGACGCGGGCCTCTGGATCGCGGTCAATCCCGAGAATTCTCACGTGTGCGACCGCGTCGAGGATGGCGGCAGCGTGCCCGCCTCCGCCCAGGGTCGCGTCGACGATTACCCCCGCGGGCAAGGCGCGGCATAGTTCAACGATCTCGTCAACCAGAACGGGCCGGTGGTAGGAGTCCTCAA